>JBJKOY010000310.1:0-40386 GCA_046706945.1 Ignavibacteriaceae bacterium | reverse complement strand
CATCGTAAGGAACGCTTGCAACCAGGCTGGCACTCTTTTCGGAAGGGCGCAATGCTCTAAACGGTCTGATTACCGCCATAATATAAAACTCCTTAAAATTTGAATGCTTTAAAATCCGCAAAATTCAAACAATAATCCATTGATAAAAAAGTATTTCACAAAAATATATGTCGTGAAGCGGGGAATAATTCCCCCTGTTGTGCCGGTCATCGCCTTTTGTTATATAATATCTCGGCAGACATTGTAACGGAATAAGCAGAGCGGGCGGCCCAAAAATTTCGTCCTAGTTCGTTATTCTGCGGTACTATTCGAGTACGAGAATAAAATTATTCGATTTATATTTCGATAATAATAAAGGTAATAAATTTAAGTAGTGTCCTAATTTGTATAAATTATTAGGAATGAGTGAAACTTCCCCCTCGACAGGCTTGGGGCAACGCCTCGACTCTGCCTACCGGACAGGCAGGTCTGCTCGGGATGACAATTGAAATTTGTACATTTGTCATGCTGAGCGAACCTGTCTGCCGCAGGCACATAGGCGTCAACTTAAATTAATATAAAAGATTATATATAATAAAAATAATGCTCTATTATAAATCAAAATGACAAGTAAAAATGTATGAGATAGAATGAATAATGTAAAGATATGATCGATAATCCCAAAGGGATCACTTATGCGATAAACCTCTCTCTTCGTAAGGGAGAGGTAGGAGAGGGTTTGAGGAAGTTTTAAACTGCCGAACCCATCCCACCTAGTGGCAATGCCAACCCTTCCCTTGGAAAGAGAAGGGCTTATCACATAAGTGATCCCTTCGGGATTAGTAAAGTTAACTTTAGCATTATCATCCTGTCAATTGATTATAATATAATTACTTACATTATAATAAATTAAAATTAAGTTGATGCCTATGTGCTGCAGGCAGGGTCGAACCATGAGTTAAATCGACAAATTAAAACACTGCCATAAATTTTTAACCGCTTGATATAAACCGGCATTTTATTATCTTTTAATTAATTATTAAATGGGGTTTAATAACAGATGAAGAAGAATTTCCCGGTATATGCGTTTGTTATTGGAATAGTATTTATTTTAGAAGCCTGCTTTTCGGCCCCTCTCAACTTAAGTATTGCCAAAGAAGAAGTCATAAAATATCACGAATCCGGCCGGTACGATAAAGAAGCCGGAGAAGCCGTTGACAAAGCAATAAACGAATTTAAAAACATCCAGGCCGGTAAAAAAGACATCGTTGTTTTCGATATCGACGAAACCGCTTTATCGAATTACGCTTTCAACAAGGAATACGACTTCGGTTATGCAGCGGGACTATGGAGCGAATGGATTAATAAAGCCGAAGCACCGGCCGTTGAACAGGTAAAAAGATTATACGATTACCTTATATCGAGAGGGTTCGGCATTGTATTTCTTACCGGGCGAAAAGATTATGAGTATAAGGCAACTTATAAAAATCTCATTAATGCGGGCTATACGAAATTCGATACGCTTATTGTCCGTAATCCGAGTGAATACGAAATGACCGCGCTTGATTACAAATCAAAAAACAGGACCGGACTGGCGAATCGCGGTTTCAATATCGCCGGCGATGTAGGCGATCAATACAGCGACCTTGAAGGACCCTTCCACGGCGTTCAGGTAAAAATTCCGAACTATCAATATATAATCAAATAACTGACCGTATGATTGAGAGTTTTTATTGTTTAATAAATCCTACGATATCTTTGCAAAGCGTTCCCGAAAGAGGAAGGTCAGGGTTGCTGTAACTTTGAATGTTTGCTGCTCTGTCGAGTGTAGGCACTTCTTTCACTATATGATTCATATTTTAAACAATAACCAGTTCGGCATTCTTGTCGGCGCCGGCAAGCAGCTCCGCGTCTTTTACGCTAACCTGGATGTCGGTCGTGCCTTCTATAATCAAAACGGGAATCGCCAGTTCGGAAATTTCTTTAACCGGGTCGTATTTAAACCAGGATATCAGGTACGGCTGCACGCTGGCTCTGAACAGCATTGCCAGGGACGGGTTGACGTTCTTTACCGTACGGCCCTGTTTTAAACTATCCATTATTGCATCGCACTGGCTCATCAATTGATCCGGCAAATTGTTGTTTTTTAACTGTTCCTTTATCAGATCGTAAGCCGGCCGGCCCGCGCCGCACAGTGATATGAATTTGTCCGCACCGGCAAGTCTGGCGGCTATCATTCCGATTAAAGAGCCTTCGCTGTGGCCGGCTATTATTATCTTAGAAAAACGGTTGTCCTTTCTCAGGAATTTAATCCATTGTACGGCGTCGTTTACGTACATGTCGAAGGTTAAATCGGATTCGTTGACCTTTTCGTTTGCGCCGATCCCTCTTTTATCGTACCGCAGTGAAGCGATCCCGTTGTTGTAGAGCGTATCCGCCAGCATTTTCAACGAATTGTTTTTTCCCGGGAGCATGGTTGTATTGCCGTTTCTGTCCGTCGGACCCGAACCGGCAATTATGAGCACAACATCAGCGGGATTTTTTGAATCCGGCGCTTCGAGAGTTCCGTTTAGTTTATAGCCTTTTACAACAATGGAGACGTCTTTACTCTGAGCCCAAGACGAGGTAAGAAGCGAAAATGCAAATGCAAATATGAGTAGTTTCATTTTATTTTTTATCCTTCCGGTTTTGGATATTCAGATGTCGGGAAATTCATTCTTTTCAATAAATGATTAAATTAAAAAACAGGAGCACGGAAATTAACTTTCATATTATTTAGAAATAATTTTTGTTATTATTAAAAATACTATTAGTGAAATTGCTATCACTATTACCGCGGGCCGTCCCATATTTACCGTCCACCCGATGCCGCATCTTTTGGCTACGAATATTGCCGGGTCTCGGGGATTAAAATATATCATTCCCAATTTCCAGTTGGAGTCGTCATCGATATTGTTAATACCCGTTTCCGGTTCGTTGATTTTCAGTTTTAACCTGCTGCCTGACTGACCCGTCTTTATTCCGAGTATAACCGAGTATAATAAAATCAAAAATGTGAATGAAATAAAAAAGGTTTCGAAAATGTTATGCGGAATAACCACCAGCTTGTCCGCCGTCAGCGAAACGACGAACAGCCACATTACTATCCCGGTGCAGATTATGACCGCAAATTCGGACCAGAGCAGCCTGAAATGACGGTCTTTTAATTTTGATGTTTCCGGTTTATTGGAGTCGATTTCCTGCCTGGCTACTTTAATGGAATAATAAATCATTATGAACGTGCATAAAATTATAAGCGAGGTAAGCGGAGCCGTCAATACGTGGAAATAAGTTTTATCCGTAAACTGAGATGCCGTACCGGCAAGGCTGTAATGGGTAGCTATTTCACCGGGTATTTTATTGTAGAAAAAAATTAATATTAAAGCATTTGAAATAATTATAAGCAGGGAAGGAAGAAACCACCGGATCGATATGAGAAATTTCTCTTTGCGGAAATCGGTATCTACAGTTAAGATTTCTTTTTGCGGCCGTATTTTCTCCCGTGTCAGTAATTCCTTCTTTAATAATTTCGATCTCCCGTTAAATACCGCATAGATCGATATATATATGATTATTTCGCCGATGATCCCGTAGTTAAAGTAAATAATAGAGCGGGAAGTATACATGATGAAGCCGAATAGAATCAGGAGAGGGATATAAATCGATAAATAAATAAGTTTGAAATTTTTTTTGAGCTTTCCCGTTTCCAGGCGGTGAATAAGTTCGTTCGGGTATCGCGAGCCGAATACGATGTCTTCTCTTAAAAGAAAAGGAGTAATAAATCCGATAAATGCTATAATAACCGCTACCGGAAACGTAAACCAGAACATATCATTTTGAGCCGTCATTGCCGGAGCCTTTGTTGAATGTTAAGAATATTTTTTTACACTTTTCCGCAAACTCCGTTTCGGTAATTCCTTTGCAGTACGCCTCGGCTATTACCGGTTTAATAGTTTCGGAAATTTTTTCCATAAAACCGGGATCCCGCATCTGGACTGAGCCGTTTACAATAACCCCTTTCCTTCTATGCACCGTTACAAATCCGTCCCTCCGCAAAAGCAAATATGCTTTATTAACAGTATGCATGTTTATTCCTATATCGCCCGCAAATTGCCGTACCGAGGGCAGGGGCTCGCCTTCGGCCAAATTGCCCGATGCTATCCCTTCGATAATCTGATTTTTAATCTGTCCGTAAATCGGGACTTCCGATTCAAAATCTATTTTAATAAACATTTCTTAGTCTGCTATAGCTGTTCTATTAAATATAGAACAGTCTAATGACAAAGTCAACGCCACTAGTATTCCGCATTCGATTGTTCAAGTATTCAATTATTCTTCATTCAATCTTAGCCGGTTTAAAGTCCGGGTTGCCGGTCTGCCATAGAGCAAAGCTGTATACATCGGCAAGGCTCTCGAATTGTTTCGTTTTTGTATTGCCTATTCCGTGCCCGGCTTCGTAATCGGTCCAGAAAAGAACGGGTTTATCCGACGCATTGTCCTCTTCCAGCAAGGCTGCAAACTTTGCAGGCTGCCACGCTATAACCCGCGGGTCGTTCATACCGGCAGTTACAAGGGTAGCTGGATATTTAACGCCTTTTTTCAGGTGGAGGTACGAGTCCATTTCAATCAGGGCCATGCATTCGACCGAATCCTTTACCGTCCCGAATTCCGGCACGTTAACCGGACCGTTGGGCGAATATTCCGCTCTCACGGTATTCAAGCATCCGACTTGCGGAATTGCCGCGGCAAAAAGATCGGGACGTTCGGTCATTGCGCGTCCGATTAGTATGCCCCCGGCGCTCCCGCTGTTTATGGCAATCTTTTGAGGATTGGTGTATTTCCCGTTTATTAAATATTCGGCACAGCTAATCAGGTCTTTCCAAGTATTCGGCTTTGTGGTTTTGTACCCTGCTTTATACCATTTATTGCCGAGTTCTCCTCCCCCGCGCACGTGAGCCACGGCGAAAATACCGTTGCCGGCTGTCCACAGGAGCATATTTGGAGAGAAGAACGGATCCATCGAATACCCGTATGCGCCGTACCCGTATATAAAGACAGGATTATTCCCGTTCTTTTTAAGACCTTTTTTATAAATCAGCGACAGAGGCACTTTCACTCCGTCGTAAGAAGAAACCATAACTTCTTCTACCGTCAAATCGGCATATTCCGGGTATTCGGCAATTGAAGACAGCGTTTCGAGTTTAAATTCTTTCTTATCAGGAAGGTAGCGGAACCTTTTGTAATCGCTCGTCCACCCCGCAATGGTTGCCCAGACGTCGCTGAACTTGAATCCCTTTGTACTCAAATCTATGGTTCCTGCGGCAAACGGAAGCTGCAGTTCCTCTGCTTTTGAGGAACCGTACGGGAGACGCAATAACTTTGCGGTTACACCGTTTTTCGTAACCGTATAATACAAAGCTTCCTTTGTTAAACCGAAAGAAGTTATGGCGGCATCCGGGTCTTCCGGGACTACTTCTGCAGCGTGCTCAATATCGGGATTTTTCAGCGAGGTTTTAAGAATTTTAAAATTCGGCGCGTTCTTCGGCGTATATATGTAAAGGTCTTTATCGGTCGCGGAAAAATCGTAGACTTCGTCGCCTGGAGAGAATAAATGTTTCCAGCCGATTTTCGGGCTGTTAGCTTCGCTTGCCGGCGCATAAAAAACATTCAGCCTCCTGTCAACGGTATAAGCAAAAGCGTATAAATAGCGGCTGTCATTGTCGTACTTTACAACGGGAATATCTTCCGGCCTGATACCCAGTTCCGGGTTTTTTGCGCGGGAGAAAAATTCCTTATCCCCGGACGGGTCCGATCCTAATTTATGCAGGTAAACTTTGCTGTTCTTTTCCCTGTCCATATTATGCACATCGCTCGACTGGAGCCGGTTAAAAAGAAGGAACTTGTTGTCTGCGAGCCATGAAATGCCGGCACCCCAGCACCGGTCGATGCGTTCCGGGTAAAGCTTCTTGTCTTTAACGTTCATGATCAGCATAACCGAACTTTCGGAGCCGTTGGGGGCCACTTCGAAGGCAATCAGGGAACCGTCGCGCGACGGCGAAATATCGCTTATGACATATTTCAAAGTCGTATCCTTGCTGAACGACGCCGGATCGTAAAGCAATTCTTCTTTCCCCTCGAAGCCGTTCCTTGTATATAGTTTTCCCGTCTCGTCGGCGGGAGTGGTCTTCAGGTAAAAATAAACATCGTTATCCGTAATTCTCAGGCTGCTTACTTTCGAAGATTTTCTTTTGTCGAATTCCTGCATTTTATCGATCAGCGTCTGCCTGCCGGGAATACTGTTAAGCACTAAGCGGGCATATTCCGACTGCGCTTTCATCCACTTCTGCACCGTCGTATCTTTTAGGTTTTCCATATAGCGGTAGGGATCTTTGATCTTTACGCCGAAATAAACATCCTCAACCGGTTCGGCCTTTGCCAGCGGCGGTTTTTCGGGTTTCTTTTCCGAGGAGCATTGTACAAACAATAACATGGATAAACATAACAGAGACAATAGAGATTTCATAAGAGCCTCCCGTTTTAAAATGCTTATGAAATAATCGGACGGATAAATCAACAAGTTATTGGAAGGAATTTAGTCTATATTTTTATCAAACAAAAGGTTTTTTTATGCCTTCACACCTCTCTTAATTTTTAATTATATTTGCTTTTCAAATTAAGATAAACCAGAGAGAACGATGGCTGAGAAAAATTTATCCGGGATTCCCAAAGCTTACGATCCTTCCGCTACAGAGGATAAATGGTATAAATACTGGACCTACAATAACCTGTTCCGTTCAGAAATCGACGAAGAAAAAACGCCTTATACGGTGGTGATTCCTCCCCCGAACGTTACCGGAATTCTGACGATGGGACATATTCTCAACAATTCGATTCAGGATATAATTGTAAGGACCAAAAGGATGCAGGGTTTTAACGCATGCTGGGTCCCGGGAACGGATCACGCTTCGATTGCAACGGAAACCAAAGTAACAGCTTATCTTAAGGAAAAAGGAATTGAAAAATATAATATAGGACGCGATGAGTTTTTAAAATACTGCTGGGACTGGACGAAAAAATACGGCGGTATAATAATCCAGCAGTTAAAGAAGCTCGGCGTAAGCTGCGATTGGGAACGCGAACGGTTTACCATGGACGACGATTATTATAAAAAAGTCATAGAGACTTTTGTCGAACTTTATAACGAAGGCAAAATATACAGAGGATACCGGATGGTGAACTGGTGCCCGGCCTCAAAATCCGCCATATCAGACGAAGAAGTAATCTACAAAACGGTAAACGGCAAACTCTGGTACCTAAGGTACCCGGTTATGGGGACGGATAAATTTATTGTTGTTGCCACTACAAGGCCCGAAACGATGCTGGGAGACACCGGCGTCGCCGTTAATCCCGATGACGAAAGATACAAAGACCTTATCGGAAAAAAAGTACTTCTTCCCGTCGCGCAGCGCGAGATCCCGGTATTTGCGGACGAATATGTCGACAAGGACTTCGGCACCGGCGCGGTTAAAGTAACCCCGGCTCATGACGTAAACGATTACGAAATGGGCAAGCGCCATAACCTTGAGGTAATAAATATTTTCAACGACGATGCCACGACCAACCATAACGTGCCGGAAGAATTCAAAGGACTCGACAGGTATGTCGTAAGAGAAAAAGTAGTTGAAAGATTTAAAGAACTTGAACTTCTGGAAAAGGTTGAGGATTATCAAAACAATGTGGGATACTCGGAACGCGGAGGCGTACCAATCGAACCGTATCTTTCCGAACAGTGGTTCATGAAGATGGAAGAACTGGCCGGGCCGGCGCTTGAAGTAGTTAGAAACGGTAAAATCAAATTTTATCCCGATCACTGGATCAAAACATACGAGCACTGGATGGAGGGGATAAAAGACTGGTGTATTTCGAGGCAGCTATGGTGGGGGCATAGAATTCCCGTTTGGTACTGCGTGGGCGACGATCACTGCAATATTGACTGCAAGAACCCTATTGTATCGGCGGAGCCTCCGGAGAAATGCCCGCACTGCGGTTCGACCAATATTGTCCAGGACGAGGACGTGCTTGATACCTGGGCTTCGAGCTGGCTCTGGGCTTACGACGTTTTCAGGACGCACGAAGAACAGGATTATTATTATCCGACGAATGTTCTTGTGACCGCGCCCGATATTATCTTCTTCTGGGTGGCCAGGATGATTATTGCGGGACTTCATTTCAAACACGATATCCCGTTCGAGCACGTGTACTTTACCAGCATAATAAGGGATGTACAGGGAAGGAAAATGAGCAAGTCGCTAGGAAACTCTCCCGACCCCCTGGATGTTATTTCGGAATACGGCGCCGACGCACTTCGTTTCACGGTGATTTATCTTGCCCCTCTTGGTCAGGATGTTTTGTTCAGCACTGACAAATGCGAGATAGGAAGGAATTTTGCCAATAAGATCTGGAACGCGGGCAGGTTCCTGCTGATGAATCTTTCCGGCCTAAACGGGGATGACGGCAGCGCAGGCGTAAATAAAAAACTCTCCGGCAGGCATCTCGATTTCTCGGATAAGTGGATATCGTCAAGGCTGAACAGGACTTTGATCGATCTGGACAATGCGATGCAGAAATTCGAAATTAACAACGCGTCCAAAATTATTTATTCGTTCGTCTGGAACGACTTCTGCGACTGGTACATAGAGCTTGCCAAGAACAGGCTTTATTCCGACGACGACGAAGTAAAATCCGCAGTGCTCACAAGGGCGCTCGGTATATTCGAAAGTCTTTTAAAAATCGTTCATCCCTTCATGCCTTTTATCAGCGAAGAGTTATGGCACCTGATAGAGAAAAGGAAAGACGGGGAAAGCATTTCGGTTTCGGCTTATCCGCCGGCTGACGGATCGTCGATAAACGAAGAAGCCGAAAAAGAGATGGAATTTGTTCAGGATATTATTACCGCCATAAGAAACATCCGCGGCGAAATGAACATTCCTCCCTCCAAATTTATCAACGTATTTATAAAATCGTCCGCTGTAAAAGATTACCAGATCGATTACATTAAAAAACTTGCAAGGGCCGAAGAAGTAACCGCGGACAACAGCCTGGAAAAACCGAAAGCCAGCGCTTCGGCGGTTCTGAGGAACTGCGAGATATTCGTACCGCTGAAAGGACTCATAGACTTGGATGTAGAGAGGGCAAGGCTTCAAAAAGAAATAGCCAGGCTCGAAGGTGTTTTATCGGGTATAGAAAAGAAACTTTCCAACGAAAAGTTTATTACTAATGCGGCCGCTGAGATTGTCGAAAGGGAAAGAACGAAACAGCGGGACTGGAAAAGCAGTCTGGAAAAATTAAAAGATATTTTGAAGAACCTTGATTAAACGGGTTTTCTCAAATTTTCCAAATGTAGTTATATTAATAAGCAACAAATTAAAAGAGGGAGCAATGTATTATAAAATACATGATTTTATTAATGACTGGCAAAGCGAATCCGAAGCCACACTTAAGATTTTCAATAATCTTAACGACGAATCTTTAAACAAGAAATTCAGCGAAAACCTGAGAACGCCGGGACGCCTTGCATGGCATATTACCGGATCGATCCCCGAAATGATGAACAGAACCGGGCTGCACATAGAAGGACCCGGTGAGAATTCGCAGGTGCCTCAGAGCCTTAACGATATTTGCGAAGAATACAAGAAATCATCCGACAGCCTGATCGAATCGATCGCAAAAAATTGGAAGGACGGGGACCTTACGGATAAAGTGAATATGTACGGGGAACAGTGGGAGAAAGGGACTATACTATCTGTTTTGATAATACATCAAATTCATCACCGCGCCCAGCTTACCGTGCTTATGAGGATGGCAGGTCTGAAAGTCCCCGGGATTTACGGGCCGGCCCGCGAAGAATGGGCGCAAATGGGAATGAAAGCCGAGGAATAAAACCGCATAAATAACCGGTCAACCTGAATCACGTTAAATATGTTTTTTTATTTTTACTATCTGCTAAATAAATAAACGATAAAATAAATATCATATGGCACTTAGAATAATAGAGGCGGTTATTGGAGCGGACGGATCCGATAAGATTGAAGACATTCTTAAGGATCACCCGTTTATTGATTTGTGGAGGTTAAATTCAAAGGACGGCAAGGATATAGTAAAAATTTTATTAGATGCCGAAAGAACCGGAGAAATGCTGAATGCGTTGAGCAATGCCTTTTCCGGTTCGAAGGATTTTAGGATAGTATTGCTGCCTCTTGAAGCAACCCTGCCGGAAGAAGACGCAAGGGATAAAAAGAAATCTAAAAGTAAGGAATTCGGTTTTTTATCCCGGGCCGAGCGACTAAGTATTGAAGAACTTTTCAGTAAAATTTCCGACATATCAGAATTAAACATGGTATATCTTACCCTGGTAGTTTTGTCGACTTTTGTCGCCGCATTCGGAATCCTAAAGGGCAGCAACATTATGATAGTGGGAGCTATGGTTATTGCTCCTTTGCTTGGCCCGAACATGGCCTTGTCTCTGGGAACAACTCTCGGGGATTTTAATTTTATAAAAAAATCTTCGCTTACAAGCCTGTCCTATATTTTTGCGGCTTTAGCAGTATCGGTAATTATCGGTCTGATATTAAAACCTGCTCCCGGCATAGGAGTTATTAAAGACTACAGTTCTTCGCAAATAGGTGACATTATATTATCCCTGGCAGCCGGTGCCGCCGGCGCATTATCGTTGACTATCGGATTATCGACTATCTTAATCGGGGTCACCATCTCATTAGCAGTTCTACCCTCGCTGGTAACTCTTGGAATTATGATCGGCGCCGGTAATTTTAACTCGGCTTACGGAGCTTTATTTCTATTTCTTACGAATATTATCTGTATTAATCTTTCGGGGGTTTTAACTTTTTTAGCGCGCGGGATACATCCCGTAAAATACTGGCAGGAAAAAAAGGCCAGGAGAGCAACCGCCGGCGCCATAATTCTGTGGGTAACGCTTCTCGCCGCATTAATTTTACTTATAGTAATCCAGAAATTTTAACGACGGTATTATTATTTTTAAATAGGATAACGGGAAGATGTCTTTATACGCCGGCGAGTTTTCCGGAAACCGGACTTAACTGACTATTTTACGCTTAGGTACTGGACGCTGAAATAACCGCTTCCGTCTGTCCATACCTTTCTTACGCGGAAGCGCTCGGATACGAGTTCGTTAAAACTTTCCGGCGTATACTTATAAGAATATTCCGTAATGATATGTTCGTCTCTTTTAAATTTGACGGGCATTCCGGCAACTATTACTTCATGATCTTCCGAGCTTATCAAATGCATTTCAATTCTGCTTTCTTTTTCGTTGAAGAATGCATGATGCTTGAATTTATTCAAATCGAAATTCGAATTTTGCGTATTGTTGATGTGGTTCAGAATGTTCAGGTTAAATTCGGCGGTAATGCCGGCGGAGTCGTTGTATGCTTCCTCAAGTACAGATTTATCTTTTTTCAGGTCGACGCCGATAAGCAGTCCGTCGTTTTCCTTCAGCATTGAAGCCAGCCTGCGTAAAAATATTTTTGCCTTTGCCGGAGTGAAATTGCCTATTGTGGATCCGGGAAAATAATAAACGGTTTTTTTAAAATTATCCTGCTGCTGCGGTAGTTCGAATTCTTTTGTATAATCGGCTGTCAGCGGGTGAATATTGATGTGCGGGTATTTTTCTTTCAATCCGTTAGCAACTTCGAAAAGGAATTCCGACGAAATATCTATTGGCACATAGCATGTTAAATTATTTAAGTTTTCGAGCAGAAGCCGCGTTTTTATACTGCTCCCGCTTCCCAGCTCCGCAAGCAGTATCTCTTCACCAAGTTCGGAAGTAATTTCGCAGATGTGGTTTTCCATTATTTCGATTTCGGTGCGGGTAGGGTAATATTCGTCGACCAGACAAATCTCTTCGAACAATGCGGAGCCTTTCTCGTCGTAGAACAATTTGCACGGCAGCTCTTTCGGATTTTTCATTAAGCCTTCGAAAATCTCCGAAACCATTTCGTCTTTATACGCTTCCGCTAATTTTATTTCCATTGGATATTCCTTGGAGTTTTAATCGGATTCTTTCGCCAGTCTTATTCCCGTAAACTGCCAGCGGGAAGAAGGCTGGAAGAAGTTCCTGTAAGTTTTCCTGATATGCGATTCTGGCGTTGCGCACGATCCGCCTTTTAAGACCATTTGACCGGACATAAATTTCCCGTTATACTCGCCGAGTGCGCCGGCCGCAGGTTTAAAACCCGGGTAAGGAAGATAAGCGCTTCCCGTCCATTCCCACACGTCTCCGAATATCTGGCAAATTTGACCGTCGTTCTTGCCGGCGTTAACGGCAGCGGGATGGAAAATTTCACGCTCGGCAAAATTCCCCTCAACCGGGAGACCGCTTGCGGCTATTTCCCATTCGGCTTCTGTCGGCAGCCTGGCGCCGGACCATCTTGCATACGCGTCCGCTTCGTAATGGCTGACGTGGCATACAGGTTCGTTTAAGTCGATTTTTTGAAACCCGTTAAGTTTATAATTGAACCATTCTCCCTCGATCTTCGTCCAGTACAGCGGGGCTTCCCAGTTTTCTTTTTCAACGGTCGCCCAGCCGTCGGACAGCCAAAGCCACGGTGTTTGATAGCCTTTATCGTTAATAAAGCCCAGGTACTCTCTGTTTGTTACAGGCCTGGAAGCGATTTTAAAGTTGCCTGCATATTCCTTATGCACGGGAGTTTCGTTATCGTAAGAAAATTCCTTGCCGCCGTAGCCTATTTCATACAGCCCTCCTTCCATCTTTATCCATTCCAACGGCGTCACCGATTCGACGGCGGGTATTTCCGTATTAATATAAACTGGGTACATGGGATTAACTGAGAATACATGCTTAATGTCGGTTATCATTAATTCCTGGTGCTGCTGCTCGTGATTAATCCCGATTTCGATTATTCCGCAGAATTTTGAATAAAGTTCTTCGCTGCTTTTCTCTATGAATTCTGCTATCCGTGAATCGATATAGCTCCTGTATTCGAATACTTCTTTAACGGTCGGGCGGGATAGAAGGCCGCGCCTGGACCTGGTAAACCTTTCTCCCATCTGAACATAATAAGAATTGAAAAGATATTTATAGACCGGATT
Organism: Ignavibacteriaceae bacterium; assembly: GCA_046706945.1. Lineage (GTDB taxonomy): Bacteria > Bacteroidota > Ignavibacteria > Ignavibacteriales > Ignavibacteriaceae > FEN-1297. Next base: position 27,219 of record JBJKOY010000310.1, on the reverse strand, counting down.
AAAGTTTTGATAATCCGCGGACGACCGCATTAAAACGAATGCTTCGAAGAACCAGCTTGTATGCGCCAGGTGCCATTTTGTCGGGCTGACATCCGGCATTGACTGAACGACAAAGTCTTCGGTTTTTAAATTCCTGCATAAATTGTCGGTAAAACTTCTTACCTTCTTAAATTTCTTTAGAAGTAAATTCCTTCCGATGCTCTCGCCAAGAGCAACGGATTCCCGCTGTGTATCCATAATACACCTTAAATTATAATTTTTATAATAGATTATTAATTTTGATTCTCCGCGCAAACAAGATTAAAAATTATTTACACTATTTCAATTAAATAAAGAACGCATTTAATAGGTGTCACATATTTGCAGTCACCGCAATTATGAATTATTTGGGAAAGCTTTTAATTTTCGGAGGATAATTCCATTCATTCCTTGATTTGTTCATATTGTGTGACATGTAATAAAATATTATAAAGATAGGATACACATATTAGAAACGGGCGGAGGGATGATAAAATAATAAACATTACTTATATCTAGAAGGTAAAATCATGCGAAGATTATTATTTTTATTATCTGTAGTTATGTTGATTGCTGCTTCTGCTTTTGCACAGTCTCCTCAGGGTAGAAAGATAGGTTTCGGTATTATGCTCGGCGACCCTTCCGGCTTAACGGCGAAGTTCTGGACGCAGCCCCGGAACGCGTGGGTTGTAGATCTGGGTTCCTCCTACTTCGGCAGTCCGAGATTAGATGTTGATTATTTGTGGCATTTTAATGCGTTCAATTCGGAAATTGTGACGCTGTACGCGGGCACCGGCGGGGCGCTGGGCTTCGGTAAAGGTCACGGTTTCTGGTACCAAAATTCCGAAGGATTTTATGTGCGTCAGAACGGAACCGGATTCGGCGTTAGGGGACTGTTCGGGGTCAACTACGAACCGCAGAAGACTCCCCTTGAGGTTTTTTTCGAAGTAGGCATGCTTGTGGGAATTACACCCGATTTCGGTTCGGCCGTTGATGCCGCATTCGGTTTAAGATTTTATCCGTAATAAAATAATTAATTTGCTGTATTCAATCACCTTACATGTGATTTGAGTTGTCGACGATAATATTTATTTTGACATGTGCGGCATAAAATATTATTATTCTTGGCCACAAGAAGGGAATCATCATAAAAAATAGAAAGGAATAAATTATGCCAGTTAGAAAAGCTTCAGCGGAATGGCGCGGCGATTTGAAAAGCGGCAGCGGTAATATTTCGACAGAATCCGGTGTTTTGAAAAATACGGTATACAACTTCGTATCCAGGTTCGAACAGGGGAATGAAACAAATCCCGAAGAATTGATCGGCGCGGCTCACTCGGCATGTTTTTCGATGGCGCTTGCCAACGGGCTTTCCGGTGCGGGGTTTAAGGTCAATTCGATTAAAACTGAAGACAAGGTTCACATCGTGAAACTTGACAGCGGCTTTACAATAACGAAAATCGAAATGGACACCGTTGCCGACGTGGAAGGAATAGACGACGCCACTTTTCACAAGCACGCCGAAGATGCCAAGAAAGGCTGTCCGATCTCAAAAGCTCTGAAAGTTCCTGAAATGATTTTAAACGCCAAGCTTAAGAAATAGAATTCGTTTGCCTTAATAAAAAGCCGTTCCGGCAGCCGGTGCGGCTTTTTTTCCTATATTCTCAAATGTCCGTACTCATCATGTTTGTATAAATAATCTTCGACGTAAGAACACGAAGGCAGAACCTTAAAGGAATTCTTTTCAGCGTATTTCAAGGCTTCTTCGACGATTTTGCCGGCAATGCCGCGGCCTCTTAGTTCTCGGGGAACATATGTCGAAAGCATATTCATCCGGTCCGTACCCGGCATCTCGTAATAGAGGTATGCTTCTCTGCCGTCGACAACGGCGTAAAATTTCCGGTTTACTTTGTCGTGTACGATTTCAATATCCATTTTAATTTAATTCTTTTTTTTATTGCGGGCATATGGAAGAATTTAATAAGGTACAAGATAATGAAAATCCGTTCGGTAAACCAATTGAAAACCGTTTGTGCTTTTCGAAAACACGCATTAATTATTTTGCGGCAGGGTAATGTTAATTTTATTTACTTTTTTTATTTTACGCCCAGGACCCACCGTAATTTTTAATAAATGAATATTCCCAAGGATAAGGAGTATTTAAATGAAAAAATTCGACGCGGAAGTAAGACTCAGCCGCGAAATGAGCCTGATGGATGCAACGCTTATAGGCGTCGGCGCCATGATTGGAGCGGGCATCTTCGTTCTGATCGGGATTGCCGCAGGTGTTGCGGGCCCGGCAATAATAATTACGTTCGTACTTAACGGATTAGTGGCTTTATTTACCGCGATGTCCTATGCCGAATTAGGTTCGTGTTACCACGATGCCGGCGGAGGCTACCTCTGGGTGAAGGAAGGGCTTCCGAGGTGGAACGGTTTTATATCCGGCTGGATGGGCTGGTTCGCTCATGCCGTTGCCTGCAGTCTGTATGCTTTGGGCTTCGGCGCGTATTTCGAATTAGTATTTAAAGAGTTTTCAATAAATATTCCTCAATGGGGTTTCTTCTCCGCGCAAAAATTGCTCGCCGCGGCGGCGGCGATCATTTTTGCCTACGTTAATTTCAGGGGCGCATCTGAAACCGGAAAAATAGGCAACCTGGTAACTATCACTAAGATAGTCATACTGGCTATATTTATCGGCTTCGGTGCAGAACTGATGCTGAGAAAACCTGACTGGACGGCTACTTTTAGTCCCTTCATGCCGAGCGGCTGGAGCGGAATTTTTAAAGCCATGGGCCTGACTTTTATCGCATTCCAGGGATTCGAAGTAATCGCTCAAAGTTCCGAGGAAATAAAAAATCCGAAAAAGAATATTCCGCGTGCGGTTTTCATTTCCCTTTTGATTGTGGTGCCGATTTACCTTCTGGTAGCCGTTACCGCCATCGGGTCGGTACATCCCGGTAATATGTCTCCCTGGGCCTACCTTGCCGAGAAAAAGGAAATCGCTCTTGTGGATGTTGCAAGAAACTTTTTCTCGGGCGGCGGCATAATGCTGCTGTTCGGAGGGTTGATCTCCACCATGTCCGCATTAAACGCAACCATATTTTCATCTTCGCGCGTTGCTTTCGCGATGGGACGCGACAGAAATTTCCCTACTTTCTTCAGCAAAGTACATTCGAAGAATTTTACGCCGCACTGGGGGATTTTAGTTTCCCTGGTTATAATCATTATAATGGCCGTTTCGCTGCCTATCGAAGACGTTGCCAGCGCCGCGGATATAATGTTTCTGCTGCTCTTCCTGCAGGTAAATATCGCCATGATTAGGCTGCGTAAAAAGAGGCCCGACCTCGACCGCGGATTTTTCGTGCCTTTTTACCCGTGGCTTTCCATAGTCGGTATCGCGATGCTTCTCTTCATTGCGATTTATATGTTTAACTACAGTTTAATAGCTTGGATCGTAACAATAGTATGGATCGCCCTTGGAATGACCGTTTATAAGTTTTACGCCGCCGGTAGGGAAGTGGAATATATAAGGAAAGTAAAAGCCCTGGAGAGAATTGAAAGGAAAGAATACACCATACTTGTATGCTTGTCGAACCAAAAAACCATGCCCGGCATGGTATCGATAGCAATTGCCGTGGCAAAGAAGAACAACGGCCGGATACTTCTGCTGAGCGTGATCGAGGTTGAGGAGGGAGAAAAACTAATGACCGGTCTGGACGTAAGCGAGCGCTCGGCTTCGATATTGAATAAAGCCGAAGAGATTGTCAACGCCGCCGGCGTTCCTGTAAGAACATTGGTAAAAGTATCCCACCGGATTTCCCAGGGTATTATCGACACCGCAATTGAAGAGGGATGTAATTTTATAGTCTCGGGCAGAAAAAAGCAGCCTACTTTCTTCGACAGGATGTTCTCCTCTATGATAGATACCGTCCTCCAAAAAGCGCCTACCGAAGTTGCGGTGCTGCACGGAGAATTCGACCCGGCCCAGGTAAAAAACATACTTATTCCCTACAGCCCGGACGCGCACACATTGCTCGCTACCGAGATAGCGCCTTACCTCGCCGAACTGTACAATGCAAAGCTTCATGTTGCGATAGTGTTCGACCCGTCGCTTCCCAAGATCGAACGCGAAGAAAAATTAACCCAGGTTAAAAAAACCTTGAAGGAATTTTCCCTGGACGCAAACGTGGAACCCGTTTACGATACCGACATACTGCGCGGACTTTTAAGAAGATCCAGACATGCGGATCTGCTTTTAATGGGCGGAAGAACAGGCGATTTCCTGGAACTGCTTCTTGCAAAATCACTTGCGCAGGAAATAACCGAACAGGTTAAGTGCCCTGTTTTATGGGCCAAGGAATATGAAGAAAGACCTTCTTTCTGGTCTTCTTTATTTAAACCCTACAAATTGGAAGGAGCAAAAAATGGATAGCAGCTTCAGTCAGGTTTTTTCTGACATGGGTAAAAATATAATAGGGTATCTGCCGAGTTTATTAGGCGGAATTTTGCTTGTCGTAATCGGCTGGCTGCTCGGCTGGCTTGTGAAAAGATTTATTATACAGATCGCGGTGCTGCTCAGGCTGGAAAGATTTTTAGTCAGCTTCAAATGGGGTAAGGACTTTGCGAAGGCCGACATAAGGTACAGTTTTTACAATTATGTAGGCAATATTGCTTTCTTTATAATTTTCATAATATTTTTCAACGACGCTCTTAATGTATGGAAGCTTTCCATATTCTCTGCAGTGCTGGAAAGAATTATCTTTTACGTCCCGAAAATTTTGATTTCCCTGCTGATCTTCGGCCTGGGATGGTTTATTTCAGGTTGGTCTTCAAGAGCGGCTCAAACCGCTTTAATAAAGGAAAAAGTACCGCGTGCAATTTTAATCTCGCGTTTTATTAAATCGGTGCTGCTCGTTTTCTTTTCCGCTATGGCGATGGCCGAACTTGATATAGCGCGCGAAATAGTGATAATAGGTTTTGCAACGGTTTTTATTTCGCTGGGGGCGTTGGCAGTTGTATTATCCGCCGTCGGGGGAAAGGATTTTATCAAAAAGCTGCAGGATTCGCTTGGTGACGAATAACAGAAGTAAAGTTACGGGAACCCGAAATCGAATTTACGGGATATATGTCACAGGATAATTTATAAAAATTATATATTCTTGCATATACAAACTCGATTTCTGTCAATGGGAAAACAATTTTTATATTAAATATTCCGTATGTGAATTTTCTTCCTTTTTCTCTTTTTCCTACTGCTTTCATATACTAAATTTGTTAAACTTATTACTATAATTTTCGATAAATAAATATCTTTGAAGAAAGATTAAAGATTGCGGTCATACCAATGCATAAATTTTCTGTTTTAAATGTCCCTTTATTTCTGTCTTTTTTTATTCTTGCTGTTTCTGCAGGTTGTTCGTCTTCAAAAAATAATTCCGGCGAGAGGTCTGTTACGGGACAAATACAAATGGTTAACAACGAACCGTTTACTGAACTTGCGGTAAGAAACGAATACGAATTTTATATTCTCGATTGCAGCGGCGCGGAAAGGAAAAAGATATCCGGCAATCAGGGCAGAACCGCAAAGATTTACTTCAGCAAAGTATCCACAAATAACTTGAACCAAAAGGTAATTAAGGTTGAAAAAATTGAATTACTGCCTGCCGGATCACAATAAAAATTTATAACGGGCGATAAGATTTTATATTAAACGAGGTTTTATATGCATCGGTATTTTACAATATTATTAGTCTTCTTATTTGCGGCCTATTCTTTTCCGCAGGCTGAAATTAATAAAGCGGTTGAAAAAAAGGGATTGCCGAAAAGCTATCCGGTTTATGCGGGAGAATTCGAACGGCAGCAGGAATTAAAGGTCGCCCAATTCCTGAAAGAGTATCCGGATTATTTTGAAAAGCAGGCCCTCAGCAAAAAAGAGGCGTGGGGATTTAAAGTAGGCGATCTGCACGGATGGACAACCTGGAATATTACCAACAGTTTAACTTATACGGTTCCTTCCACATGCCGGGCGGTGGGAACTAATTGTTATGTATTCGTGGCAAACGATGTTTGGGGATCCACGGTCGATTCCGCAGCAGTTGCTGCTGTTGTCAACGATTGGGATAACAGGACCCCGGCCGACCCGAATAAGGGAATATACCAGACCGATGTCGATACTTACGGCAGTCCTCCTGATGTAGATAACGATCCGCGGATTATTATTTTAATTCTAAATATACAGGACGGTTACGATTCCACCGTCGGAGGTGGTTACGTCGCGGGCTTCTTTAATGCCGCGAACGAAACCGGATATAATAATGCGGAAATATATTATATGGATGCCAACCCTACCAATCTTAAAACCGCCGACGGATTGGAGACCGCCCTTGAAACGGCCGCCCATGAATTCCAGCACATGATAAACTGGAACTATCATCAAAAAAGCACCGAATTAACATTTGTAAACGAAGGGCTTTCGATGGTTGCCGAAATGGTATGCGGATATCCGGCTTCAATGCAGAGCCTCTATGCCAACGAGCCTAATCATTACCTGTTCGACTGGAGAAGCGGAGATAATAATGCCGTGCTTACCGATTATGCAAGAGCCCAAAGATTCTTCCTTTATCTTAAAGAACAGTTCGGTGTCGGTATATTGAAACAGATTGTCCTGGACAACAGAACATACGGACTTGTCGGAGAACCCGCTCTTGATAAAATTCTCTCGCAAAATTATTCCATACCGCTCAGCAGCCTCATTGTCAATTGGGAAATTGCGAACGAAATGAACAACAGAAGCGTGAATACGGCTTACGGTTATATATACCCGGGAATACCTGCCGCAGCTTCGGTTACGTACGGCAATCCCAACGCGTCTTCTTCAATATCTGTATTGATGCAGGCCGCCTCCTACATTACCTTCAACAACGACAGCAATTTGAATATTCAGTTCACCGGATCAGGGGGTACAACCACGATCAAAGCGCTGGAAATAGGCAATAATGTTCCTGACCGCATAGAGGATGTTGCTGTAGGTACTCCTTTTTCCCTGCCGGATTTCGGTACAACATATAAAACCGTTCATTTTGCGGTAATAAATACGGCTGCGTCCGCTTTATCGATTATTAAGTTTTCATCCACCGGCGTTTTGTCCAACTCTGTTACGGAACTTAAATGGGACAGCACGGAACCAACCGGCTACCTTAACCTCTCGGCGGGAGATACGGTTTGCGTAGTTTTTAACGGCGTAACAGGAGGGGTTTTGGATTCTGTGAGAATAGGGTTAAGAAACGCAGGTTCGATTACTGGAGGAGTGTGGTCGTATAACCCGCGGTTTACGGTAACGCCTCTGGCAACCAAACTTGCCGGTCCGTTTACGGCATCTATAAATACAAAACCGCCGTATCCTTATCCGGTTCCGTGGCCTAACTGGGCTAAAGTAGATTTATCATCTTATAATATTTCTACCAGTGTACCGTTTGCGGTGGCTTTTATAATTCCTTCTTCAAATAGTCCCAATGTTATGATTACCGAAACCCCGGGGAATAATTTCGCAAATAGTTTTACATATGAAACGCAGCCTTCAACAGGTAGTCCCAGATGGTTATATTTTGTATCCGATTCTACTACGTACGAGTATTTAATCCGCGCGTATGTTGGTTATATTGTAGCGGGAGTCAAATACGAGGCGGAACTAACACCGAAAGAATTCTCTCTTTCGCAGAATTATCCTAACCCTTTCAATCCCTCTACAAAGATAGATTTTAACCTGCCCGAAGCGTCCAAAGTGAGAATCACCGTTTACAACCAGCTCGGACAGCAGGTTGCAGAACTGGCCGACGGCGAGTATACGGCAGGAAAACACGAACTTAACTTTTACGGAACAAACCTTGCCAGCGGGGTATATTACTACAGGATTATCGCCGGTTCGTTTGTTCGGACGAAGAAGATGATTCTCTTGAAATAGTTTGTGGTCTGTTGTTTGTAGTCTGTGGTCTGTGGTGTAGGCTTGGGGATTGGCGGTTGGAGGTCGAGGGTGGAAGGTTGGGTGTTGGCGGTTGGTTGTTGGAAATTCATGAATTAACATCAAAATGACTTAACGACTATAAATGACCTGATTAGTATTAGTGACACTAATGACTATAAATGACATTTAATGACTTATTTAGAAAACAAGAATTAATTATTATTCAATCATCAATCATCAATCGACAATCATCAATCCCATGCGCTCTTTATTCATGCAGTCATGCGCACATACCAAATTATATACATTAAATTATCCAGCATCAAGTATCCAGCATCCAGTATCCAGCATCCAGTATCCAGCATCCAGCATCCAGCATCCAGTATCCAGATCCGCATAATAATCAAATCTAATTATTATCAACATTGTTATATTTGAAATTCAAATTTTAAATAACAATTAAATCCCTTATGAAAACTAAACTTGAAATAGCCAGGAACTGGCTCCCGCGCTATACCGGTACTCCTCTAAAAGAGTTCGGGGACTACATGCTTTTGACGAATTTCCATAATTACGTTACCAGGTTCGCGGAAATATTTAACTGCGAGATCAAAGGCGTAGGAAAACCCATGCAGACGGCAACCAACCGGGACGGCTTAACTATTATCAACTTCGGCATCGGATCCGCTAATGCCGCGACGATCATGGACCTTTTAATTGCAAGGAAGCCGAAAGGCGTGCTGTTTCTCGGCAAGTGCGGAGGACTTAAGAAAAGCACGGAGATAGGTAATTTCATCCTGCCCATTGCCGCCATAAGAGGCGAAGGCACAAGCGACGACTATGCCCCGAGGGAAGTGCCCGCAATGCCTTCATTTAAATTGCACAAATTCGTATCGGATAAGATTATCCGCCGTAAACTGGAATACCGTACGGGAGTGGTATATTCCACAAACAGGCGCGTATGGGAATGGGACGATAAATTTAAGAAATATCTTAAACAGCTTTATACGATCGGTATAGATATGGAAACGGCGACGGTATTTATCGTGGGACTAATCAACCAGATTCCCCGCGGAGCCCTGCTGCTTGTGTCCGACCTGCCGATGGTACCGGAGGGCATAAAAACCGAGGAGATGGATAAAAAAGTGAACGAAAAATTCCTGAACCTGCATCTCCGGATAGGCATTGAAGCAATGACCGAGATCGGCGAAAAAGGAGAGCCCATAAAGCATTTTAATTATTAAAGCGTGACCGTGTTATTATTTTTGGATTGAATGCAGAATACTTGAACAATAGAACAATCGAATTAAGAACATTTAAAAAATTGAACAATTAGACAATTAATCAATTTAACAAAAATTATTTCGATTTGATTAATAAAGCAACGTTCTCGATATGATACGTATGCGGGAACATATCCACCGGTCTGATATTTTTGAGAATATAACCTGCCTGCGTGAATAATTTTATGTCCCTTACCTGTGTTGCCGGATTGCAGCTTACATAAACAATCTTTGCCGGCGAAAGTGCAACAACATCGCTTACCGTATTTTGATGCATCCCGCTCCTGGGCGGATCGAGAATTACAATTTCGGGTTTCGGGATCCTGTTTTCTTCTATTATAGGCAGGAATGATCTGTAAAGGTCGGCCGTAAAAAAGTGAACGTTGCTTATGCCGTTCAGCAGCTTGTTCTCTTCCGCATCTTTCACCGCCGGTTCGGCCGCCTCGAACCCGTAAACCTCTTGCACTTTTCCAGATACGAATATCGAAATCGTTCCCGCGCCCGAATAGAGATCGTATACCGTCTCGCTCCCGGCGAACTCCGCGAATCCGGCCGCCGTCTCGTAAAGCTTTTCGGCCTGCAGGGTGTTTGTCTGGAAGAAGGAGTTTGCGCTTATCCTGAATTTGTACCTGCCGATTTTGTCGTATATAAAACCCTCTCCCCAAAAAATTTTTTCGTAATCGCCGGTTGCGACAGATGCTTTTTTCAGATTGATGTTGTTAATTACTGTCGTAACCCGGGGCGCTTCCTTAATCAAATAATCGGTGTATTCTTTCATCAATTCGTCGTTCTCGTAAGCCGTTACGATGTTCACCATCAGATCGGCGGTATGATGCGATTGTTTTATTACCAGGTTCCGCAGGTAGCCCTCGTGAGTCTTTGTCGAATATACAGGTATGTTCCGGCTTTTGAAAAATTCTCTCGAAATGTTCAGAATCTTATTGCTTAAATCCGACTGAAGGAAACATTCGTCTATATCGATTGCCTTATCGTAAACGCCGGGTATATGAAGACCGAGGGCGAAATTGTTATCGATATCCTTACCCGATTTTACTTCGCCGGCCGTAAGCCATCTTTTTTCCGTAAAAGAAAACTCCATCTTATTACGGTAAAAAAATATTTTTTCGGAGCGAAGTATATCTTCTACTTCATACCCGGTAAAGCCGCCCATCTTTTCGAAAATTTCGGCCGCCTGCTCCTGCTTGAACCCGGCCTGTGCATCGTAATCCATGTCCTGCTGTCTGCATCCCCCGCAGGTCCCGAAGTATTTGCATTCTGCTTTTATTCTGAATTTCGAAGGTGTAATTATTTTAACGGCTTTTGCCTCGGCGTACGACTTTTTCACTTTTCTTATTTGGGCCTCAGCCTTGTCGCCGGGATAGGCTCCGTCAACAAAAACAACGTATTTATCGGCGGGAATATTTTTATCTCCTGTCTCCCCGCCGGCTTTTTCTATCCTGGCTATTCCTCTTCCTTCGAACGCGTATTTTTCCACGGACAATTCTATAACGTCTCCTTTTTTCATTCCCCGCCTTTTCTAAGAATGAACATTTTAAATCCCATGTATCTTTCGCCGCCGAGCTTTAGATATATATTTGCTTCGTGGCCGATGCGCTTAAGCAGCTTTTTATAATAGGACTTTTCGCTTTCATTCAGTTCCGGCAATTTATCTTCGAGAAGACTTTTGCCGTTACTATAGAATTTTTTCAATGTCGACGACAGATCAAACTCGCCGATAATCTTAAAGCCTCTGCCTGAGTAGTAATCAGCGGCGCTCCCCGCATCCAGGGGAAGAATACCTGACGCTTCCCAAACATCTTTAACGAACGCCGGGACGTCCTGACGGAGGTTAACAATTTCGCCTGCGCAAAAATAACCTTCCGGCTTTAAGACGCGTTTTACTTCTTTAACGATTTTATTTCTTCTTTTTTCCGATACCGATCCCTGCGCGTAAACCAGATCGAATTTATTTTCGCCGAAATCCGTTTTATCATACTCCATCATGCTTACTTTTATGCCGGGATTATTGCCGACGATTAGGCGCGAAGTCAAAAGCGATTCGTTTTCGTTTACAATGATTGTTATTTTACCTGCACCGTTTTTCTTTAAAACGGCGGCTGTCTCTTCGCTTCCCGTGCCTATTATAAGCACCTCCATTCCCGAAACGTCCAGGTTATCGATAAGAATTTTTATCTGTCTGTCCGTACCCGGTAAGAATAAATTTCTTTTCATTTTATAGTTCTTTATAAAAATTTACCGTAAATACAAAATTATAAAATATTTATAAATTTACTTTAAACGTTGATAATTGACTTTGATTTTTTTTGTTATAACTTTATGAAAAAAATCTGAGAATTTTACCGTTTTGAATTCAGAGGATAATTTAACGGGGACTCTGGAAGGGTTCGATAAGAAGCGGCGGATTATCGGTTTTATAGCCGGCCCTGCCGTCTTTTTCGCTATTCTGTTTATGCAAACGCCCGAAGCATTTATTGCCAACGCCAAAAACTTACTGCCTGCGGGAGCCCCGTTAAATACCGTTGCGGAACTTGCCGGAAGCGCTCAAATAGTTCTTGCCCTGCTCCTACTGATGGTTATATGGTGGATAAGCGAAGCTGTGCCCATCCCGGTAACGGCGCTGCTGCCGGGAATAATCCTTCCGCTCTTCCATGTCACGGGGGTACTTCAAGGAAAAATCTTTCCGTTTACCGCAAAGAACATCCTGTTAAATTATGCAAATCCGATTATTTTTCTTTTCCTAAGCGGGTTTCTGCTTGCCGCCGCAATGCAAAAATGGAAATTGGATAAAAGGCTGACGCTCTTCATACTGGGGATGGGAAGACTTGCCGACAATTCCAGGCTGATTGTCCTCGGTATGATGGTAATCTCCGCCTTTTTATCCATGTGGATTTCCAATACCGCTACAACCGCGATGCTGCTGCCGCTGGGCGTCGGGATAATCGCTCTAACGGACGGCAAAGCCGGTTCGTCCAATTTCGGAAGGATCGTTATGCTGGGGATCGCGTGGGCGGCATCCATAGGCGGAGTAGGGACCATCATCGGTACGCCGCCCAACGGAATATGCGTTTCGATTTTAAGCTCTTCCGGCATAAAGCAAATAGATTTTATCGACTGGATGAAATTCGGCATTCCCTTCGTCATAGTTTTAATACCCGTAGCCTGGTTTGTCCTGATAAAAATATTTCCGCCGGAAGAAAAAAATATAAAGGGCGGTAAGGAATTAATTCTCAGGCAAAAAAAAGAACTGGGGAAATGGTCGAGGGGAGAGAAGCTTACGGTCGCTGCTTTTGCCGTGGTCGTGTTCTTGTGGACAAGCAATCCGTTCTGGGAATATGTTCTCCCGAAAGCCCTGGCAGACAAGCTGGGCTGGTTCGATGAGAATATAATCGCATTGTTCGGAGTACTGCTGATGTTTCTTTTCCCTGTAAGTTGGAAGGAACAAAAATTCGTTCTTAGCTGGTCGGATTCGAAACTGGTGGACTGGGGCACCCTGCTTTTGTTCGGCGGAGGCATAGCGCTTTCCGACGGAATGTTTAAGACCGGCGTGGCCAACTGGATAGCCGGTTCCGCGGTCTCCCTGTTCGGAAAGCCGTCGACGATAATTTTAATAATAATAATTGTAATACTAATTGAACTACTCACCGAAGTTACTTCAAACACGGCGGTTGTATCTATGATGATCCCGATAATTATTTCGATTGCTCACGGCACCGGGGACAATCCCGTAGCTTTGTCGATATCCGCAACCGTTGCCGCTTCCATGGCTTTTATGCTGCCGGTAGCTACTCCGCCCAATGCCCTGGTTTACGGCACAGGCTATATAAAAATTACCGATATGGTAAAAGCAGGTTCCGTCCTCGACCTTGCCGGCTGGCTTTTTATCGTGTTAATAATATATTTTGTCGCTTACGAAATGTTCGGAATTATATCGATGTAAAGCCGATTTAATTTTCCGGGGGGAAAATTATTTTAAATTCCGTACCGCTTCCTTTTCTACTGACAACGGAAATATCCGCACCTATAAAACCCGTGTAATTTTTTACGAGCGCCAGACCCAGGCCGTTGCCTTCGAACCTTCGCGAATAGCCCGTATCCTCCTGGCTGAACGCGGCAAATAAATAGGGCATGTATTCTTCGGAGATGCCTATCCCGGTATCCTTTATTATTAAAATCAGACGGGAATTTTCGTCCCTGGCTATTTCCACGGTAATGCTCCCCTGCGGCGTATATTTTATGGCATTGTCAATCAAGTTCTGCAGGATTTCGGAAAGAATGTATTCGTCAGATGTAACCGTCGTATCTTCGGTCATTTTATTATATATAAGTTTCAAATTTTTTAATTTCACCGTCTGGCTGAACTCCATCAGCAAATGTTCCGTAAGACGGGAAAGTTCTATCAGCTTTAAACTTACCTCGAAATTTCCGGATTGCACCGCCGCCATATTAAGAATGAGATTTAACGTCCGTAAAAGTCTTTTCCCCGCCTTATCGATGGAAGCGAATGATTCTTTAAGATCCTCTTCTACGTTATCCTTCAACTCCTCGCTGAGAAGCGAATTAAAGCTGAGGATTACGTTTAGCGGCGTTCTAATCTCGTGGGACATCTGTGCGAGGAACTCGGATTTAAGCCTGTCGGATTCTTCAGCTTTTTCTTTGGCGCGGATTAATTCTTCGGTCATTTCCTTTTGTCTTGTCACGTCCTCTTTTATCGCTATATAATGGGTAATTTTGTCGTTCTTATCCCGAAGCGGCGAAATTAATGTATACTCCCAGTAAAGCGTTCCGTCCTTTTTCCGGTTTATCATCTCTCCGCGCCATTCTTTTCCGGCCGTAATATTGCTCCACAATTCTTTGTACAACTGAGCGGGATTTTCACCGGATTTTAAGATATTAGGATTTTTTCCGACAGCTTCATCGAATTCATAGCCCGTTAAACTGGTAAAACTCTGATTTACGTATTCGATTTTTCCTTCAATATTCGTAATAATAATCGAACTCGGGCTTTGATCGGCAATCCGCGATAAAATACTTATCTGTTCTTCGGCAAGCCTTCTTTCGGATATGTCTCTAATTATAAATTGAAAAAATACCTTATCCTCTATTTCGATTAATTTAGCGCTTACCTCCACGGGAAATGCGGAACCGTCGGCGTGTAAATGCCTGGACTCGAAGAGCATTCCTTTTTCCTTTTTTATCTTCTCCAGCTGCTGCTTTGAGAACAATTCGTTTTTGAGGGCCGTCAGACGAAAGTAATCGGAGTTGAGAAGATCCGCCTTTGAAATGCCGTAAACGTCCGCGGCTTTATCGTTTGCTTCTAAAATTTTTCCTTTATCGTTTACCAATAGGATTACGTCGTTGGCGTACCGGGTAAAAAGATCGAGGTGTTTTTCGATTATTTGTTTCTTTATGATAGAGTCTTTAATTTTTTCGGTATATTTTTTAATTAGAAAATAAAGCAGAAGGGTGGTTATCAGAATGTAAAACAGCCCCTTTACCGTCTGCAGCTTTTCCAGGATAATCTGGTCCTTCACCAGAGCATTCAGGATATTATCTGAAAACAAAATCCATAAAATACCGAATACTAAATAAATGATAATTGTTTTTATAGCATCGGGATTTAATTTTTGCTTGTAATTCATTAGTATTTTCGTATTCGTAAAATCTTTTTGTAATTATTTATTTCGAATTATAACGATGACGGAACTTATAAGTTCATCGTTCTAAAGAACCGGATTTTCAACCCCGAAAACCGCTGTTGAGTTTGTTTGTTCTCTTCTATAAATCGGATCAGTAAAGGAGTGGCTAAATCCTGGTGGTTTTACCTCCGCAGGTATGGATAAAATATAGATGCAATATTATAATTTGTAATCCAGTCTAAAGTTAAAATCGTTATTTTAGTTAAAGAAGAAATCCGCATCGCAAATATTTCTAATTTTAATTTAATTTACAAGTCCGTAGTTAATTCCTTGAGGGTTCGGCTAAGTATTTCTTCGGCTTGAATTATATGCTTTTCCGCGGTTCTCAATCCCGATACAACCAGCCTTAATACGAATTTGTTGTTTAATTTTGTATGCGTTATAAATATCCTTCCGGTGTTGTTAACTTTTTTCATCAAATTTTCGTTCAGTTCTTCCAGCTTTTCTTCCGAATCGTAATTCCCCGGGTGCGCACGGAAGCATACGGTACTGAAAGGCACGGGGGCCATTAATTCGAAGTCTTTGCTTTCTTCGATCCACAGCTTAAACAATTTACCCAATCGCAAATGTTCGCGCACTCTATCCGCAATTCCGCCTGTGCCGAAGTACCTGAGAATGAACCACAGCTTAAGCGAACGGAACCGCCTGCCGAGCTGTATGCCGTAATCCATGTAGTTCTCAACAGCGGAATCTTCCGAAGTCTTCAGATATTCCGGAACCAGACTGAAAGCCTGTTTTAATATTTCCCGCTTTTTAGTGAATAATACGCTGAGATCCACGGGAGTAAACATCCATTTGTGTGGGTTTACAACAATTGAATCGGCTTTTGAAACGCCGTCGAATATGTAGCGCATTTCTGGCACCGACGCAGCTATCCCCGCATGGGCGGCATCCACGTGCAGCCACAAATTTTCTTTAATGCAGATATCGGCTATCTCCGGAACGGGGTCAATGCTTGTTGAGGAAGTAGTTCCTACCGTTGCGACCGCGCAGAAGGGAAGGTATCCGTTCTTTCTGTCTTCCCTTATTGCTTCCGATAGTAACGCAGGTATCATTTTAAATTCCTCATCGGCCGGAATTTTTCTTATCCCCTCAATGCCGATCCCCAACGTAATCGCCGCTTTATCAATTGACGAGTGGGCATGTTCCGATGCATACAATTTAAGGGGAGGGACATCTTTTCTGCCTGCAAGGCCTTTCCGGCGCAGATCCAGGCTTTGCAATTGTTCTCTTGCCGCGGCTATTGCGTGCATGGAACTTACGGAAGCCGTATCGTAAATTATTCCCCAGAATCCCTCGGGTATGCCGAGCATTTTCCGGAACCAGTTCAGCGTCGTCTGCTCCAGCTCCGTCGCCGCCGGCGACGTTTTCCAAAGCATTCCGTTGACGTTTAAAGCCGCGGATAAGAATTCCGCGAGTATGCCAGGCGAACTTGAGGTGGAATTAAAATAAGCCATAAAGCCGGGATGATTCCAATGGGTTATTCCGGGAAGGATGATTTTGTTAAAATCTTCCAGTATTGCTTCCATGGATTCGCCTTCCTGCGGGGCCGAGTCAGGCAGGCTGTTTCTAACTTCGCCTGGTTCGACGCGCGGAAGTACCGGAAAATTTTCGATGCCGCCCAGGTAGTCGGCAATCCAATCGACTAATTTATGGCCGCTTGAGCGGAATACCTCGGAAGGCATATCGCCCAAAATAGATTCGTTTGTTTTGTCCATTTTCTTAAACGTAAGGATAAGTGAAAAATTAATAATTCGAATTGCGTTTGAAGGTAACCGTAAATGTTGTGCCTTTTCCTTTCTTACTTTCAACTTTTATTTTCGCATCCAAAATTTCGACATATTTTTTTACAAGGGCCAGTCCCAGGCCGTTTCCCTCGAACCTTCTCGAATACCCGGTCTCTTCCTGGGTAAAAGGCACGAACAATTTGGGAAGATAATCCTCCGAGATGCCTATCCCGGTATCTTTGATCGCGACGCTCAATTTCCTTTCCGGGTTCTCGAACAAAACGACTTCAACTTGTCCTTCGCTGGTATACTTTATGGCATTGCCTATCAGGTTTTCGAAAATTTCCGTTACAATATATTCATCGCCCTTGACCAGGCTATTCTTAACTTTATTTTCGAAGGCGAACTTAATTTTTCTCTTCTGCGCGGTTTGTTTGAATTCCTTTGCCAGTACCGTCAGCACAGAGTTTAAATCCACTTCTACCGGATTCAAATCTATATACCCGCTTTGAAGCGCCGCCATGTTCAAAATCAGGTCTATCGTTCTTAACAGCCTTTTCCCGGCAGAATTTATCGAAGATAACGCAATTTTTTGTTCCTCTGTTAATTGGGATGCAAGTTCTTCCCTCAAAAAAGAATTATAATTTAAAATTACGTTGAGCGGCGATCTTATCTCGTGCGACATTTGCGCAAGAAATTCCGATTTTAACTTGTCCGACTCTTCCGCTTTATCTTTAGCTCTCAATAGTTCGTTTTCAATTAATTTCTTTTCGGTGATATCTTCTTTTATCGCCAGGAAATGGGTGATCTTACCTTCCTGGTCTACTATGGGCGATATGGATGCGTATTCCCAGAACAGTTCGCTGTTTTTCTTTTTGTTGTGAAGCTCGCCCCTCCAGGTATTTCCTGCTACGATTGTCGTCCATAAGTCTTCGTATACTTTTGCCGGAGTTTCGCCTGATTTTAATATCCTGGGGTTCTTCCCGATAACTTCAGCAAGACCGTATCCGGTTGAGTGGGTGAACCTCGGATTGACGTATTCTATCTCGCCGAATAGGTCGGTAATAATTATGGACGACGGGCTTTGTTCAACGGCTCTCGACAGTTTTCTAAGCTGTTCTTCTATTAATTTCCTTTCCGACATGTCTACCGCAATGCCCCTCAAACCGATTACTTTGCCGTTCCTAATTACCCTGTTGGAAAAAACAAGCATCGGAAAAGTAATCCCGTTTTTCCTCAACGCGGTATATTCCGTTTCGCCGTTTTTCTCGCCCTTCAATATCTTCAGCATATTGGCCGCCGCGCGGCCCCTGTCCTTTGGAATTAGGAAATCGTATATCAGCGGCTTAACATTTAAAATATCCTCCCCGTAATTAAATGCTTTTAGCCCGGACTGGTTAACGAATATAATCCTGCCCTCGGTATCAATTTCAAATATAGTCTGGGGCAGAAGGTCAGTCAGTTCTTTATATCTCTTTTGACTTTCCTGCAGATCGTCTTCCCATTTCTTTCTCCCGGAAATATCCAGTAATGTGCCTACGATGGCGGGCTTTCCCATGTAAGTGATTCTCGAACCGAAAACTTCGATATTAATAACATTTCCTTTTTTTGTTACGCCGTCAAACTCGTAATTGACTGAATCCAATTCGCCGGAAATCCTTTTTGAAATATTTTGTTCCACGATGCGCAGGCTCCCGGCAGCGGTAAGATCGGGAGGGCCTTTTTTATTTACTAACTCATCCCTTTCGTAATGAAATATTTCCGCTAATTTGGGATTTACGTACTTGAAAAGTCCGTCCTGAATTAAATACATGCCGGTAAGAGATTTCTCGGCTATTTTTTTGAACTTATCTTCGGACTCGCGCAGCGCCTCCAGCGATTTTTTCTTTTCCGAAATGTCTATTACGGATACAAGGACTTTCTTCCAGCTGCTCTCGTAGCCTTTAACAAGAGATGATCTTAATGAAATGTGAATAGGTTTCCTGTCAAAAGTATAATTGACGCTTTCTTCTTCAAAATACGGCTTGCCTTCGAATAAGGCCAATATACCGTTCTTAAAAGTATTAGCGCTTTCTTCGGACATAACGTTTGATAAACTCTGTATCATTTGTTTTTTCGTCGCGGCCTTATAAAGTACGAGTGTCGCCTTGTTGATATTTGTTATCTTAACCTTGGAAATTAATCTTTTAAGAAAGGCAGGATTATTTTGAAGATATTTATTTAAATCTCTTACCCCGTTGCTTTTTAATTTTTCAAGTTCCTTTTTTATGTAGGAAAGATCTTCCTCCCACATGCTCACAGGCAAATCGTCGAATAAATTGCCGTATCTCCGCGTATTTTTTGATAATTTTTCATTAACGGTGGCGCGCCGGTTTATTTTGCCGCCGTAGCCTTTTTCTTCTTTTTTATTTTGCCCCTTCGGTCCTTTTTCTTTCGCAGGCAAAGCCGATTCTTTTACCTCTATAAAAACAATATAATTCTCTCCGTTAAATGTTAACCGTTCCTTTTTAAAATTAATAACCGGCCGGGTTCCCGTACTCTTTTTATAACGGTACGAATAGACCCCGGAGGCGCGCTTTTCCTCCCTGACGAATAAAAAGCCGAAATTTTCGGAATGAAGCGTTCCTGCCTTGCACCCGCAAAAACTTAATACCGCTTTATTAAATGCCAGGATGCGGCCTTCCTTATTATCTACAATAATAACCGCTGCATCCTGCAAATTTAAAATTGCTTGAAGGTTTTTTCCGATATCATCGTATTTAACTTTTATTCCTTCAAGTTTTATTTTTTTTCCCGCCGCGCTTGTCTTTTTCGTCTTATTTGATTGAGATTTTTCTTTTTTCATATCAATTTTAAATATAAGCAATTAATGCGGGCAATAATATATTTTCAAAAATTCAATAGTATATTATCTTATTTTTTAAAAAAAATTAAAGGCTTAATCGATTAAATTCCATATTTTCACGAAGATTAAAATAACAATTCCGGGATTAAGTTATCAGGAAAAATGTCAGCGGACTATTTTTTTCGGCTTAAATATTATAGTTTTATTATACCCTGCAACAATTATTTAAGGGGCAACTATGGATACCGCAATAAAAAATTTTTTTTACCCGGCCTCGGTTTGTATCCCGGGGGCATCTTCCAGGGAGAAAAGCATCGGCTACGAATTGCTGAGGTCTATTAAATCTTACGGCTACACTGGCAGAATATTTCCCGTAAACCCCGGCGTTGAAGAGATATTGGGGATCAGGAGTTATCCTTCCGTAACCGCCGTCCCGGGAAATATCGATCTCGCCGTAATTGCGGTTCCGTTCAGACTGGTTGAGGACACGGTTGAAGAATTATTATCTAAGGGAGTAAAGTCAATAATTATAGTTACGGCGGGCTTCAAAGAAACCGGAAGCGAGGGAGCCCAAGCTGAGAATTTAATTGCAGGTAAATTAAAGGCAGCAGGAGCGCGGCTGGTAGGTCCGAATTGCATGGGTGTTATTTCTACTATGAATGATATAAAATTGAACGCGACTTTCGTCGCCGAGAAACCCGTTAAGGGCAGCACCGCTTTTCTCTCTCAAAGCGGCGCAATAGGTGCTGCGGTATTAAATTCCCTGAGGGAAACGGATATAAAATTCGCGCATTTTATCAGCGTAGGCAATAAGGCCGATATTTCGGAAAACGATTTGCTGGAGTTCTGGGCAGAAGACGAAAATATCAGGACCGTAACCATGTACCTGGAAAGTTTTGAGAAGGGAGAATCGTTGTTATTTTTATCGGAGAAACTGAAGGCCGCCAAGCCCGTAATAATTTTAAAGGCCGGCAGGTCGGAAGCAGGAATTAAAGCGGCCCTCTCCCATACGGGCGCAATGGGAAGCAGCGATAAGGTGGTCGGCTCTCTGCTGAAACAGTTCGGTATAATTAGAGCCGAAACTTTAAATGAATTGTTTAACACCGCAAAAGGCTTCGAGAATTTTCCGCTGCCCGGGGGAAATAAAATTGCAGTAATTACCAATGCCGGGGGGCCGGCAATACTGGCGGTTGACTCTTTTGAAAAAAACGGGCTCGCACTTGCCGAATTGACGGGCGGGACTAAGGAAAAATTAAGAGAGATAATCAGGAGCGAAGGAAGCGTATCAAATCCCGTTGATCTCCTTCCCGGCGGAACCCCGGAACAATACAAAGCCGCGATAAATATATTAACTGCGGATCCCAATACCGACGCCGTAATTTCGCTGTTCGTGGAGCCGGTTATGGTGCCTGCTTTCGATGTAATTGAAAGCGTAAATTCCGTCGCTTCCGGCAAACCAGTATATCAGGTCGTCATGCCTCTGCCCGAGTTCTGGAACGATTACAGAACGAATTCGCGGTACGGAAAGCCCTTGTTCAAAAATCCCGAAGACCCTGCAAAAGTGGTTTCCAATATTTTGCTCCATTTAAATAAAAAAGATAGAAACGGTATTTTAAAGCCCGGTAGAAAAGTCGTTAAATTACGCGGACACGGCATATTAAAACCGGAAGAAACTTTTAAATTGATAAAGAAATATAAAATCCCCGTTCCGGCTTTCGCGTCTTGTCAGCCTGCGGGACTTAAGGATGCCGCCTTAAAGGTCGGGTTTCCTGCCGTAATAAAGGGCATTTCGAAAGAAGTAATACATAAATCGGATGAAGGGGCGGTATTTATTGATATAAATAGTCTGAAAGATTTGAAATCAGCCGGACAGAAAATTAAAGAGAATTTTTTTAAACGGAACATAACATCGTATGAATTGCTGGTGCAGGAATATATTAAAGTAAAGCATGAACTGCTGGTCGGGGGATTCAGGGACAGGTCTTTCGGACCGGTCGTTATGTTCGGGTCGGGGGGGAAGTACGTTGAAATAACAGGCGATACCGCGGTAAGGTCGGCTTATCTCTCCGCATGGGATATCGATGAATTGATCGAAGAAACAAAAATAGGCAGGATTTTAAAAGGAGTAAGGGGCGAGAAACCGGCCGCATTGAAGAAAATAAAAAAAATAATAAACGCGGCTGCCCGAATGCTTCTGGATTACAGTGAAATAACCGAATTTGATTTTAACCCGGTAATAATCTCCGATGAGGGCGAACCGTATGCCGTCGACATCAGGATCCGAACGGAATAAAACTATAAATTGTTTAATTGTTGAATTGTTATATTGTTGAATTGTCAAATTGTTCTGAATATTGATGTCTATTGTTCTGCATTCGTTATTATAAATTCAAAATGCAGAACAATAAACCATTAAGCAATTGAACAATTAAACAATTGAACAATTGAATTCAGAACTAAGACTATAAAGAAAATTGAGAAATTTAATCTTCAATTACTGCAAGGACGTCCGAGCGCTGCACGATTTTATAGTCCTTGTTATTGAAATTAATTTCCTCACCGCCGTATTTTGCAAAAAGTACTTTATCGCCTTCTTTGATCTTTTCTCTTAAATCTTCGTCTGTTCCTACCGCAACAACTCTGCCTACAATAGGTTTTTCTTTTGCCGTATCGGGAATTATTATTCCTGAAGACGTTTTTTCTTCCTTTTCGATTAGTTCTAGAACAAGTCGGTCGTCCATAGGTTTAATTTTCATTTTATTCCTCCGCTACCCTCTGATGTTTAACATTTGATTAATTTTAGGCCTGTCGAAACCTACGATAGGCCGGTTGTTTATAAGAATTACGGGCACGCCTGTCTGTCCGGTCCTGCGCTGCAGGTCTCTTGCGGCAGTAATGTCCCGGCTTACGTCAACTTCCGTAAATTTTATGCTTTTTTCTCTTAGATACCTTTTGGCTGCATTGCAAAAACTGCAGGTCGGTGTGGTAAACATTATAACTTTTGGCTGTGATTCCATTATTCTTCCGGTTTTTTCGACATATGATGAAAAAATAAAAATAAGGATTCAGATCAAATTTTAACAAGTATTTATATGCGAAGACGGAATGCATAGAGTTAAAAACCCGGCACTTAATAACCGGGCAAGCAACTTTTCGGATATTTTTATCCCTTTTGAAGTACAATTCTCAATTTCAAGAAAAACTTAGGACATGCAATAAATGTTTTACCTTTTTTGATAAAATTGCCGAAGAATAAGGGCTTATAGAGCAAATTAAAGGTTGGTATAATATTTGGCCGAAATCAGTCGCTTAATACAGATTATAATTTCACTTAAAAATTTGGGAAGAAGATGGAAAGGAAAAAAGTAACAATAGATGGTAATGAAGCTGCCGGTTATGTAGCTTTTAATACTAACGAAGTGATAGCAATTTACCCTATAACACCCTCATCGCCGATGGGAGAATGGTGCGACGCCTGGTCTGCCGAAGGTAAAAGAAATTTATGGAACGAGATACCTTCCGTCAGCGAGCTTCAAAGTGAGGGAGGCGCGTCTGGAAGTGTTCACGGCGCTCTTCAAAGCGGAGCTTTAACAACAACATTCACGGCTTCTCAAGGTCTTCTTTTGATGATACCGAACATGTTTAAGATCGCGGGAGAATTAACGTCGACCGTTTTTCATGTTTCGGCAAGGTCAATTGCGGCTCAGGCGCTTTCGATCTTCGGCGACCATAGCGATGTTATGGCGACAAGATCTACCGGATTTGCGATGATTGCCTCTAATTCGATTCAGGAAGTTATGGATTTTGCTTTGATCGCTCAGGCTGCTACGCTGGAATCGAGAGTACCGTTCCTTCATTTCTTCGACGGTTTCAGAACCTCTCACGAGGTCATGAAAATCGAACAGCTTTCGATTGAGGATATGCGCGCAATGATAGACGACGAACTGGTTATCGCCCACCGTAAAAGAGCTTTAAGTCCCGACCGTCCCGTTATCCGCGGAACCGCGCAGAACCCTGACGTTTATTTTCAAGGCAGGGAAACCGTAAACAAATTTTACCTTGCATGCCCGGATATTGTACAGAAACAAATGGATAAATTTGCGGAAGTAGTCGGACGGCAGTATCACCTGTTCGATTATATCGGCGCCCAGGATGCCGAAAGGATAATTATTCTTATGGGCTCGGGTGCGGAAGCCGCCGAAGAAACGGTGGATTACCTGGCGGAAAAAGGAGAAAAAGTAGGAGTAATAAAAGTAAGATTGTACAGACCTTTTTCTATCGATCATTTTATTAATGCATTGCCGGCAACTACAAAGTCCATTGCCGTCCTGGACAGGACAAAAGAACCAGGTTCCGCAGGCGAACCCCTTTACCTTGATGTAATAAACGCAATATCCGAAAAATATATGGCGGGCCGGCTCGGCTTTGCTTTCCCCAAGGTTATCGGCGGCCGTTACGGGTTGTCATCAAAAGAATTTACACCCGCTATGGTGAACGGCGTCTTTGAAGAACTGAAGAAAGAAAATCCGAAAAATCACTTTACCGTGGGTATTGTAGACGACGTTACAAACACAAGCCTTGACTACGATGCTTCCTTTTCCGTCGAATCCGAAGAAACATTCAGAGGCAAGTTTTACGGGCTGGGCGCCGACGGAACGGTCGGTGCAAATAAAAATTCCATCAAAATAATCGGAGAGGGTACCGATTTTAATGCACAGGGTTATTTCGTATACGACTCCAAAAAATCCGGGTCCACTACGGTCTCTCACTTACGTTTCGGGCCCAAGAAAATCAAATCCACCTATTTAATTAATACGGCCAACTTTATAGCATGCCACCAGCAGGTGTTCCTTGAAAAAATGGATATGCTGGAAGATGCGGCTGAAGGCGCGACTTTTCTGTTAAATACGACTGTGCCGAAAGAAGAAGTATGGGATTCGCTGCCCGAAAAAATACAAAGCGATCTTATTAAAAGGAAAATGAGGTTCTATGTTATAGACGCGTATAAAGTCGCGGCGGAAACAGGGATGGGACAGAGAATAAATACCATAATGCAGACATGCTTCTTTGCAATATCCAAGATACTGTCCAAGGACGAATCGATAGCTATGATTAAGGATACCATTAAAAAAACTTACGGCAAGAAGGGCGATAAAATCGTCCAGATGAACTATAACGCCGTAGACCAGGCACTGGCGCATTTGAATGAAGTTATTGTCCCCGAACATGTTACCAGCAAGATCCAGTTCCTGCCTGCGGTCTCAGATAAGGCGCCCGAATTTGTACGTGACGTTACGGCTACTCTTATTTCGGGTAGGGGCGACTTCCTACCTGTCAGCAAGATGCCTGCGGACGGTACTTTCCCAACGGGCACGGCGCAATGGGAGAAACGGAATATTGCCCTTGAGGTACCGGTATTTGATCCGGAAGTATGCATTCAATGCAACAAGTGCGTAATCGTTTGCCCGCATGCTACTATCCGCGCTAAAGTGTTCGACCGGGATCTCCTTAAGAACGCTCCCGAAACATTTAAACACGTTCCGTTCAAAGCAAAAGACTACGGCGAAAATCTCGAATATACAATACAGGTAGCGGTTGAAGACTGCACCGGCTGCGGGATATGCGTGGATATTTGTCCGGCCAAGAATAAAAAAGAAACCCGTCTTAAAGCTATTAATCTTGCCCCGCAGCTCCCGATAAGGGAACAGGAAAAAGTCAACTGGGATTTCTTCCTCACTCTGCCGGATGTCGACAGGAAGAAAGTTAAAACAACCGCTATTAAAGACTCGCAGTTCTTACAGCCTTTGTTCGAATTCTCCGGTGCCTGCACGGGCTGCGGCGAAACTCCCTACGTTAAACTGGCAAGCCAATTGTTCGGCGACAGAATGATCGTTGCGAACGCAACCGGATGTTCTTCGATATACGGCGGCAACTTACCGACTACTCCCTGGACCGTTAACGGCGACGGCAGAGGTCCTGCCTGGTCGAATTCGCTGTTCGAAGACAACGCCGAATTCGGTCTGGGCTTCAGACTGGCGATTGACAAGCATAATACCCAGGCGAAAAATCTTGCAAAGGAACTGGCTTCGGAGCTCGGCGAACAGCTGGTAGAGGAAATCTTAACAGCCAAGCAGGGCGATGAAGCGGGTATATACGAACAGCGCGAAAGAGTTAAAATCGTCAATGAAAAATTGAGTAATCTGTTGAAGAACGGCGCAAACGGAAAGACCGCGCAGATCAATCATTTGTTGAGCCTCAGCGATTATCTTGTTAAGAAATCGGTTTGGATTATGGGCGGCGACGGATGGGCTTACGATATAGGCTACGGCGGGCTGGACCACGTACTTGCTTCGGGTAAAAACGTAAACGTTCTGGTTCTCGATACCGAAGTGTATTCGAATACCGGCGGACAGATGTCGAAATCAACCCCGCGCGGAGCGGTCGCAAAGTTTGCCGCGGGCGGAAAGCCTCTGGCTAAAAAAGATCTCGGGCTGATGGCTATTTCCTACGGCAACGTATATGTTGCAAAGGTTGCTATGGGTTCAAGCGACGTGCAGACCGTAAGAGCATTCATAGAAGCGGAAGCATACGACGGTCCGTCACTGATAATTGCATACAGCCATTGTATCGCTCACGGAATCGATATGGGCGCCGGCATGCAGAACCAGAAAGCCGCGGTCGATTCCGGCTACTGGCAGCTTTACAGGTATAATCCGGAATTGGCAAAGGAAGGAAAAAATCCTTTCAAACTCGAATCGAAAGGCATGAAGATCCCTCTTAAAGATTACGCATATATGGAGACGCGTTACAAGATGCTGACTAAATCGCATCCTGAGGAAGCTAAAAAATTAATGGAAGAAGCTCAAAACGATGTGATTGAAAAGTGGAAAGTGTACGAACAGCTGGCATCGACCAGGACCGATAACAAGTAAAAATTCCTAAAATATGAACCTGCCCCTTCGCGGGCAGGTTCGGTAATATTAAAACAGAGGTAATATAATGGATATATCAACGACTTATTTGGGATTAAAACTAAAAAGCCCTATTGTGCCGTCGGCAGGACCTTTATCCCAGGATATAGGCAATATTAAGGCTATGGAAGATGCCGGTGCGGGAGCCGTGGTTCTGTATTCTATTTTTGAAGAGCAGATTGAAAACGAACAAATTGAATTGTACTATCATACTTCGGCACACTCCGACAGCAATGCCGAGGCGTCCAATTATTTTCCTTCCGGAATAAATTTTAATATGGGCCCCGAAGAATATTTGAAGCATATAGAAAAAGCTAAAGACGCGGTGGAAATTCCTATTATTGCAAGTTTGAACGGCAAGTCGGTCGGCGGATGGGTCGAATACGCCCAAAGGATAGAAGAAGCAGGCGCAGATGCGATGGAACTCAACATTTACAGGCTGGCCACGGATTTAAATAAAAGCGGCTCGGAAATCGATCAGTCTTACATTGATATAGTCAAAGCCGTTAGGGACGCGGTAAGTATTCCCATCGCGGTTAAATTAGGGCCGTTCTTCAGTTCTACCGCATGGATGGCTCACCAGCTTGACAAAGCAGGCGCCAACGGTCTGGTTTTATTCAACAGGTTTTACCAGCCGGATATTGACCTGGACAAACTGGAAGTGGTACCGAACATACTTTTAAGTACTCCGATGG
>JBJKOY010000309.1:0-13368 GCA_046706945.1 Ignavibacteriaceae bacterium | reverse complement strand
ACGACGAGAAAGGACTCCGTCTGGGTACCAAACGGCTGCTGGAAGGAGAAGGCTTTATCGTGGAGACCGCAGACAGCGGGAGCGAAGGAATTAAAATGGGTACCGGATCCGAATTCGATCTTGCATTGATCGATCTTAAAATGCCGGACGTCGACGGTATAAAAGTATTGGATGAAATTCTCAGTGTGCATCCGAATACGGTCTGCTTTATAGCTACTGGTTACGCCAGCTATGAGACCGCGATCGAATCAACAAAAAGAGGAGCCTATAGTTATATACCCAAGCCGTTTACTTCCGAAGAGCTGCTCCAAAAACTAAACGAAGGTTTTTACCGCCGGAGGCTTCTGCTTGAAAAAGAAAACTGGAGGAAGGAAAGAGAAGAGAGGCTGCTTGAAATAGCGTTTGAAAAAAGCAGGCTAAATACAATAATTAATTCCATAACGGAAGGCATCCTTGTCGTAAACAAGAGCGGCGAAGCAGTACTCTACAATCCGGCGGCATTAAAATACCTGGGGCTTAATCATATAGCTATTGAAGAACATATCATGGCAAGACTGCATCCCAAGATCGCGGAGCTGATAAACAATTTCATTTTAGCCGGGGTATATGAAAATAAATCATATTCTACTCAGATTGAAGCCGAGCCGCGGATGAGGCTATACATTGAAGCGACGTCTTCACCCGTGATCGGAAGCGACAGCAAGCTTGCAGGCGTAGTCGTAGTATTAAAGGATATTTCGGAACTTAAACAGATAGAATTGCTGAAATCCCAATTCGTTTCAATGGTATCGCACGAACTGAAAGCCCCGCTGGCCGCGGTATCCGGCTACCTTCGGCTTTTTAACGAAAATAACCTGGATCTGACCGAAGCAAATAAGAAAGAATACGTTAACCGATCGCAAATAAGAATAGACGGCCTTTTGAAAATGGTGAACGATCTTCTTGATATCTCGAGGATGGAAACTAATACCGTCAGCCGTGAGATTTCCGCGTTGAATCCGGAAGAAATAATCAAGGCGCAAACGGAACTATTTAAACTGCAGATAAAAGACAAAGGGATAAAAGTAAATTTTATTTCCCGCGGCAGCCTGCCTTCTATTAAGGCCGACAAAGACGAAATGGAGAGATTATTCGGCAATATTATAAGCAACGCGGTAAAATACAATAAACAGGGCGGGGAAATTAACATTAATACGGAGCTGTCGGAAAGATATATTACCGTTTCCGTAAGCGATACGGGTATAGGAATGAAGCCCGAAGAAGAAGCCAGGCTGTTCCAGGAGTTTTACAGGGCAAAGAACGAAAAGACAAAAAATATTGCAGGAACCGGCCTCGGATTATCCATAGTTAAAAGAATAGTCGATTCTTATTCGGGAAAAATAGAAATAAAATCGGAGTTCGGCTCCGGAACGAGTGTTAAAATTTATTTGCCAGCGGCGGAAAGCGCTTCAGGGTGAAATAAAAATTATTATCAACGATTTTGCCAATAAAAACAATAAAGAGGGATAAAATGGCTAAGATAGCAATCATCGACGACGATCCCGATATCCTTGATGCCAGCAGCATAGTTCTTACTTCAAAAGGTTATGAAGTAATTACAGCTGCGAATCCGGACGACGGATATAAGATCGTTAAAGAAAATATGCCCGACCTCATAATACTTGACGTCATGATGAACGAGCCGGACGACGGGTTCTTCCTAGCGCAAAGGTTCAAGAGGGAAAAATTCAACATCCCCATAATAATGTACACATCGGTTTCAAAGACCATCGGAATGGATTTCGGAATAAACGAAATGGTGCCCGTTGACGATTTCGTTGAAAAGCCCATTTCGCCTGGAGAATTGATAGATAAAGTCGAAAAACTGTTGCTTCAAAGGGAAGGGAGGTAGTTATGCTTGTACTGGAAAAGAATGCACTCTCGGAAGAGATCGAACAATTGGTTGAGAGGTACGGGAACGACCGTCCGGCTTTAATACAAATTCTTCAGGCCGTTCAGAGAAGACACAAGTATATTTCCGATTTTGCGCAGCAGGAAATTGCCAGGCATCTTAACATACACCCTGTGGAAGTTTACAGCGTGATTACGTTTTACTCTTTTTTATACTCGGAGCCCAAAGGAAGGAATATAGTAAGGTTATGCCGGACAATATCGTGCGAAATGACAGGCAAGGATGCGGTGGAAAAAGCCGTAAAACGCGAGCTGGGAATTTCATTCGGCGAAACGACAAAGGATAAAAGGATCACTCTTGAATACACCAACTGCCTGGGCATGTGCGACCAGGGCCCGGCAATGCTGGTAAACGAAAGAGTATATACTCGCCTCGATCCCGAAACGGCCGTAAATATCTTGAACGAAATTAAATAGGAAATTAAAATGGAAATTTTAACCAATAAAAAAAGAAGCGGCCCCGTAATATTTTCGGAATACAAAAGGGGCGAAGGAATAATAAAAGCCCTCGAAATGGGGAGGGAACACATCCTGTTCGAATTAAAAGGGTCCGGTTTAAAAGGAAGGGGAGGAGCCGGATTTCCTACGGCTACAAAATGGATGCTGTCGGCCGCCGCTATGAACGGTAGGAAATTTGTTGTCTGCAATGCGGACGAAGGCGAACCCGGAACATTCAAGGATAGGGTTCTTTTGCTTGAATATCCCGAACTGGTTTTCGACGGGATGGTAATTGCCGGTTATACTATCGGCGCAAAAAATGGGATCGTTTACCTGCGCGGCGAATATGAGTACATGTTTGGAGCGCTGGAAGATTATATGTCCGGGATGAGGAAAGATAACCTGCTCGGTAATAAGATCTTGGGAAAAGAAGAATTTGATTTCGACATAAGCATCAGGCTCGGATCGGGCGCGTACGTGTGCGGCGAGGAGACGGCGTTGATTGAATCGCTCGAGGGCAACAGGGGCGAGCCCAGAAACCGTCCGCCTTATCCTGTGAATACGGGATACCTGGGATATCCAACAATAGTCAACAACGTCGAAACCCTTTCTTCGGTTCCGCATATTGTTACAAAAGGAGGGGACTGGTTCAAAAAATACGGCACCGATAAATCGACGGGTTCGAAATTATTTTCCGTATCGGGCGATTGTGAAAAGCCGGGAGTCTACGAACTTCCGTGGGGAACAACCATAAAAGACCTGCTGGACCTGGTAGGTGCTGCGGATACAAAAGCGGTTCAGGTAGGCGGCGCTTCGGGAATTTGCGTACCGAAAACCGGATTCGGCAGGTCTTTTGCATACGAGGATGCCGCAACCGGGGGTTCGGTTATAATATTCAATGAAGACCGAAATATGCTAAAAGTTCTGAAAAATTTCATGGAGTTCTTTGTCGAGGAGTCGTGCGGGCAATGCACTCCGTGCAGAATAGGCAATACGAAACTTCTCGAAGGGATAGAAAGAATTGAGAAAGGGAACTATACTTTTTCGAACATAAACGATCTTAAGGAATTGGGAAGAACAATGCAGGTTGCGTCCAAATGCGGGCTGGGCCAGTCCAGTCCGAATTCGTTTATCTCAATACTGGAAAACTTTAAAGATGAAATATTCCGAACAAATGAGACAGGGAGGAACAATGGCAAAGCGTGAGAATTTAAGAACACCTGTAAGTCAGCAGCCTCATGTTGTTGACATTCCGCAGGATACAACGGCAATAGGCGGAACGGTAAGCGTTGAGATCAACGAGAAAAAGGTAATTGTGCCTCTGGGCACCACGATACTTGAAGCGTGCCAGCGGAACCAGATACATATACCTACGCTCTGCCATCATCCCGACCTTTGCATCGCAGGCGTCTGCAGAATCTGCGTGGTGGATGTGGAGGGTATGAGAACGCTGCAGACGGCATGCTCGTTCCCAATTACTTCGCCCATAAAAATCCGTACTTCCACGCCGATGGTAAGAAAGGCAAGGCGGCATATTATCGATCTTTTATTGAGCGAACATTACGGCGAATGCTATTCGTGCTTCAGGAACGGCAACTGCGAGCTTCAGAACCTGGCCAAAGAATACGGCGTCGACGGATATACGTTCGGGCACGAGGAGAAGCCCCGCTACGAGGTCGACGGTTCGTCTGCCGCGGTTGTGAGGGACATGAGCAAATGCATCTTGTGCAAGCGCTGCGTAAGGACGTGTATAGACCTGCAGGAAGTAGGCGTGCTCGAAGCGATAAACCGCGGGCATGATACTCACATAGGCACTTTTCTGGATAAGCCTCTTGCGGAAGTAATCTGCATAAACTGCGGGCAGTGCATTAACCGGTGTCCTACCGGAGCCCTTCGCGCCAACGATCCGTCGGATGAAATATGGGCGGCGATAGACGACCCCAAGAAACACGTCGTGGTTCAGACCGCTCCTTCGCCCAGGGCGGCTATCGGCGAGGAATTCGGCATCGAGCCGGGCCGTTCGTTCACGGGAGAATTGAACACCGCTTTGAAAAGAATCGGTTTCGACAAGGTCTTCGATACAAACTTTACTGCCGACTTAACTATAATGGAAGAAGGTACGGAGCTCTTAAACAGACTGAAAAAAGCAATTGTCGGCAAAGACGAGTCGGTTAAACTCCCTCAGTTCACGTCGTGTTCGCCGGGATGGATAAAATTTATCGAGCATTTTTACCCGGAATACCTGGATTATCTCTCGACGGCAAAATCCCCGCAGCAGATGTTCGGGGCGATAACAAAAACATTTTACGCCCGGGAAGCCGGCATCGATCCGGCGGATATTGTCACCGTTGCGCTGATGCCGTGCGCGGCGAAAAAGTTCGAATGCAATAGACCCGAGATGAACGATTCCGGATTCAAAGACGTTGATTACGGATTGACGACGCGCGAAATGGCCAAGATGATTAAGGAAGCCGGAATTTATCTGCCCGAAATGCCAAAGTCCGGTTTCGATGATCCTTTCGGCGAAGCCTCCGGTGCCGGTCTCATCTTCGGTGCAACCGGCGGGGTAATGGAAGCCGCTTTAAGAACGGTATACGAACTGGTTACCGGCCGGGAAGTTCCCTTCGAGAATCTCGTGATCGAACCTTGCCGAGGGTTCGGAGGAGTAAAACAAGCATCCATAAAATTGGAAAATTGCACGGAAGATTATAAATTCCTTGAGGGCGTTGAATTAAAGTTCGTAGTTGCGCACGGAACGGCCAATGCGAAAAAGGTAATGGAGATGCTGAGAAAAGGCGAGCTTGAAGGCTATCATTTCGTTGAGATAATGGCTTGTCCCGGCGGGTGTTTGGGCGGCGGCGGGCAGCCGATACCGACGAATGCCGAAATAAGGAAGAAGCGGGCTGAAGCCATATATGCCGAGGAAGAGTCGCTGCCCGTAAGTAAATCGCACTTGAATCGGCATGTTACTTATTTATACGAAAAATTTCTCACCGAGGGACCGTGCGGCAAGCTTTCGCATAAGCTGCTGCACACGCATTATACGAAGCGCGGGAAATTTATTTCATAATTATATCGTGAATGCGGGGAGACGTTCTAATGTTACCTTTGATCCCGTCATGGGCAGACAGATACGTTGATTACTGGGAAACCATCAGAAGACGCAATTTGTGGCTGATAGAATTACGGTACGGCGCCGTTATAGTCTTGTTGGGATTTCTTATATCTTCGGAATTCGTTCTCGGACTTTCCTTTTCCCCGACCCAGAACCGGGTCCTGCTGATCATTGATATCGCTATACTTCTTTATAATTTTTTCCTTCACTGGGTGCGAAGATATTTGAAGTGCGTCCCCGGCAAGTTTAACCCGCTTCATTTTTCCCTCGTGCAGATGCTGCTCGACCTTACCTCGTTAAGCATTATAGTTTACTATACCGGCAGCATCGAAACCCCTTTGTTCATGCTGTTTGTCTTTCATATGGTCATAGGAAGTTTGATCCTTCCGCGCGAAATCATGTACGCAATTGCCGGCGCAATAATATTCATGTTCAACTTCGCTATATTCGGGGAATATAATCATATCATAACGCACCACGCCGTAAAAGGACTCCTGGAAACTCCGTTATATACAAATTTTAAATTCATAATCGCTTACGACGTCGTCTTTTCTTTCGTTATGGTGGTAAGCGTTTTCCTGGCTAATAAAATAGCTAGACAGCTTTACCAAATAGAACAGCAGCTGATAGAATCTTTCGACAAGCTTAAGGCTGCCGATGCGGAGAAGCAAAAATATATAATAGGCATCGTGCACGAAATTAAAACACCTCTGGCGGTAGTCCATTCGTACCTTGATGTCATCCTCAATAAATTTCTGGGACCGGTTAATCCGGAAGTGGAAAAAAGACTGGTCCGCGCAAGAGCAGGTTCCAGCGAAGCTATAAATATGATCAACGACGTATTAAAAATTTCGAAACTCAGACTGCTGGACGAAATTGCCAGCGAAGATCTGGAAGTAAGCAAACTGCTTTCGGAAATTATCGGCAAACTTTCAATTGAAATAAAAGAGAAAGAAATAAGCCTGCATTTTTCGGACTGCAGAGCGGATAAAAGATCCGTAAAAGGGGACAAATTTTTGCTTGAAATAGCTTTCTCGAATTTAATCGGCAACTCGATAAAATACGTGGAGAAAAAAGGCAAGGTGGAAATCCTGGTAAAAGAGAATACCAACGAAATAATAATCGAGTTCAGGGATAACGGAATCGGTATACCGGGAAAGGACATCGATAAAATCTTCAACGATTTCTATCGCGCTTCCAATATCAGGCAAAAAGATTATGAAGGCACCGGGCTCGGGCTGTCGATAGTTAAGCAAATAATCGAGCGGCACGGGGGGAGCATATCCGTTCATAGTCCTTCGGAACTGGGCGATTCTTCGATGCCGGGTGCTGCCTTTATATTAAAACTTCCTTACGGCAAGAGTTAATTATTCTTAGTACCCGGGATCCCTTTCCTCAGGGTCTTTTCGACTGCCTGTTTAAATGCCGAAAGGTTAACCGGTTTCTGAAAGACAAATTCCACACCGAGTGATTGATAATCCTCTATGGTACTCCGGTCTATATTGCTGCTTAAAATAATTACCGGAGGTTTCCCGCTTAAATCGGTTTTGTTTAATTCGGATATAAGTTCGAAGCCGTTCATCCTCGGCATTGTATGGTCGCTTATTATTAAAGCCGGGGGAGACTTCTTTATCTTTTCGAGCGCTTCTAATCCGTCGGAAGCTATGTTAATATTATAATCGGGGGTAATGTTCTTTAATATTTTCGAGTACAGAAGCTTGTCCGTTTTACTGTCGTCAACCAGCAGTATATTCTGAGAGCCGATCGGCAGCGTAAAAATAAATTCGGAGCCCTCGCCCGGTTTACTTTCGGCCCGGATACTGCCCCCGTGTTTTTCTATGATCTCTTTTACGAGAGACAATCCGAGTCCCGTTCCCTTTTCTCCGTCGGTGCCTTCCGAAGTAAATTTACTGTCTACCCTGAAAAGCTTGTCCATATTTTCGGGCTTTATGCCTATCCCGCTGTCCTTTACGGTGAATTCCAGAAATCTTATCTTGGCCGACGGCGCAACGGAAATTCTTATCGATCCGTTCCGGGGCGTAAATTTAATGGCATTGGAAATTAAATTATTAAATGCCTGGATGACCAGATCTTTGTCGGCGAAAACAAATACATCGTCCTCAACGCCGGATGTAATTTCTATATTCTTTTGGAATGCCGCTCCTGATAACGCTTTCAAAGAGTTTTCTATGATTTTTCCCGCTTCGATTCTTTCCGGTTCGAACTTTATTCTCCCGGTCTGAAGCCTGGTCCAGTCGAGTAAAGAATTAACCAGGTACAGCATTGACTTGGAGGATTCCTGTATGAATTCTATATACTGTTTCCGGTCGGATTCGCCGAGATCTTTGTCGCTCAGCAGAAGATCTGTAAATCCTAAAATGGAACTGAAAGGAGTACGGAGATCGTGGGATATTATCGAGATGAACCGGTCTTTAGTCTCGTTAAGTTTTATTAAATTGTCCGTCGACAGGTTCAATTCGTTCTCGGCTTTTTTCCTCAAAGATATATCGCTGACAAGGCCGTATATTTTATTTATTCTGCCTTCGCCGTTCCTTATGAGATTTAATTTTACTCTGGTCCAAACCACGTTGCCGTGCCTGTTAATAATCCTTATTTCGAATTCTCCCGAAAGCTGTATCCTGCTTTTCATCAGGCCGGCAAGTTTTTTCTTTAAACTTGAAAAATCGTCCGGGTAAATAATTTTCAGGATAAGCTTCGGATCGCTTAATAATTCCGTCCGCGAATAGCCGGTTATTTTTTCTACCGACGCCGTATAAAATACCGGTCTTAAGTAGGAGCCGGAGCTTTCGAAGTTAAACAGGAAATCGTCTATGTTTTCGGTTAAGTTGCGGTATCTTTCTTCCGAGTCCCTTATAGCCTGCTGCGCGCGTTTTCTTTCCGTTATATCGCCTGCCACCATAACAATATATTTTTTACCGTCGATATTAAAGGATGAGAACGAAGTCTCGGCATAAAAATTAACTCCGTCTTTCCTTTTACCCATAAATTCAAAACGGCCGGGAATGTCTTTTTTATGCGAGAGAAGGTCTATATAACCCAGCATCTTATTCACGTCGTCCGGGTGGATCAGTTCGAAGACGTCCTTTCCGAGAAGTTCTTCTTCGTCGGAATAACCGAATAACCGCGGGAAGATCCTGTTCATCATTACGAATTTGCCTTCGCATTCAACCGCAACGCCGTCCTGGAAACCGTCGAATATGGACTTGAACACCTTCAAATCCCTCGTGTTCCTTTTTGTGCCGGTTATATCCGTGAAAATCCCGTCGAAATAACTCAGCTTATTCTTTACGTAAACGGGCGAGAAAACTGCTTTTACTGAAATTACCTCGTTCTTCTTAGTAATTAAATTCAGTATTATTTCGCTGGCCCCGATCTTATCGAAACCGTTTATTTTAAAATCGTTGTGCTC
Source organism: Ignavibacteriaceae bacterium (assembly GCA_046706945.1). Taxonomy (GTDB): domain Bacteria; phylum Bacteroidota; class Ignavibacteria; order Ignavibacteriales; family Ignavibacteriaceae; genus FEN-1297. Next base: position 4,435 of record JBJKOY010000309.1, on the reverse strand, counting down.
GAGATACTCCGGGGAGATTAAATCGCGGAAATTTTTGGATGTAATCTCGTTCTCCGAATATTTTAAGGCTTTAAAGAACGACGGGTTTGCATACGTTATATTTCCGTCGATATCAATATTACAAACAAGCTCGGCGGTTTTGTTGACTATATTTTTGTATTTTTCTTCGGAAGATCTAAGCTGCTCTTCCTTTAAAGCCCTTTCAGTGATATTTGTGCAGAGTACTATAATAGTGCCGGATCCTTTTCCGGCATAAGAAAATTTTGCGTCAATAATTTCTTTCTGACCGTTTTTCTTGTACACTGTTAGTGTTATCTTCCACAAGTTCGTCTTCAGCAGTTCTTCCTTTATTACGGCGAAGTATTCGCTGTCGAATACGTCCAGCGCTCTTCCGAAAAATTTCCCGTAAACTTCGCTTCTCGTGTACCCGAAAAGGGATTCGGCCGTCTTATTCCAGAAAAAAATCTTACCTTCTTCATCCACCGCAAATACGGCATCCGTAACCGCTTCCGTTATTACCTTGTATTGATTCAGCTCCTTGACTCTGGTTTCAAGCGACTTCATTTCTTTTGTAATATCGCTTATCTCGGTGAAGAAAATAAAAACAAATAGAATATCCGAACGCCAGTTCAGCAGTGGTTCTATTTTGCATTCGAAAATATAATCTTCCTGCCTGACCCTGAATTCAAGGATTAACTTTGCAGGCTTTTTACCCGCCGCGGCCGAGGCGACTGCTTTTAATATTTCATCGCTCGTATTTCCAGGGAAGATACCGTCTAATTTGGTATCCCCTAGGCTCAGCGAATTTTTACCGATTTTATTTAAGAATTTGCCGAAGGAATATTTTATTTTTCCTGCTGTATCTGTAATAAGTAACAAGTCGCCCGTATTGTTAAGAACGGTCTCGATCTGTTCGGACTTCAGATCCTTCGTATTCAGGAATTCCGGCGCAATTTTTAAATCTTCGAGTACGAGTATACCACCCGTGAAATTGTTCTCGATAAAATTAGGCATTGCTTTGGCAATAACGGCCAGCATTCCCCCTTCGGCGGTCTTTACCGTTTTTATGGTTTTTTCGAAAGGCATGCCTTCTTTAAGTGCCAGCAGATCTTCTTTTAAATCTACACCAGGAAAAATGTTCAGTCCGATGACCTGAAATCCTTCTAATTTTTCGGCGTTAAACCCGTATAAGCCCGCATACTTAATGAAAATTTCGTTTACATAATCTATTTTCCAATCCGAAGTAAACGTGAGGATTCCTACCGGTGCTTTAGCCGCAATTGACGGAATAAATCTTTTTCTATTGTCGGTCAAATAGAAATTGTCTTTGGCCTGGTCCATTTTCTCCGTAAAATTTTTACAAATATACTTACAGCAATTTTAATGCTAAAGCCGGCAAAACTGCTGTCATAAATGAGTAAGAAAAAATTGATTTGATAAAAAGTTGTAATTGCCTTACTCAACCTATTATAAAATAAATAATTATAGAACCGGGCAGGATCGCAAGTTTCCGTATTGCGTTTACAAGTTGAAGCAGAATGAAGTAAAATTATTAAGAAAGAAATCGAAATAAGTGTATCAAATTGAAAATCTGTCCGGATATTTTAATTATTCATTAGTATAAATAATAAAAAAATATTAAAAATAATCTATTTATTTGCTTAGGTATGAATCACAGATGCTCGGAACAGTTTAGAAAGGGATTTGAGCCGGTATGGTTATAATGCAGGAAATTCGTGCGTTAAAGACCGCTGAAAGCTGCAGGCAGTTAAATCATTTCTGCATACCGTGATCATAAGCAGCGTCGTTTCTAAGTAATTTGGAAGGGGATAAGAATCGGTGCGTTCTTTTGTCAATATTCAGCGTAATATTTTAAGAACCAAGTCATGTGTAATATTCCGCAATTGAACTGTCTTGAACAACTTACAAGGCTCCGGCAGACTATTAAAATCATTCGTATTTTAGAATCCTTTCGTTAAGCGAATTTAGTTCGTCGGACAACTCTTGAGGCAGGCTTCCTCCGAATAATTTATAATAATTTTTAATTTCGGCAGCTTCCTTCAGCCAGTCGTCTTTTTTGATTTCGAATAATGAAGCTATCTTTTCTTTAGGAATTTCCAAACCGTACGTGTCAACGGAGCCTTCAGCAGGGACATAACCTATCGGAGTTTTCTCAGCGGATCCTTTCCCGTCGATACGTTCGAATATCCATTTTATTACGCGGATATTTTCGCCGTACCCTGGCCAAATAAATTTTCCGTTTTTGTCTTTTCTAAACCAATTTACGAAAAATATTTTCGGCAATTTATCCTGTTCCGCGCTTTTTCCGATTTTAATCCAGTGCCCGAAATAATCGCCCATATTATATCCGCAGAACGGCAGCATTGCAAAAGGATCGTGCCTAAGCTTTCCCAGGCTACCGACCGCGGCAGCAGTCTTTTCGGAAGACACCACGGAGACTAGGAAAGTTCCGTGATGCCAGCCGAATGCCTGGTAAATTAATGGTACTACGCTCTCCCTTCTTCCGCCGAAAAGTATTGCCGAGACGGGTACGCCCGCCGGGTTTTCCCAGGCCGGATCAATTACCGGGCATTGAGAAGCAGGGGACGTAAACCTTGCATTGGGATGCGCGGCATTCCCGGGGCTTTCAGGCGTCCAATCGTTCCCTTGCCAATCTTTTAGTCTTTCCGGCTTTCTCTGCGTCAGTCCTTCCCACCAAACATCCAGGTCGGGAGTCAGGGCAACGTTTGTAAATATCGAGTTTTTTCTCATCGAGATTACTGCGTTGGGATTGGTATCCATGGAAGTGCCCGGTGCCACTCCGAAGAACCCCGCCTCCGGATTTATGGCGTACAGCCTGCCGTCGCCGCCGAATTTCATCCAGGCGATATCGTCTCCCACTGTTTCTACCTTCCAGCCAGGCAAGGTAGGCGTCAGCATGGCCAGATTTGTTTTACCGCATGCACTGGGAAATGCGGCGGCTATGTATTTTTTCTCTCCTTCCGGAGAAGTTATGCCGACTATAAGCATATGCTCGGCAAGCCAGCCCTGTTCTCGGGCCATAGAGGAAGCTATCCGCAAGGCAAAACATTTTTTCCCGAGCAATGCATTTCCGCCGTAGCCGCTGCCGAACGACCAGACGGACTTTTCCGCGGGGAAATGAACGATATATTTTTCTGCATTGCTGGGCCAGGGGACGTCTTTCTGTCCCGCCTGCAGCGGCGCGCCTACGGAGTGAAGGCATTTTACAAAGGAACCTTTTCCTAAAATATCCAGGACTTTTTCGCCCATCCTAGTCATTATTTTCATATTGCAGACAACATATGGCGAATCGGTAATTTCAACCCCTATATGAGAGATCTCCGAACCGAGCGGTCCCATGCTGAACGGAACCACGTACATGGTTCTGCCTTTCATGCAGTTCGCAAATTTACTTTTTAATACGGATTTCATCTCGCTCGGATCGACCCAATTGTTTGTGGGACCCGCATCTGCTTTATCTTCGGTACAAATAAACGTTCTGTCCTCAACGCGCGCGACATCCGACGGATCTGAAATACAATAATAACTATCAGGCCTTTTTTCCGGGTTTAATTTTATAAACGTACCTTTTTTTACTAGTTGATCGGCAATAGAACGGTATTCTTCATCGGATCCGCTGCACCAATAAACCGAATCCGGACTGCACATTTCGGCCGTTTGTTTTACCCATTCGATTAGCTCTTTATTTCCCGTCATAGCAGTCCTTTCAGGATTTAAAAAATTTTTACGGAGCATGTTTTAAGCTCAATAAAAGACAAGAACCATTATTATATTTTTCGGTTTGACCTGTCCGGGTATTTAATCCGCTTTTAAATTCAGCGAAGCAGTTGCAAAAATAAAAAAAAAAATTTAATAGCTTCTACGGAAGAACAAATTTTGTGATTAATCATTCACACAAAAATTTTTCCGGGATATTTTTTTTCATAACTTTATCAAGCGGAAAGCAATTTGTCCGGTAATGTTTTTTAATTAAAAGTTTTACGGTTTAGTGACGTTATTTTTATTAAATTTATTATAAAAATTTTTAAAAATCTTTGTTGACATCATTACTACAAATAATCGGCAGAAAAGTACTAAACTTCCTGCAGGAAATCGGACAGATAGCAACTCTTCTTTGGGAAATCGTAATAAGTTTTAAATCCATACCCAAAAGCAAAAAAATTATTCTCTTCCAGATGGAGCATATAGGCGTAAATTCATTGCCCCTTGTAATGATAATTGCCGTATTCACCGGCGCGGTAGCGGCATGGCAGGCTGCTTACCAGCTGAAAGGACTAGCGCCTCTTTCTTTTCTGGGCGGTTCCACAAGCCGGGCCATAATAACCGAACTTGGTCCGGTTTTAACCGGTATAGTCATTGCCGGAAGAGTAGGAGCTTCTATTGCCGCCGAACT
>JBJKOY010000308.1:0-15579 GCA_046706945.1 Ignavibacteriaceae bacterium | reverse complement strand
AGCAACTGGAATGGAATTACAATTCGGATTTCACGACGCTGCAGATTCCCGTAATTTTTAATTTTGAAATTTCGGACTACTGGAGCATAATGCTCGGGCTGAACCGCATATTAAACAACTGGGGAATTAAAGACCGGACGGTTGCATATTTTAACGAGAGGCAGAGGATCGATAACGGTACTTCCAAGATCGAAAAAAACTTTGCCGAAAGCTATACGCAGCCGAACCAAAAGATAACGGAAGATTTCGTGAAGATTTTTGCAAATTTTGAAGTCAGGCTGTCGACTGCTTTTAAAATCAGGCTTCTGCTTGACCCTGATTTTGAAACCCAGTTCCGTATAGCACAATATTGGCTTGAATTTGAGGCAAAGATATAATTAAACTGTCATAATGATATAATGCCGTCGTCCAAAAATAAAGTGCAAACGTTAAACGGCCCTTAAAATAGAATTTGGAAATGAAAGATTATTCTTTACGAATTTTTATCCTTCTTTTTATTATCGTAACATCTAATTGTTCGGAAGACAACCCGGTAGGGACCGGAACATATAAATATCTTGGTGTATGGACTTGGATGAGAACCGTCGGAGGAATCTTTCCCACGGTAAGAGAGCCCGAGAACGGCGAGGTAATAAAAATATATTTTGATGACAATAAGGTTTTCAAATTAGTTAAAAACGACAGTATTAAAGTATTTTCCAAATATCTTGTTGAAGAAAAAGAAAATGAATGGGACAGGATAACATATTCAAACATAAAGACCTTTAATTATTATTATAATACGACGCTAAATTTCGCTCAAATAAAATCGGATACATTGATCATATGGGACGGATACATAGACGGTTATTTTAGCTTTTACAAAAGAGTATATTAATATCGAAGGAGTATAATAGTGAAAAAGCTGATCGCTGTCTTGACCTTAGTAATCAGCGGGATATCGTTTCCCCAGCAGGGATGGGTTTGGCAGAACCCGCTGCCGCAGGGAAACTCATTAAATGCAATTCAATCAATCAATTCTACTTCCGGCTTCGCATGCGGCCGGAACGGTACGATTTTAAAAACCGATTCTTCAGGCTCCGGCTGGGAATTATTAAACTTCCCGGCAAGGGCCAATATTACTTCGTTGGATTTTATAACTGAAAACGACGGATGGGCCGCAGGAATTGCCGACAGCACCGCTTATGTTTATAATACTTCGGACGGCGGAAATTCCTGGCAGTCGTCTATGGAAAAAAAGGCTGGACAGGTTTCCTTATTCTTCCTAAACGAAAATAGAGGCTGGATATCGATAGACAGCACTTTGTTTACCGTAATAAACTCGGCCGCACCGTCCTCAATAAAATCATTTCCTCAAATCATTTATTCGATATTTTTCTTAAATACAAATACAGGCTGGTTGGCCGCGGGAAACTATGTTTATAAAACTACCGACGGCGGAATTAACTGGCAAAAAATAAGCGTAGGAACCCCATATATTTTTTTTAATTTAACTAAGATCAGATTTGTCAACGACTCGACAGGGTACGTTTCGGGAACCGAGGTGGGACCCAACGATTATTCAGGATATTTATATAAATCCACCGACGGCGGAAAAACATGGAACGAACAGCTGCAGGTAGGGGTCCCGCTAATTAATTACAGAACAATAAACGACTTTGAACTTTATAACGGAAACCTCGGTTGGGCGGTATCCGGCGGCGAAGTATTTAAAACTTACGACGGGAAAAACTGGACCCAGATTTCGAATGTACCTTACCTAACCTGTATTACCGCAGCAGGCAGCTCAACATTGTGGGGTGCCGGGGGCTTCGGAGCGCTGTATATTTCAACAGACGGAGGTTATAACTGGGTTAAATCTTATTCCGGTTATATTACCGAAACCAACGATATACAATCTCTAAATAACAAAGATATCTTTGTCGCCGGAGGCAGGACAATATTAAAATCCGTCGACGGCGGGAATAAATGGGATACGATTAATGTCGCGGCTTCGGATAGTAACTATTTTGATATAAGAACGGTAATTTTCACGGATACATTGAAAGGCTGGATAGGCGTAGACGAATCCCGGGGCTGGGGAGCAATTTATAGAACTACCGACGGAGGCTTGTCGTGGTCAGACCAATTGGACAGCGTGCAGACAATTTACGATATTTTTTTTATCGATAAAAAAACCGGGTGGTTCTTTTCGGGGAGTAATTCATACCGTACCGACGATTCCGGTAAAACATGGAACCTTCAGACAGGGAACAGAACGAATGCCCAGATCAACAGTATATTCTTTACTTCTCCCGATACCGGATATGCCGGAGGTTATCTTGGTCTTTATAAAACTTCCGACGGAGGAAATAACTGGTCAAAGATAAATTTAAACATGCCCGACCCGTATATACATGGAATTTATTTTATTAATTCGCAATTGGGCTGGGCGTGCGGCTACACAGGCAATAACGGTTATGTCGTTAAGACAACAGACGGAGGCTCAAGTTGGAATGTTTATAATCTTCCGCAGGTTTCTTATACGGTATGGCCCCAGAGTATTTACTTCATAAATACAAACGACGGATGGGTTGTCGGAAACACCGGAAGCGGCGGAATTGCTTTTAAGACTTCTGACGGCGGCATCGATTGGACGTCGATCTCCCTTCCTTCGAATGCCGGATTTGAAAAGATTGTTTTCTCAGATGATTTGAACGGATGGATTTTAGGAAATAACGGTATTGTTCTTCATACTTCTAACGGAGGTATTACTTTTATTAAAAACAGTAACATCAGCCGGCCGGCGGAATTTATGCTTTATCAAAATTATCCCAACCCTTTTAATCCGACAACCACAATATACTATCAGCTCCCGGACGCCGGTTATGTAACTCTTAAAGTTTACGATGTCCTCGGTAACCTGGTTAAAACTCTTGTACGCGGATACAAACAACAGGGTAAATATTCCGTAAGCTTCAATGCCGGCAGTTTTGCAAGCGGGGTATATTTTTATCGCATAGCGATCCATTCGGACAGATTAAGTGAAACAAGTTCCCGCGGGTACGATTTTGTATCAGTTAAGAAGATGCTGCTTTTGAAATAGTCTGTGGTTTGTGGTCTGTGGTTTGTTGGAATTGGCGGTTGGAAGTAGGCGGTTGGAGGTAGGCTGTCGGAGGTTGGGAGTAAAGTTCAGGATATTCATAAAAAATCAGGCAGCAAGAATTTACGGGTAAAATAATCTTAAATAATAACTATGGGAAAAAATTTTAACAAAACATATAAACACCGACCGGGTCATTATTCCATTATTTTATTTTTCTCAATATTATTTTGCATTTTAATCTTTAACTGCGATTCGCCTACGGGGCCGGTTGGGAGCGCGGTAATAACTTATACCGTATCCGGCGGCTTTGCAGGAGGAATACATACAAAACTGGTAATAGACGAATACGGGCAAGCTTCGCTCGAAACGGAAACACCGGTTCTTAAACAGACGCTTTCGGCCAAGGAATACCGCTCCATATTAATGTTATTCAAAGGCTTTAGTTTGCTTAAAGATTCATACAACGGAGGCTGTATGGATATCCCGGTATATACGATCGAGTATCGTGGTAATAATTATACCAAGGTAGTAATTGCAGACGGCTGCGCGCTATCCGATTCGGCCGATCCCGGTATTGTTAAGCTGCGGCAGATTACAAACAGACTATCATGTCTAGCGGATCAAATTTACAAAAATAAAACGCAGGTAATCGGTCTCTCCGCAGAATTTAAGATCAAGAAAAGTATTTAGGCTACTAAGGAGCCGGTTAAGACAATATTTATTCCAAGGAATCCCGCGGAAATAAATCGTTCTTTGTCATTTAAAACCCGGGAACATATTTTTTTCAGGATTGATGATTGATGATTGATGATCGATGATTGATGATTGATAATCGATGATTGATGATTGAAGCTATCAAAATAAATGAATTATTAAACAATTTTACTTACGGGCTATCCAATATCAAGCATCGAGCATCCAGTATCTAGTATCCAGCATCGAGCATCCAGTATCCAGAATCCAGTATCCAGAATCCGGCTTCAAGTAAAGTTGTAACTTGTACATTTGAATTTTATCTTTATAGACGAAAACAAGATTAACATGAAAAAGATAAGGGGTATATTAGATAACTCCTATTACAGGATAAGGATTATCGTTTCTTTCTGCGTATTTACGATAATTCTCATTGTAATTATTGCCCGGACCAGTTATTTGTTCGTTCACGATTTATATCTCAACCAGCTTAAAGAACAGGTCAATACCGTTTCGCAATTAATTTCCAATCAGATCAAACCGGATTATCTCAATTTGTTATCCCTCGGCTTACCGACAAGATCCGCGGAGAATATTTTTAAAAATATATTTTTTAGGAACCTGGATAAAAAACTTCACTCCGAAATTTTTATCTTCGACAAGGATTACAGGATTATAATCACTTCGGATTCTACTGTCCGCCCCGGTACGGTTGATCAGCGCCTTCTGCTGAATCAAAAGGAAATAAACGGACTCAAGATCCGCCGCGGAATTGCCTCCCTGCCGTTTAAAGGCGACGACAATAAATGGTACCTATGGGGATTCTACAGGCTAAACCCGGATTTTTGGCTGGCAGTCAGAGAAAACGCTCTGCGCCTTCAGCGCGTGGAATACTTCTCATCATTATTCTGGTATTTCGGCCTGGGCGGAATACTGCTTGCAGTCCTGCTCGGATGGATCATGGCAAGGTCGATTAACAAGCCGGTCGATAAACTCGTTAAATTCAGCAACGAAATCGGCAGGGGAAAATTTGATCCGGCAATGCCAAAGAATTTGCACGGCGAATTCAAAATACTTTCCGAAACCATGGAAAAAATGAGGAACGACATTATAACAAATCAAAAGGAAAAGGAAGATCTTCTCGCGCAGATTGCCCACGAAATTAGGAATCCACTCGGCGGAATAGAACTGCTGGCGGATTTAACAAAGGAAGATCTCGAAAAGGAAAACAAAAAAACCGAGTACATTGAAAAGATATTAAAAGAGGTTGCCGGTTTAAAGAAGCTTATATCTTCGTATCTTAATTACAGCAGGACAGTGCCGGCCAATCCCAAGTTAATAGACTTAACATCTCTGCTCAACGAATTGGACGACATATTTTATACGGCGCTGCAAAAGAAGCATGCCGGATTAAGTCTGGATATAGAACCCGGGAAAATATTTTACGATGAAGATCATCTGAGGCAAATAATGATCAATCTTATTTCGAACAGTCTGGATTTTATTTCCGACGGCGGAACAATCCGGGTATCTGCCGCCAGGCGTGATTCAAGCTGGAAGATATCTGTAAAAGACAACGGCCCGGGAATACAGGCCGGCAATATTTCCAGGATATTCGAGCCGTTTTATACTACCAAGAAGAACGGCACTGGCCTGGGACTGGCAATATGCAGAAAATTAGCCGCCGAAAATAAATCCGTCTTAACCGTTTCTTCTAACGGGACCGGGACGATTTTCACATTAACGAAAGAGCCGACAAATGAATTCTGAGTATATATTCGTCGTCGAAGACAATGATACAATGCGGCTGGGGATAGTCGAAACTCTCCGCAGGGACGGCTACAAGGCGCTTGACTTTGACAACGGCGCTTCGGCGGTTGAAGAAGCTCGTTTAAAAATCCCTTCGCTTGCAATCCTGGATTTGAAAATGGAACCTCTGGACGGCATCGAGGTCCTTATAAAATTAAAAAATCTTAACCGGCAGACCGAAGTTTTAATGATATCAGCGTACGGCACCGTAGAAGACGCCGTGAAAGCTACTAAACTGGGAGCGGAAGATTTTTTAACAAAGCCGTTTTCGCCCGACGAACTGCGGATACGGGTCAGGAAAATATTCAGGAATATTCACAAAGAAAGAAAACTTGAATCGTTAATAGAACAAAACCGCCTTTTAAACGAAGAGCTATTTACCGGCTACGCGGAAATAGTAGGCAATTCAGAATCCATAAAAAAAGTATTTTCGCTCGTAGAACAGGTCGCGGATAAGGACAGCACCGTGCTTATACAGGGCGAGAGCGGGACCGGCAAAGAATTGATCGCAAGGGCCGTTCACAGGAAAAGCCGGCGGGTCGACGAGCCTTTTATCAGGGTGAACTGCGGGGTACTTAACGACAACCTCCTGGAAAGCGAACTTTTCGGACACGAGAAAGGCTCGTTTACCGGCGCGATAAAAAGAAAAAAAGGCAGGTTCGAACTTGCGGACAGGGGAACCTTGTTCCTTGACGAAATAGGCGACCTTTCCCCCGCCATGCAGATAAAATTACTCCGGGTGCTTCAGGAAGGAGAATTCGAAAGGGTCGGAGGCGAAGAGACGATAAAAACCGACGTAAGAATTATTTCGGCTACCAACCGGGACCTTCAAAAACTTATCGCGGAAGAAAAATTCCGCGAAGATCTCTTTTACCGGTTGAGTGTTATACCGGTAGCTCTGCCCCCGCTAAGGGAAAGAAAGGAGGATATTCCGCTGCTGGTTAATTTCTTCCTTGAAAAAATGGCGGAGAAAAACAAGCAGGCATTAAAGGAAATTAATAACGACGGTCTAGAATTGCTGTCCGATTATACCTGGCCCGGAAATATAAGAGAGCTTGAAAATTTAATCGAACGTCTCACCGTTATATCGCACGGCAATCAGATTGATCCTGATCTTATAGCGGCGCATTTATCCAATAATCCGAAGCCGGCCGGTATTACGGGTAATTTGCCTCTGGAAGATGCGGTTTATTCGTTCGAAAAGAATTTAATAGTACAGGCAATGAAAAAATCGGGAGGCGTAAAAAACCGTGCGGCCAAAGCCCTCGGAATCAGCACAAGCGTTCTATATTATAAATTGGAAAAATTCGGTTTGTTATGAAAAGATATATTAAAATAATTGCGGTCGGAATATTTATTTTATGTTCCGGGGCTGCCTTGTCTCAGAATATTAAAATTCTTGAATCGCGTCTGACCGGAGCTCAATTGATTTTGCGGACGGAAACGTTAAAGCTAGATTCGCTGAAAAACGTTTTAAAAAACAGGATAGAGAAAATCAATTCGGAAAAGAGCAAGCCGGATTATAATAAAGAATATGTCGCCGGCTTAATGGCCGGCTCCATCTCGGTATCCAACGATATAAACGCAGTCCAAAGCAGGATAGACGTTATCGAAAACGAAACGGAAAAAATTAAGAAAGATTTGAGCGCCGCATATGAAACGCAAATAGACTCTCTACGCAATATCGAAAGAACGGCGAAACTTTCGAAGACGGAAACTAATAAAATCAAATCGGAAATTTATTCTTATATAGAGAAGAAAATACTGGTCGCTCCCAAAATATCCCTGCTGTCGTTCCGCCCCGAAAAAATTGCTAAAATCGATCTGGATACGATCAGCGATCCGGAACAAAGAAAGATTTATTGGGAATATTTGAATAATGCGCTCGAAGAAATAAACGACAGGTTAAATAAAGTAGAAGAATCCGAAAAGGAAATTCAGTCCGTTGTAGCGCTGCAGAAAAAGACCTCCAAATTTCTCGAAGAAACGGAAATGGAAACCGGGCCGGTTCAAAGGATTACAGAACGGACGTCAACCGGCAATCCGGGTATATCGGTGGAGACCGACAGGGGCACTTATAACGCCAGTCCGGCAGGCGGTATTACAAGCGCTTCTCAATCGGCTTACCTGTCGCAGGCCCAAAATTATAACCTCCTGCTGTGGCAGCTGAAGCAGTCATTCGATTCGGACATAAAATTAAAAGCCGGTACGGTTTCGGCGAAACTGACTTTTCAACAGTACCTCAACCTGCTTAAGGAATTAAAGAACAGGCTGTCGGAGTATAAACTGCTCCTCTCTCACAAAATCGGAAACCCCGGATGAGAAAAAAGCTGCTTGCTGTTGTCCTTATTCAAATCATATTCGACTTCATACCGGCTTCCGCAACTTACGGACAATTAAAACTAAGAGCGGGGGCAGAATCCGGAATTTACGGCAGCACGGGATCGAACATCTTGGAGCAATACGATTTTTACAACAGTCTCGAAGGGCAAATAGGTTACGATTTTAAAGACGATATAAGGGAAGCAAATATCAAGCTGAGACTTAAACCGGAATTCTACGGGTTAAACGACCAATTAAGAACCTTTAAAATCAGAGCCGACGGATCTTACAGGCAAAGCGAAAAAAAATTTAACTGGGGATTCAGGGTAATCCGGCAGCTGTATAAATTTAACGGCGGAGCTATCGATTTAAATTACGATTCGTTTAATTTGATTTTCGACAGCGATTGGTTCCTGCTGAACGGTCTGCCTTTCAGCTTTAGCACCGGTTACGGCAATCAAAGAATAAACGACGGAGGCAGTCAAAATCTCGATTTGTATATGATCGATCTTTGCGTCTTCCGGAATTTGAATGAATTTTCGAAAACCTGTGCCGGTTTTTACGTTGAAAAGTTCGGAGTTTCCGGCAACGGAAATATCCCTTCCGCCCAAAGCGTCAACAGCAACGACGGCTGGAGATACGGGCCCCAGATAATTTTCAATTACATCAAGTATTTCGTAATAAATTTCGAATACCGGTTTCTCCTTCACAATTCGCAAATGACCCGGAATTTCTCTTACGAACAGCTGATAAGGCTGGTAGCCGGCAAACTGCTGACGGATAAAATATCTGCTTTCGTTTTAGCGGATCTGTATTTCAGAAATTTCAAGCTGAATTCGACGGGGGAAAATAATTTAAACCTGCTTTACAACTCAATGAATATCGACAACAGGATTTATTTAAAAGCGGGATACGAAATATCGGGCCCGGTCGAAGTTTATATAAGAACCGGCTACCAGAAAGAAAATTTGGTCGACAACCGTTTCTCATTCTCGGGGTGGAATACCATACTGGGTATCGAGATAAGCAACTAAAATCCGTATATTATATTAAACATAAGGCCGCATCAACATTATTTTTTTATATATGCATAAATCAAATATGCTGCGTCGATATTACCCGGATAATTATCGGGTATTTTTCTTACGTCGGCTTTAAAAGTATCCTTTTCTTTCAAGCCGGGGAAGTATCCCGACATATGCGGGAATAATTCTCCGGTGGTAGGCCCCAGAGTAAACCCGAATTTAATTTTTATTATTTCACCCAAACGCAGAGGAGGGAAATTCGGACCGTATCCCAGCACCGAATCGATCCGAACACGGGCGATGCACGGCACTTTAGAGCAAGGATTATTTGTGATTGGTTTTTCCAGGGAAGTATCTATTTTAACTATAGTGCCTACAATAATGCAATGATCGGGCGCTATCTTTTCCTGATATTCTATCGGTTTATTTTGTATATCAAGGTCCGATTCTTTTTCCGCCCGTGAACTGCTCCCGCAGCCTGCTAAAGGAGTTAAAAAAAGAAGAGAGATAAATAAAATAAAAATATGTTCCTTTATCTCGGAACTTTTTCCGCGGTAATTATTCATCACGATCGGCCTTTTGGCTCCATAAAACCAGTTTATAATTCCGGAGTAAAACAAACATCTCTCAGCGGTTTTTTAAAATTAAGTAATTTAAAGTTTGCTTATGAAAGGATAATATATTGTGATTTCAACAACACCGACTATTGATTTAAGATAGGATGAGATTCCGGCCGCGAAAATTTTTAATAAATAAAACATGCTAAAAAGCATTAAGATTATATAAATATTTATTAATTTTGCGTAATAAATTCACTTAACATATTGAAGTACATGAGTAAGAATAAACCATCCCCCAAGCAGAAAACGGTTGAGAAGAAAAAGACTGCAGTTTATGCAAAGATAGCCGCAATAGTTATTGTCGCCGCCCTTATAATTTTCTTAGCAATTTCAAATCTGGTAAAAAAGAGTCAAACGGATACGGAATATATGTTCAAAAAAGACGGAACGTTAACATTCTTAAACGACAGCAGCCAGGTTAAAGCCAAAATAGATATTCAGATCGCGAATACCGAGTTCGACAGGGAGCTCGGATTAATGTTCAGAAAAAGCATGAAGGAGAACCAGGGAATGCTGTTTATGTTTCCCGCAGATACCACCCAGACTTTCTGGATGAGAAACACTTACATACCGCTGGATATGGTTTTTATTAACTCTCAAAAGAAGATTGTTTCGATAAGCAAGAACACCCGAATACTATCCGATCAAACCTACACTTCAAAAGGCCCGGCGCAATACGTCCTTGAAGTAAACGCGGGCTACTGCGACAGATTTAATATTCGTGCAGGGGACGAGGTTAGCTGGAAAACAATTAAATAAGATCGGAATCTCCGTATAATTCTTCTTCCACCAATTCGACTATGATGTGGCCTACGGTTATATGTCCTTCCTGAATTCTCTGTACGTTTGAAGACGGGATCACAACGGGAATATCAGCCATCGATTTCAACATCCCGCCGGTACCTCCCAGGAAAGCAATTACTTTCATATCCAATGAGGCCGCTTTTTCCGCGGCTTTAATAATATTTACGGAATTACCGCTGGTTGAAATAGCCAAAAGTACGTCCCCTTCGTTGCCGAGTCCTTCTACATTCCGGGCGAAAATATTCTCGTAGCCGATATCGTTGCCCCCGGCGGTAAGGTTAGATGTATCGGTAGTTAATGCAACCGCGGGAATAGCAGGTCGCCGGATTTTATGACTTAATCTTATCATAAACTCGGTAGCAAGGTGCTGGCAGTCGGCGGCGCATCCGCCGTTGCCGCATAATAAAAGCTTTTTTCCTTTCCTTAACGCGTCCGCCAGCAAATCAACGGCCTTTTCGATATCGCCTGCACATTCGGATATTATCTTTTTCTTCGTATCCGCGCTTTCGTTAAGAGAATCAATTATAAATTTTTTCTTTTCCACTTTTGTTCCGTTTTTGGATTGGTTATATAAAATTAATAAAGTATTTAAACTATTATAGACAGTTTGGTATGAACGGCTTCGGAAAAATTTTTAATAAGGTTCCAATTTTCCTCGGCTTCGAAATAATTCCCGGTTACGATTATGTTTGCTCCGCTGTTGACCATTTCCCTTGCTATTTGCGGATTTTTTATTCCGCCTCCCACTACTATCGGAACGGTACAGAATTCCGCGACGGCTTTCACCATATTAAACGGCACGGGCAAATCCGCGCCCGAGCCCGCTTCTAGGTAAACCATTTTCATTCCCAGGTATTCCGCCGCCAAAGCGGTTGCGGCGGCAATATCAGGCTTATTCCTGGGTATAGGCATGCTGTTGCTGAAATATGCCGCAGTTGTCAGCGCGCCCGATTCGATAATCATGTATCCGGTAGAAATTGCTTCCAATTTCTTTTTCCTTATTACCGGAGCGGCAAGCACCTGCTTGCCTATAATGTGTTCGGGATTTCTGCCGCTTACCACGGAAATATACAGAATGGCGTCCGCAGTCTCGCTTATCTGCTCTATCCCTCCCGGGAAAATAATTGCCGGCAAATTCGTCGTTTCTTTTACTTTTTCAAGGAAATGCTGAAAATCGCCGTTTGTTATTAAACTTCCGCCGACAAGGAATCCGTCAACCCCGCATTTTTCGCAATGACGCACGAACGGAAATACCTTATCTTCGGCAAGTTTATCCGGATCGATTAAAATAAGATAAGCCGCTCCTTTAGCGGAGATGGTATTTAGCAAATAGTTGTAAATCATAATTAATTAAGCAAATATTGTTTTTGAATATATAAATTTTGGATTTCATAAAAAAATGAAAGCCGTCCGATTTATCAACCTTAAAGGTTAAAATAGCCGTTTACCGTTTAGTTTCGAATGAATTTATTCACATCAGAAAAAAGATCAAAAAGTTAAATTCTCCCCTTAACATTTTGATTTGACCCGGAATGATTCTCAGATATTAATTTTGTTTTAATGATATAAATTTATAAATAAAAAGTCAAGGGACTAGGCGTATCTTTGGATACCCGGCGGTTCAATTACCGCAAGGTTCCAAGAAAGATTATAACATTTAAAAAAGGATATAAAATTTTACGGATTAAATTTATATATATATGTATAGCCGACAATCCACCCTGCCGTAATTCCTACTAAAACGCATACGGGTACGCTTATCAAAACCGCAGATATATAATTATATTCCCGGTGCGGGGGTGAACCTTCATCCGTATAGATTGGTAAGATTGTGCTTATTCCCAGAATAATTCCGGCCGGGATTCCCGCAAAAAATCCGGGTATCGCTCCCAGCCAGTTCCTATTATAACAAGCTTGCCTAACTTTTTTTATAGGGATTGCGCTGCGCGTAGCCCTTATTTTCTCTACATTTATTGTTACGGACGAATCCGGTAAATATTTTATTTCTTTTACATCGTGTTCTTCGCCGTCATGAAGGAATATTTTATAAGTGGGATTCGAATTGATATCGTAAAAACCGTTTATACTCTTTATATCTTTATAAGGAATGTGTAACTCCTGCGTATTTTGCTCATAATTAATCATAACTAGACTATCGTTCGATATTTCCGATCCTTCCGGCGCGGTAAAAGTACTGTCGTTTGTCAGCGTTACCTTCATGGACTTATTCCCGGCAAACTTGTTGAAGTCTTCGTAAAGTTTTTCTCTCGAAGAGAAATCGTTGATGCTGTATATCGAAGAACATCCGGCCAGTATGAAAGAAAAGAAAGCAAGAATTATGCGGTACTTTGTTATACCGATATGTTTCATAAGATTTACCTTTTCAATTTTTTTAATATGGTAATAAGGTTTGTTGTCCGGGTGCTCCGGTTTTGTTACTAAGGTTTATTTTTGAATCTTCGATAAATATTTACGGAATAAAAAATAGCCATGAGAATTATAGATAATTTGCTTTTTTATTTTAAAACCTTAGTAGCAAAAAACATAAAAAGGATTTTAACCTTATTAGCTTATTCCTTTTATTACTAATCAAATTTATAAGTATAAATATGCCCTATTAAATATCCGATCGCCGCGCCTAAAGCCGGCCATATTAAAAGCCCGGTGAGCCTGGGAGCTACTCTCTGATTGAGATAATTATTCCACCCGTTGTGTTTATACGGCGGCAGAATACCGTAAACGAAAAGTACGGCGCTTACAAACATCCCCGCAGTAAGTCCCTTCCCAGCAGTCGTCCACCTGTTTTCATAAGATACTCTATCAACTTGTTTGATCGGGATATACTTGTTAACCGATACTATATTCGTAAACTTGATTTTCCCGTGAAATATTTTAATGCCTTCGGCATCCAGTCTTTGCCCGTCTTTAAGCTCAAGGTAAGCAGAGGGATTTTTAAAATCGGTATTGTAATAATCGATATTTTTTATGTCTTCGAGCAGAAGGGTTTTGTTTTCCCTGTATGCGGTATAACTATTCAGGACTAAAGAATCATTTCTTATAAAAACGCCTTTGGAATAAGCTATTATGCTGTCGTTTTTTAAAACTATATTATCCGATTTATTGCCGGCAGCATTGTTGAAATGTTCGAAATATTTTTCTTCGGAAGAGAAATCTTTCAAAGTATAAATTGTGGAACAACCGGCTAACAACAGCCCCGTTAAAGCGGACAAGAACAAAGGTCATGTCCAGCGGAAAATCTTTCGAGCCGAATTCACAACCGCCCCCGATAATTAGTATTATTAAATTAGAAATAGAACTTATTATTTCCGAACTCTTTCTTGGCGCTCTTGGCGGTTAATAAACCGCTAAGCACGCCAAGAACCGCCAAGAGTAGTTCATATTTCCGGATCCGTATTTATAAATAACAGTAAACTTAATTTACTCATTGAAACGGTACACATAATTATATCCCGATATCCATCCCCAGATAATGCCGGTAAATACACTCGCGAAGAACACTGGTACTGCAACTAAGCCGGCTCTATTTGCGGCATCTTGGTTATTCCCGCTGAATAATAGAAATGTCGCTTGACCCAGCAAAAATCCGGTTAACGTACCGATCATGAATCCCGGTATAATTCCCAGTACAATATTTTTATAACTTGCTTCTTTTACTTTATCCAGAGGTACCGAACTGTTAACCGGCTTTGATTCTATTTTGTAAACATTATTCGAATATAATTGTACGCTGTCGGAACTAAGCTCCGTCCCGTTCTTCAGCAAGACATCCGCATAATAACTTGAGTCGTTATATGCATGATATTTTATCTTTTCTATTTCCGAGGGATTTATTTTAATCTTTTCTATTTTCATCAGTGAAATAAAAAAAAGCGAGTCGTTTTTTATATACGCTCCTTTTTGCGCGGTTAACGTTCTTCCGTCGGTTAATGTAATCTTAAAAGTATTGCCCCTTGCGGATTTATTAAAGTCTTCATAAAGTTTTTCTTTTGAAGAAAAATTTTTTACGGTATATATCGACGAGCAGCCTGTTATGAAAAGCCCCGTTAAAGCGGACAAGAACAAAGGTCGCACCCCCATGAAAATCATTCGAACCGAATTCACAACCGCCCCCGATAATTTGTATTATTAAATTAGAAATAGAACTTATTATTTCCGAACTCTTTCTTCGCGCTCTTGGCGTCCTTCGCGGTTAATAAACCGCCAAGAGTAGTTCATATTTCCGGATCCGTATTAATAAATAATAGCACAATCAAATTACTCATTGAAACGGTACACACAATTATATCCCGATATCCATCCCCAGACGATTCCGGTTATCATGCTGGCTGAAAACATTGCAAAGGCAACATCAAATGTATTGTTGGCGCTGTATTGATTATTCCCGCTAAATAAAAAAATTGTCGATAGACCCAACAAAAATCCGGTGAACGTGCCGGCAATGAATCCCGGTATAATTCCCTGTATAATATTTTTATAACTTGCTTCTTTTATTTTATCCAGCGGAAGGGAACCTTGAACGGGCTTTGAAACATATACGTATAAAATTTTCGAATTTAAATATGTGCTGTCGGAATTTAATTCTTCCCCGTTTTTTAATATAATATGGTTCGAATAACCTGACTTATAATTTCCATAATATTTAATCTCTTTTATTTCGTTAGGATTTATTTTTATCATTTCTTTTTTCAACTGAGCGACGAAGAAAAGGCTATCGTTCGTTATATAAGCCCCCTTTTGAATTTTAAATGTTCTGCCGTCAGTTAAAATAATTTTGAAAGAATTGCCGTTTGCGGATTTATTAAAGTCTTTATAAAAGTTTTCTTTTGATGAGAAATTTTTTACGGTATAAATTGACGAGCAGCCTGTTAAGAAGAGCCCCGTTAAAGCGTACAAGAAAAAAGGTCGTGCCCCCATGAAAACCGTTCGAACCGAATTCACAGCCGCCCCCTTGAATTTGCACCTATAAATTAGGAATACGGTACCAAAAAGTCAATCGATTTTTAACTTCCCCCTTCGCGGTCTCTGCGTCCTTGGCGGTTAATAAACCGCCGAGAACCGCATAGGTAATTTTAATATCCGCATACTTCAGTAATTACTAAATCAATCATCAATCGTCAATCCTGACTTATTTCGCGCTGAGAGAGATCCTTCCCCGTTCGATGTCTATCCCGATAATAGTAACTTCGATTATATCCCCTAC
>JBJKOY010000307.1:0-2770 GCA_046706945.1 Ignavibacteriaceae bacterium | reverse complement strand
AAGAAGTCGTAAAGGAATTGTTCGGCGAAATCGTTCCGAAAATAGGCGGCAGACCCGGCGGTTACACGCGGGTTATTAAACTCGGAAACAGAATGGGAGACGCCGCCGAAATGGCCATCCTCGAACTTGTGGATTACAACGACGTTATAAACGCAAAAGCCGAAGAGCATAAGGAAAAGAAAGAGGCAAAGGCGAAGGCCAAGAAGGAAAAGGAAGAAAAAGAAGAGGAAAAACCCGAAGTTGAAGAAGCCCAGGTAGTTTCCGAATCTTCCGATAAAAAATAAGACTTAATAAATTCCGTAATTTTAATCGACAAACCCCGGATATTCCGGGGTTTTTTTTATATTGATACTGTAATTTTTATTTATTACCATATCCGTACAAAAGCGGGAAATTTAACTTTTAATCGCTGTACAATCCGCGTTCCGGCCGCATAAGTTACATTTATTCTCATTCGACTTACTGAAGATTCCGTTTGCTCTGCTAAAATTATTTTGTGCGAGGTAAATGCGATGAAAATAAAGATTTTTACATTACTGGTACTTTCTTTTTATTATTCCCTTTTCGGGCAGTTTAAGAAAATCGGCCTTGCAGATAATAAAGTATTATCGATCACGACCGCCGAAAATTCTTATTACGGGAAGATTATCCTTGCAGGAACCGTAAATAACGGGATGTTCTTCCACACACAGACAGACGCAGATTCTGTTTGGTTAAATTTATTCGGCAGAAGTAAAACCGTCTCGGCTGTATATGCGCAGGAACTGGATGCCGATAATACAAAATTGTTCTGGGCCATGCTGGCTGATACCTCGGAGTACAATCCGCTTATTTTTTCGAACGTAATGCCCGTTCAGTCGGCAATACTTCTGGAAGATTCGGGCTTAGACAAAAGCCGCGTCAACGAAATAAGATATATGTCGGGATTTAATTATTTACCGGGCGGAGTTCAAATGCCCCTATACTGCTGTACGAACGATCCGGCCGTATATAAATATGAGAACCGTGCGTGGAGTAAATCCTGGGAGGGTCCGGATAAACTTATCAACTTTAATTTTGTTTATGCGGCCGATTCTACCGTGTGGGCGGGGGGAGTATTCAACGGTATTATCGCTGCGCCCTTTCTATTGAAGTCGCGTAATTTCGGCGGAACATGGGATACCCTTTCACTGCCGGCGGGAGAAGTATTTTCCTGCTACTCGCTTGCCGCCTGCCCGGGAAATCCCGAGATTGTTTTCGTAGGATTGAACGAGCACGTTCTTAAATCCGTTGACGGAGGAATAACTTGGATCGACTGCCTGCCCGATATTAATAACGCGATCTTTACGGGTATAGTAATTAATCCGCTTAAACCCGGACAAATTTTTGCCGGGGGAAAAACGTACGGCAACGACCTCGTTCTTTTTAAGAGCGACGACTACGGAGAAAGATGGAAGCAGTTGTTGACCGACTGTAACTGCATCTTCAAAGGGATAAATACTATGGCCGGAACGGTTGTCGAAAATAAATTCGTAATTTTTATCGGCACGGACGGAGGAGGTTTGTACCAATATTCAGAAAACGTTTCGTCTTCGGCAAAATTAAAACCGGCGCCTGAGATATATAATTTATTTCAGAACTACCCGAATCCCTTCAATCCTGAGACCAAAATAAAGTACGGAATTCCGAAAAGCGGCCCGGTAGTTCTTACTTTAATGGATATACTCGGCCGCGAAATCAAAACCCTGGTAAACGAATTTCAAAATGCCGGGATCCATGAAATTAACTTTAATGCCGGAGGCTTATCCAGCGGAATTTATTTCTATAAGATTACATGCGGAAATTTCACCTCGGTAAAAAAAATGATTTTGTTGAGATGAATACTGCCGGAGAGGGGAAAAGCAATAGAACATGGATAACGCGGATGGCACAGCTTGCCCCCATGGGGGATCTTCACGGATAAAATTTATTAAGATTACGAAACGAACATAAAGCCGCGAAAACCTTATATCATTTGTTAAGATAACTGCACCCAGCCCGAATTGCCGGCCACCATCGTTCTTAAATATGCGGAATGGGGAAGCCTAAGAAACTGACAACAAACTACAAACATTCTATATACTTTTTTGTTTTTATAAAGCCAACACCTTAATTTTCAAACATTAAATTAAATCGTTTACTATGTTTGAAAAACAGGAATTCGTTCGATCGGTCTTCAACCTAGAGCAGCTT
This sequence comes from Ignavibacteriaceae bacterium, assembly GCA_046706945.1. Lineage (GTDB taxonomy): Bacteria > Bacteroidota > Ignavibacteria > Ignavibacteriales > Ignavibacteriaceae > FEN-1297. The sequence goes on along the minus strand of JBJKOY010000307.1, from coordinate 559 downwards.
CCCTCATCCGGTCTCCCGGAGGTTATTTTATGCGGCAGATCGAACGTGGGAAAATCTTCTTTTATAAATTCACTGTTTAACCGGAAGAACCTTGCCAAGACAAGTTCCACGCCCGGTAAAACCAGGTCGATAAATTATTATTTAATCGATGAAAAATTTTACATAGTCGATCTTCCCGGGTTCGGTTATGCGAAGACCAGCATAAAGGAGAGAAATTACTGGGCAAGTCTGATCGCCGGGTACATGATGAAATCAAATAATATAGCATTGGCTTTTCACTTTGTAGACAGCAGGCACAAGCCGACCGAACTGGACGTTAAACTCAATACTCTGCTTAAACATGCGGACATACCTTATATAATCGTTTTAAGCAAGGTAGATAAATTAAAGCAATCCGAATACGGTCCCGCCGGGAAGCAGGTTAAATTGTTCTTCCCGGAAGCGGTGCCGGGCGTGAATCTTATAAATTATTCTTCTGTAAAGAGGACAGGCAAAAAAGAAATACTTCATCGATTAACGGAACTATTCGGCCGCTGATTCTTCTTGTTGAATATTTTAG
>JBJKOY010000306.1:0-5184 GCA_046706945.1 Ignavibacteriaceae bacterium | reverse complement strand
CCGAGCCAATTATCGTACGAACCCCTCGCAGAACCGCCGAAGCTGATAATCGGACACAGTCTTTCTTCATTTCCGCCGTAAATATTTTCGGACTCAAGAACCGGATCGATGAAAAAATTTATAGTCGAATCGTGATAGAAATACAGATGCTTTTGCCTGTCGGAGATGAGATTTTCAGGAAAACCGGCCGGGAAATTATCGAATATATTCACCGCATCTTTGACGGCCGGAGGGGGTTCAATCTTTTCTTCCATCCTTTTCAAAAAATCCAGATCCGTCTGCGAAAGATTTTCGCACGAATCAATTTCTGTCAGGTACGCAATAATTTTTGCTCTGGACATAGGAAGGATTATGTCGTCGTAATTTTTAAGGTTCCCGGCAACAGACATTCTCTTAAGAAAATCATAAACGGGATGTCCCGACGGAACATTATCCACTTGCGCCGGCAAATTAAAAGATAATAGGATAACCGATAGTATGACGAATACGATTGATTTTCCGGAGTTAATTTTTTCAGACATTTCTTCCGTTAAAAACATATTATTCAAATGATTCAAAAAATTCAAAACACTCCGAAAAATATTTCTTTTTATTAAAAAAATACAATATTAAAACGGAAGGCGTAAATTTATTTTTTATCAGCTGAGTTCGTTTTCCACCTGGTTACGGGGTAAATAAAAGGATCTCTGCGCAGGCCCGATCATTAATTTGCCTTCGAATTCGGGCGAAGGATTGAAAGTGGGGACATAATATTTAAAGATAGCTGCCCATTCTTTTTTTGTATGTTTAACGTCCATGCTTACGAATTCATCCACCATTTTACGGATGGCATCCATATCGTACAGGCATGTTATTTTAGATCTGAAAATTTTTTCGTGGGACGTGGCCGACACGCCTTCCTCCGCAGTTAAAATCTCCTCGAATAATTTTTCGCCCTCCCTTATGCCGGTATATTTGATCTTGACGTCTTTATCCGGCACCAGGTTGTGCAGTAATATCAGGTCTTTTACCAGGTCGACAATCTTAATGGGTTCGCCCATATCCAATAAAAATACGTCACCGTTCCGGCCGGTTGCGGCAGCCTGAAGTACCAACGCTACCGCTTCTGGTATCATCATAAAATATCTTTTCATTTCCGGATGGGTAACGGTAATCGGACCCCCGTTCTTAAGTTGTTCCATGAATATGGGCAGCACGCTGCCTCTGCTGCCGATTACGTTGCCGAAGCGCACCGACACGAAGTTAGAATTGCTTTTCTGTCCCGCCGCCGTGACGATATATTCCGCTACTCTTTTAGAGGCTCCCATAATACCTGTCGGGTTCACCGCCTTATCAGTAGATATTAATACGAAGCTCTCCGTTCCGTAATAATCCGCAGCCAAAGCAAGATTGTACGTGCCCAAAATATTAACCCTTACCGCTTCTTCCGGAAATTTTTCCATAACCGGCACATGCTTGAAAGCAGCGGCATGGAAGACGACTTCCGGTCTGAATTCTTTGAATATCAAATTTACTTTTTCGCTCAATGAAATATCGCACAAATACATTTTAATATCGCAAAAGCCGAAATCCCTGTTCATTCTGATTTCAAGATCGCTCAGATCGCTTTCATTTATGTCCAGAACCGCAATCTTGGAAGGGTTATAAGAGGCAACCTGGCAGGCGATTTCCGAGCCGATTGACCCGGCGGCGCCCGTTATCAGAATCCTCTTGTCTTTAAGGAAACTGCCTATAATTTTGGTATTTATGGAAACGGCCTGCCTTCCTATCAAATCGCTCAGGTTAATGTCCCTTATATCTTTGACTCCTATTTTTACTGTGTCGGAGACGTCGTTTACGGACGCTATAACCTTTACGTCGTTTATCCCGGCCTCCCGTGCAATCTTAAAAATTTTCCTGTGAAAATTCCTGTCGGCCGACAAAACCGAAATAAGGATGCACTCTATCCTATTTATTTTTATTATCTCCGAAAGTTCGCCCGTGCTGCCGAGGACCCTTATACCCTGGATATAAATTTTTTGTTTGTTCGGGTCGTCGTCTATAAGGCCCACAACGTTGAACTTCCTCGTTTCGCTTCTGTACAAATCGCGCAGCAACTGTTCCCCGCCGCTTCCCGCCCCGATTACAAGAGTCCGTTTTAATTCCGTACCGCGCAGGCCCGGTCTCATTACTTCAAGATAAATGCGCTTTGAGAACTTAATCCCCGAAGCCAAGATAAACGTTAATAAAGCGTCCAGCCATAAAACACTTTTTGGAAATCCTTCGAATACCTTTAAACCGCTTCCGAAAATTATTACAAATAAAAGGGCAGTACTTAGAAAGGTTGCTTTAGCGACGTTTGCCATGTCCTGGATGGAGATAAATCTCCATGTAATATCATAAATTTTAAAACGGTTGAAGACAATTAATTTCAGACCTATAAAGAGAGCCAGCAGCAATAAAATTTTTGATATCGTCGGGAACGCCGATCCGTATTCGAATTTAACCGAGTAGGCAACCGGCAGGGAAATCGTAAAGGCAAGGATATCAAAAAATATAAAAGTTGCTTTCCGTATATTCACTTTATCGAACAGCCCGGCAATAATTTTTCCGGATTTCATATTACTGCTTTCAATGTGGCAAATATTATTTTTAGATCGGTTAAGAAACCGATTTCGTTCAGGTAACGATTATAGAGATCAATTTTTTTAGGCATTATCTCCGTCAAATAGAACTTCTCGCAATCGCAAATAAGCGGTATCAGCGAAGCTTCATTTTTATAAGCAATTGATGCGTAATCGGATATTCCCGGTTTTATCTTCAGAATTATCGAATATTCCTTGTTGTAATAATTGGCATATTTCGGCACTTCCGGGCGGGGCCCGACTATGCTCATATCACCTTTAAGTACATTTATAAGCTGCGGAATTTCGTCGAGTTTAAATTTTCTCAGAACTCCTCCCAATGCCGTTATCCTGGGATCGTTGCATGATGAAATTCCCGGTCCCAGTTTAGGAGCGCCCTCAACCATGGTCCTGAATTTAATAATTCTAAAAGGCTTCCAGTTTTTCCCGACCCTTTCCTGCATGAAAAATACAGGCCCGGGCGATGAAATTATAACCAGAAAACCGATTATTAAAAACAACGGCGATAAAATTATTAATCCGATTATTGAAATCAGAATATCCGAAAGTCTTTTGACGGCCGGATATAAAACTTTTAGATTATTTTTCTTATTCAAAATAGAAACTATCTTTTATGTTTATTCAAAATGAAATTTACGGTTTCGATCACTTTGGAAATTTGAAATTCGTCCATCCCGGGCCAGTTAGGCAAAGTAACGATCCTCTCATAAATATATTCGGAAGCAGGAAAGTCGCGTACATCCAGCTCAAACTCTTCCCTGTAATAGGGATGCCTGTAAAGCGGGATGAAATGAACGCTTGCCCCGATCCCCGCCTTCTTCAATTCCTCCATAAACCTGGAACGGTCTATGGTTAATTTTTCAAGTTCAAGCAGAACCGGGTACAAGTGATAAGAAGAACTGCGGTCGCTTTTATGTTCGTACGTTTTTAATAAAGGGTTATCTTTGAAGCCTTCATTATACAGCCCGGAAATTTTCTTTCTTTCGTTGAGAAGGAAATCTATTTTACCCAGCTGCGCCAAAGCCAGCGCCGCGTTTAAATCGGAGAAATTGTATTTATATCCCGGAGCCACAACTTCGTAATACCAGGAGCCGTCGGACGAATATCTGTTCCAGCTATCATTGCGGATTCCGTGCAGCCTCATTACCGAACAACGTTCGGCTATCGAGTCGTCGTTTGTGCAAATCATCCCTCCTTCTCCCGCGGCGAGTGTCTTGGTCACGTAAAAACTGAAACAAGTAACATCGCCGATAGTGCCGATTTTTCTCCCTTTATATTCTGAAGGCAAAGCATGAGCCGCATCTTCTATAATTTTTATGCCTCTGCTTTCGGCCAATGCCGTTATTTCGTCCATATCGCAGGGATTACCGCCGTAGTGAACCGGAATAACCGCCTTCGTCTTCCCGGTTACGGCTTTGTTTAGGGAATTTATTGAAATATTATAACTGCTTTCATCAACATCTACAATAACGGGTTTAGCCCGGAAATAGCATACAATTTCGGCAGTAGCAGTAAAAGTAAAGGCAGGGACAATAACTTCATCCCCTTTTTTTAACCCTATTGCTTCAAGTGCCAAATGTGCTGCGGACGTCCATGAGTTAACGGCCAGACAATGTTTCGAGCCGATATATTTTTTAAATTCATTTTCAAACTTTATAGCCTTCGGCCCGGTAGTCCACCATCCTGTTTTGACGGAATCAACTACTTCATTGATCTCATCATCCGTAACATAAGGTTTATGAAACGGTATAAAATCTTTTAACATACCCAATGCCTAATCAAAAATAATACCGTTATTTAATTCAAATATTGATTAAAATTCAAACAATAGACGGTAAAACTTCTCACGACTGAGAAATTTTTAATTTTTTAATTGAAAAATACAATTATTATTGAGAATTCCCCGATGAAATAAAATGAGGAGATTTTATCATAAATTTAATAAAACCGGCAATAAATCCTAAAGCATATGAGATGTGCAGAATAAATGAGGAAAATATAAATATTAAGCCTGTTTTTACGCCTTTTTTAATCATAATAAATATCGAGGCGATAAACAGCACCGAGAAATACAATACCGGTATGGAAAGCACGGTGATCAATGTATTGATCCGAATAAACGGAGAAACAACTATCGATATTAAGATTGAAAACAGAAATAAAGGCGGCGCCAATTGTCGTAACGACATCGGGATTTTATGTTTTTTTATGACCGCCGTCCGCCAGAAACCGTAATTGAAATACTGCTTGAATAAAGCTGCCGGGGTTTCTCTAACGTAATAAGTACATTTCGCCTTGGGAGAAATAAAAACCTTCAAGCCTTTTTCTCTCATCCTTAAGTTGAATTCATCGTCCTGGTTTTTCGTAAACCTTTCGTCAAAATATCCGAGCAAATCGAATACCTCTCTTTTAAAAATAGGGAAACATGCACCTTCCGCATACCCTTCATACCCGGGGAAACGATGTTTAGCGTTGCCTACGCCAATGGGATGAGACATGGATATTGCCGCAGCCCTGCCGAAACCGCTTAAGCCGGCGCTCTCAATAGGTCCGCCCGCAC
>JBJKOY010000305.1:0-5531 GCA_046706945.1 Ignavibacteriaceae bacterium | reverse complement strand
ATGTAATACTAATATTCTTTTGGGTTTTAACCTTAGTAGCAAAATATACAACCTGGAGTATTGACCTTATTAGCTTATTTCAATTTATAAACCACGATTATTTATCTCTTGACTTAGAAAAATATATCTTGGACAGATTTGATAAATATATTTATATCCGGTTTTTTTCAGATCACATTGAATTCCCGTTCAAAGGTTACCGGTATAACATGTTAAAAAAATAGCTTATCTTTTAACACTGTCTTCTATATAATATTTATTAACTGCGGCGGACATGAAAAAAAGAATATTTACCAAGCGCGTATACGAAAAATTCACGGGGGATGAAGGGTTCTGTGTGCTGATCGACAGGCTCTGGCCGCGCGGAATTAAGAAAGCAGGCGCGCCGTTTGAATTATGGATGAAGGAAATAGCGCCCTCCAACGAATTGAGAAAATGGTACGGCCACGATCCCGGAAAATGGGAAGAATTCAAGGCAAGATACTATAAAGAACTTGAGCCGAAAGCAGGATTGTGCGCCGAGCTTCTTTCGGGCACGGAAAATAAATTGACCCTTGTTTACAGTACGAGGGAAGAAAAATTTAATCATGCCGAAGCTCTGAAAGAATACCTTCAAATGAATTTTAAAGCAAACATAAAGGAATAACAAACCATGAAAACATTCGGGAACAGTCCGGGTAAAGAATTTTTAAGATCGGCAGGGGAATTATTCGTTAAATATAAAGCCATGGGAGATAAGACGTTTGATCAGCTTGATGATAACGATTTCCATTTTAAACCGGATGCTGAATCCAACTCGATCGCCGTTATTGTAAAACACCTAAGCGGTAATATGATTTCGAGGTTTACGGATTTCCTTACTTCGGACGGTGAGAAGCCGGACAGAAACCGCGATTCGGAATTCGAAGACGGCTCCTTGAGCAGGAACGAAATTATAGGGATTTGGGAAAAAGGCTGGAAAGTTTTTTCCGCGGCTTTTAACGCGCTGAAAGAAGAAGATCTCCTGAAAACAATTACTATAAGGAATGAACCGCATTCGGTCATCGAAGCACTAAACAGGCAGGCCGCGCATTATGCGTACCATATCGGACAAATCGTTTATATTGCGAAGCACATTAAAAAAGAAAACTGGCAGACTTTAAGCATACCCAAGAAAGGATCGGAGAGTTATAATAAGAAAAATTTTTCAAAGTAAAAAAACAAATTCTAACCGCGAAGGCCGTAAAGAAGCGCCACGCTGTTTTTATATTTTATTCGGAATCTTTTGAACTTTACCTTTTCAACATACTACCTCGGCGGTTAATTTTCACCTCTATATTAAATAAATATTAAAATTTCCGATTATTGATTAAGGGCACTTGATAATTAATTTAAGCATACTTAATTTTAAAACAAAAATATACTTAATCCATGCAAAACGATTCAAAAGAGGACTATCTAAGCATAATATTTAAGCATAAGGATACTAACGGAGAAATAAAACCCAATATTATTGCGGAAAAACTTACCGTTACAAATGCAGCAGTTACGGATATGCTTAGAAAATTATCAAAAGAAGGTTTAATAAATTATAAAAAATACAAAGGGATAAGTTTAACCTCGGACGGCGAATCATATGCACGTAATATTGTAAGGCGCCACAGGTTATGGGAAGTTTTTTTGTACCAGGTCCTCGGTATGCCGTGGAATAAAGTCCACGAAGAAGCAAACAGGCTTGAGCATTCTTCATCCGACGAACTGATGGATAAGATTGACGAATTACTGAACTACCCGGAATACGATCCTCACGGCGATCCCATACCTTCCAAAGAAGGGAAGGTGCCTAAATTAAAAAAGCACTGCCCTTTGTCCGAGGTAAACACCGGCGATTCGGCTAAGGTTGTGCGGGTAAATGATTTTGACGAGAATTTTTTAACCTACATTTCCGAGCTCGGGATAAAGCTGAATGAGAACATAATAGTAAAAGAGAAAAGGACCTTCGATAAATCCATGGAAATACTGGTTGACGGCAAGCCGTGGAATATCAGCAATAAACTGGCCCAGAATGTTTTTGTAGAAGTAAACGAAAAATAAAGATGAAAAACTTGATTCATACTTCAACGGTATTGAACGACGACCATATAAGGATCTCGGCGGAAGAAGCATTGTCCGGGAATTCTAAAAAAGGAATTATAAACAGGCTTCTCCCGTTTCTCGGTCCGGCATTTATTGCCAGCGTAGCTTACGTTGATCCGGGAAACTTCGCAACGAATATTCAGGGCGGATCGGAATTCGGGTATACTCTTCTGTGGGTCATTCTTGTCAGCAACCTGATGGCAATGCTCATTCAGACGCTGTCCGCGAAGCTCGGGATCGCTACCGGGAGCAACCTGGCGGAACACTGCAGGAATAGTTTCAGCAGGCCGGTTGTATATGTTATGTGGGTTTTAATGGAACTGGTTGCCATTGCTACGGATCTTGCCGAGTTCCTGGGCGCCGCCCTGGGATTCAACCTGCTGTTCGGGTTCCCCTTGATAATCGGCGGAATCCTCACGGCAATTTGTACCTTTCTGATTCTCGGGCTTGAACGTTACGGCTTCAGGCCCCTTGAGATTGCCATTACCTTGATGGTGGCCGTTATTGCCGGAAGCTATTTGATAGAAACCATCCTGGATAAACCGAACATTAATACTTTATTGTTCCATGCATTCGTACCCCACTTTTCCGGCACCGAAAGCATCCTGCTGGCAACAGGAATCCTGGGCGCCACCGTTATGCCTCATGCAATATTTCTGCATTCGGCGCTTACTCAGCAGAGGATAACCGTAAAACAACCCGATAAGCTGAAGAAACTTTATAAATTCCAGATACTGGACGTTACCATCGCAATGGGAATAGCCAGTCTTGTTAATATGGCTATGCTTATAATGGCCGCCGCTACTTTTTACCAGCGAGGCTATACAAATATTGCCACTATCGAAGACGCGCATATAACTTTGCAGCCGCTGCTGGGACAGGCGGCAAGCTGGATCTTTGCCATTTCTTTGCTGGCTTCCGGTCTGTCTTCTTCTACAGTAGGGACCAGCGCCGGACAGGTTATGATGCAGGGATTCTTGCACAAGCATATCCCGGTTTGGCTCAGAAGGCTGATCACTATAATTCCTTCGCTTATTGTTATAGCCGTAGGACTAGATCCTACAAGAACTCTGGTTATCAGCCAGGTAATCCTAAGCTTCGGTCTTCCGTTCGCAATAATTCCTTTAATAATTTTCACCCGCAAAAAACAAATAATGGGGATCTTGGTTAATAAAAAAATTACTACTATTTTAATTTCAATTATTGCCGCATTAATTATATTTTTAAACATATACTTAATATATCAGGTATTATTCGTTGGATAATCCGGTTATAAAACAACTTTTGGTTCCGCTCGACGGTTCACTGCTGGCAGAATCGGTGCTTTCTTATACCGCGAAGATTGCGGAAAAAATAAATGTATCAGTAACTTTAATACACATTATTGAAAAGGACGCTCCTGAAACGGTTCACGGGCAGCGCCACCTTACAAATCCAGGCCAGGCGGAGGAGTATCTAAATTCGATTGCTTCTTCGGATATTTTTAAGAACATCAGGGTTAATATCCACGTCCATGAAACCAGAGTTGAGGACATACCGAGAAGTATTTCCGAACATTCCAAGGAACTGCATCAGGACCTTGTTGTAATGTGCACGCACGGAAGCGGCGGTCTGCACAACATGCTGTTCGGATCGATAGCGCAGAAAGTAATTTCGCTGGGCATAACGCCGGTGTTATTAATTAATCCCGACGGCGGGAGGTTAAAGCCGGAATGCAATTTCGATACTTTTCTAATACCGCTTGACGGGAACCCGGATCACGAACAGGCCCTGACTTACGCCTCCGCTTTTGCCAGGATGTGCGGTGCCAGGATCCACCTTCTTATGGCTATCCCGCTGTTCGGCTCCATGTCGGGCGAGCTTACTCCCATTAACCGTCTGCTTCCGGGAACGACTTCCAGGATGATGGATATGATAGTTCCTGATGCGGAGGAATACCTCAACCGTCAAAAATTAAAACTTGAGGAATCCGGGCTTAAGGTAACGGCCAGCGCATCCAGAAATAACCCTGCCCGCGCCATATCCGAGACTGCCAGGAAGATCAAAGCCGATGTAATAATTCTCGCAACACACGGTAAGAAGGGAGCCGAGGCATTATTTGACGGAAGCGTTACTCCCAAAATAAGCAAAACAAGTAAAATACCGCTCTTGCTCGTTCCCGTCAAAGAATAGAATCCATTTATACTTAATTAACACAAGTTGACCGCTTTCAAATTAAACTTATATACTTATAATGAGAATTATAGATTTTGGCTTTTATTCTATACTTTGTGCTACTTTGTGAAAAACTTTGTGTAACTTTTGGCAAAGCCATCACTTCGTGAGTGATCCATTTTTTGCTTCACAAAGTTTCACAAAGGAGACAAAAAGTCCCACAAAGAATTAATTTTCCGTAATTTTTTAGAATGTTAGCTCATATAAGCGGTCAACTTGTATAATTAATATTATGAATTTGAAAAGGATCCGGAAATTAAACGGTTCCGCGGGGAGAAAAGGTCCCGCCGTCTACTGGATGAGCCGTGACCAAAGGGTCGATGACAACTGGGCGTTGATATTTGCCGCGGAGTCGGCCCGCAAGGAAAGAACGGAACTGGCCGTTGTGTTCTGCCTTGTTCCTGATTTCCTCGGCGCGGGAATCCGTCATTACGGGTTCATGATGAAGGGACTGCGGGAAGTGGAAACGAGATTAAGCGGCCTGGGCATTTCCTTTCATTTATTAACCGGCGAACCCGGGACGAAAGTTCCCGGATTTTTAAAAGAAGTTTCGGCGGGCTGCCTGGTAACCGACTTCGATCCGCTTAAAATAAAAAGAAGGTGGAAAAACGAAATTGCCGGCCGGATCGATATCCCTTTTTACGAAGCGGATGCGCACAATATTGTCCCGGCATTCGCTGTTTCGCCCAAGGAAGAATTTGCGGCTTATACAATAAGACCCAAAATAAAAAAACTGCTTCCCGAGTTCCTGGAAGAGTTCCCCGGGTTAGAAGATATGAAATTTATAAAATCCCATTCTTCCGGAAAGACAGACTGGGAAAAAATAAGCGGCTTCCCGGAGAAAGATAATTCCGTCCCGGAAGTTCCCGGCATAATCCCGGGCGAAGCTGCCGCGCAGACCGCATTAAAAGAGTTCGTATTCGGCGGATTGCATGGTTACGGAATAAATAGGAACGATCCGGTAAAGAAGGGACAGTCGAACCTCTCGCCGTATTTACACTTCGGGCATATCGCTCCCCAAAGAGCGGCGCTCAATGTCGAAAAACACTGCCCGGACGGCGGGGATAAGGCTTCCTTCCTTGAGGAACTTATAGTCAGACGGGAGCTGTCCGATAACTTCTGTCTTTACAACCAGGATTACGATTCTTTCGGCGGTTTCAGGGAATGGGCTAAAGTTACTTTGAACTTGCACCGAAAAGACC
>JBJKOY010000304.1:0-5048 GCA_046706945.1 Ignavibacteriaceae bacterium | reverse complement strand
GTCCTAACCTTCGGAATTTACCTAATTTCAAGAAACGAATTTACAATAGGGCTTTTAATAAGCTTCTTGGCTTACATTACCAGCTTCTACAATCCGCTCAGACAGCTTGCTACTTTATGGGCAAACTTCCAGGTCGCTCTGGCCGGATGGGACAGGATTTCGAAAATATTGAGCATGGAAAACAACCTGCCCGTTATAGGAGATAATGCAATTTACGATTCATCTTCCCTGGTATCGTTCAAAAATGTTTCTTTTTCTTATCCGAACGGCAGGGAAGTCCTGCATAATATAAATTTCGAACTGAAAAAGGGTAAGACATATGCGTTTGTAGGCCCGACAGGAGGGGGTAAAACAACAACTGCTTCATTAATTGCAAGATTGTACGATCCGGCTAAAGGCAGAGTACTTTTTAACGGCAAGGATATTCGCACTTATACACCTGAAGAACGGACTAAAAAAATCGGGTTTATCTTACAGGAGCCTTTTTTATTTACCGGGACCGTAAGGGACAACATCATATATGGGAACGATAATTTCCGCGATAATAAAAACGGACGGTTGACGGAGGCATTAACCGGGGCGGGACTCGAGAGTTTGATTAACCGTTTTGAAGCCGGGCTCGATACAAAAGTACAGACGTCGGGAGACGGTATCAGCCTGGGTCAAAGACAATTAATTGCATTTATGAGAATAATCCTGCGCAAACCCGAATTGCTCATTCTCGACGAGGCAACGGCAAATATAGATACCGTCACCGAAAAACTTCTGGACGATATCCTGAAAAGACTGCCGGGTACAAGCACCAAAGTAATAATTGCTCACCGGCTGAATACAATTGAGAATGCGGATGAGATTTATTTTGTGAATTCGGGCGAGGTTATCCCGGCAGGCTCGCTGGAAGATGCGGTGAATATGCTGATTCAAAACAAACGGGTCAGTTAATCTTCCGGAGCAGGGATTTCATTTTATAAGCTGATTCGGTATTACCTTGAATAAGCATTTATCGTATGATAAACTTGAATAAAAAACTATTACGTGAATCATATAATTTCCGGAGACATTAATTGAACGGCTGGAGCAGCTCAGCCTGCAAAACAAACGGGATCGACATCCACTACTTAAGGACCGGAGGAGACAAGCCTCCTTTAATTTTACTGCACGGTTTAACCGCGAACGGAGCCTGCTGGACTGCTCTGGCGCGTTCCCTGGAAGGAGAATACGACGTAATAATGCCGGATGCCAGGGGGCACGGAGAATCGAGCGTACCCGGATACGGGTACCGGTACGAAGATCATGCAAACGATACTGCCGGGCTTATTAAAGCTCTGAAACTTCCTCCCCCGGTTCTGATCGGCCATTCCATGGGAGGTATGACCGCTGCCTTGACGGCAAGCTTGAACCCGGAACTGATCCGGGGACTTATCTTAGCCGATCCGACGTTCCTTAGTCCGAAGGTTCAGCGCGAAGTTCGTGACAGCGATGTTGCCGACCGGCATCGCCGGTATCTCAATATGTCGCAGGATGATTTAGCGGCCGAAGCGCGGGCCGGGCATCCCGATCGTTCACCGGAGACCCTTGAGCTGTTAGCCCGAGCAAGACTTCAAACCAGCATGAGTGCTTTCGACGTTCTCACGCCGCCGAACCCCGATTACATGCAGTTGGTGAGCTCCATCGCTGTTCCAAGCCTGCTGGTATTCGGCGATAAAGGTGTAGTCTCGTCTTTTGTTGCCGGAGAGATACAGCGAATTAATCCGAAGTTTCAGATCGAACAGATTCGGGATGCCGGGCACGGCATACACTTTGACCAGCCGGAGCGCTTTGCAGCCGTCGTAAAATCTTTTCTGAGTTCAATTATTATATTATATTGAAGTCAAACAATAAAGGTAAACAATGTCAACGTTAACAACAGCGAAAAGACTGATCGAGCTTTGCAAAGACGGAAAATTTATTCAGGCGCAGCAGGAGCTTTACGACGATAAAATAGTAAGCATCGAAACCGACGGCAGCAGGACCGCAGGCGCCTCGTACATGAATCTCAAAGAGAAGCGTTTCCTTTCCGGCGTCGAAAGGTTTATCAACATAGAAATTTCCGAACCTCTGACAGCCGGTAATTATTTTACGGTGGTTTTGAAGATGGAACTTGAGATGAAAAATTCCGGGTATGTATTTATGGAAGAAATCTGCGTCTATAAAGTCGAAGGCGAAAAAATTATTTTCGAACAATTCTTCAGGGACTAGTATTTAATCGTTAAACAATAATATTCAATAATTAAATATTCTTTGCGTCCCTTTGCGAACTTTGCGGTTAACCTTTTATCCGGAAAAATAAAATTCCGATAAGTCATAATCCGTCAATATAATTTAAAATACAATGCAAGAACCGCCGCCGATGCAAAGAGGCAGTAATAGCCGAACCATTGCCAGCGCCCGCCTTCAAGCCAGCGTGAAAGCAGTTTTAACGCAAGCAGTCCCGCCAGGAAACTGAAAACCATACCTACCAGGCTCGGCATGAAAAGATGCAGCACAGATCCGTGTCCCCTTAACGCGTGGTCTTTAAGCAGCCGGTACGCCTCCCTAACGACCACTGCCGGAGTTAAAACCACGGCAAGTGCAAAGCTGTATTCTTCCAGCTTTTGTTTCGGCAGACCGAATAAAAGTCCCGCGGAAATGGTTGAACCGGAACGGGAGAAACCGCGGAAAGGCAGGGCCAGGCCCTGGACTATGCCGATCCATATAGAATGCTTGGAATTAATTTCTTCGCTTTTCACGGCTTTAGATTCGCGTCTGCCCGAATAGATGATAAAAATTCCAACAGCGGCCAACGCAATCGTAATCAACGGCAGGTTCGAAAATAGATCCTCTACCTGTGCGTTCCGGGTACCGTGCATAATCACTTTTTCTATTAATTCCATCAGCCCGAGACCGACTATCCCGGTGAAAATTGTCCCGATAATAATCTGGACAACAAAATCCTTAAGCCTGCCGGCGGAGGTAAAGTAATCGCGCTTCCAGCCTTTCCAGAAATAAACAATTACGGCAAACATGGTGCCCGTATGAAGCATAACTAGAAGCATTGTCATTTCGGGCGACGAAGGAGGCAGTCCCAGAAGTTTTTCGGTTATTATTACATGTGCCGAGCTCGATACCGGCAGCAGTTCGCATGCTCCCTGTACCAGGGCTAGTATCAGAACTTCGAAATAATTGGGCATAGAACGGGATCCCTTATATTGAGAAAGAATACATGATTTCGAAAAACGGAATTCATAGACCGACATGCTGCCGAATCTCATGGGCGAGCATTTGTTTCGGATTTAACTGACGGTAAATATAAGACGGGATACAATCCGGTCAAAAGAATACGCCGGATTCCGAATTTAAAAATAGGAATCATATGACGGTTACCACAGATTCCCGCATGTGGAGTGAAACATGCGATTAAAAGTGAAAATCACGGCTTAAAAATAATCTTACCTTTTCTATTGCTTTTTGAGTTTGCCGCAAGCGCATCTTTGAAATTTTTCAACGGATAGGATCCCTCTACAGGCATTTCAAAGAAGGGTTCCGCAAGTTCGTGCGTTAAAAAATTAAGCATCTCGTCTCTTTGCTGTTTTGTCTGGTTTTGCAAATAACCCCTTACGCCGAATCCTTTTATAATTAAATTTTTAAAAAGTATCTGGGAATTATAAAAACGGGCCGGATTGTTGTCCAGCCTACCGTATATAATTACCCTGCCGTAAGGCGCTATATTCTTTATAACCGCGGAACCCGTATCTCCGCCCACCGCATCGAGAGCGGCATTGATGCCTTTTCCGTCGGTTAAGTTATTGATCTCGTCATCGAAGTTATTATCTTCCGGATTTAATACCGCATCGGCGCCTAGCGTCTTTAGAGTTTCGGACTGCCGTATATTTCTAACGACGGCAACGGTATGTATATTTCTTATCCTGGCAAGCTGAATAATTATTCTGGATACTGTGGAATTTCCGGCGGTTAAGAGAAGCCATCCGCCCGGCTGTATACCGGATTCTTTCAGCAGTCCCCAAGCAGTAAAGGGGTTAAGACAAAACTGCACTGCCTTTTCAGCGGGAAAATTATCGGGCAGCATAATAAGCTCGGTTTCGGGTGCGACAACATATTCCGCCCATGATTTTCTAATACTAAAAGCTACCAATGTGCCTTTTGGAGTTTTCGAATTGTCGCCCGCAGCCTCAACAATTCCCGCACCCTCCAGACCCGCCGTCTGCGGAAATTCCGGTTTGAAACGGTACTGACCGCGTATGAACATTAAATCGGCCGGATGAACCGGGCTGCCGAGGATTTTTACTGAAACTTCGTTCGGGCCCGGCGTCGGCTTATCGACATCTTTTAATTCCAATACTTCATCCGGCTCGCCGGTTTTATTAAAAACAAGTGCTTTCATAATATTTTAATTCTTAAATTACTATTACTATTTTGCCGCGGGTTTTACCCGTCTCTATCTGCTGATGCGCAAGGGGAAGATCTTTAAAATCGTATTTTTTCGAGACGTACGACCTGATATTTTTTGCTTCCAATAATTTTGCAATCTCTTTCATATCGCGTCCGTTTGAACTTACTAAAATGCGGTGGGTATGCAGATTCTTTTGCTTGGCTTTATCCGCAATTTCACCGTCAAAATTACCTTTTATGCTTACCACTCTTCCGCCTTTTTTAACCGCGTCGAGCGAGCGGAGAAGATGGCTGCCCGGGATAGAATCCAATACTACATCCGCATCGTTAACTTTATCTTCGAATTTTTCCGAAGTATAGTCTATAAATTCGTCGGCGCCCAGTTCAATAACGAAATTCCGGTTCGGAGCGGAAGCGGTACCGACGACGTAGGCTCCTAAATGTTTTGCTATTTGGACAGCGTAATGTCCCACTCCTCCGGACGCTGCGTGTATAAGTACTTTGTCTTTCGCTTTTACTTTGGCATAAGTAACGAGCGCCTGCCAGGCGGTTAAAGCGGCAAGAGTTGCGGCAGCAGCGGCTTCGAATGAAATATTTTTGGGTTTCAAAGCAAGCTGATC
>JBJKOY010000303.1:0-28651 GCA_046706945.1 Ignavibacteriaceae bacterium | reverse complement strand
AACGTGTCGGAGCGAAGGATAGAGAGGATGGTAAACGGTGCTTTGAGCGGGCTTCCGAGATTCCTTGCCACCAACGGAGGGCTTAATTCCGGGTTAATGATTGCTCAATATACCGCCGCGAGCCTTGTTTCCGAAAATAAAGTCCTCGCTCACCCGGCTAGCGTCGATTCGATCCCCACCTCGGCAAACCAGGAAGACCATAATTCCATGGGTTCGATAGCGGCGCAGAAATGCTACAGGATAATGAAGAACCTGGAAAACGTTCTGGCCATTGAATTATTGACCGCCGCGCAGGCGCTGGAATTTCTGAAGCCGCTTCGCCCCGGTAAGGGAACCGCAATTGTGTTCGACGAGATCAGGAAAGCGGTTAAGCCGCTGAACTTCGACCGCCTTATGCACGAAGATATCAAAAGGGTAGCCTCGCTTATAAAAGAAGACGTAATTTTAAATGCGTTGAACAATGAGATCAGGCTGGATTAAAAACAGGCGAATCCACTATTGCTATATTTTGCATGTTTAGCTAATTTTTAATGTGTTTATGCCCAAAAAATAATTATTTTAAAGAATTATGAATGCTGTGTTTTTATTTATAGGAATTTTTATAGGCGCTGCGGCAGTCTGGCTTGTTTTAAAATCCAAAATTGAGAGTGCCAGGGGAGTGCCGCCCGAAGATTTGGAAGAATTAAAAAACCAGGTCAACAGTCTTGCCTTGGAAAAGGGCAAAGCGGACGAAAGAAACAAAATCTGGGAAGAGGGTCAGAAGCAGGCCGCATCGGAGTTAAGCTCCGAGAGGACGAAGGTGCTTCAGCTGTCCGCGGAAAATTCTTCTCTAAAAGCCGAATACAATAACCTTCAAACAAAGCTTAACGAACAAAAGGGCGAAATAGAAGAACTCCAGGAAAAATTCACGAAAGAATTTGAAAACCTGGCGAATAAAATTCTGGATGAAAAAAGCACGAAATTTACCGCGCAGAACAAAGAGAACCTGGATCAAATCTTAAAGCCGCTCAGCGAGAAAATAAAGGACTTCGAAAAGAAAGTGGAAGAGGTTTACGTAACGGATACCAAAGAGCGGGCGACCCTTCTACAGCAGATCAAGACGCTTCATGAGCTTAACCAGCAGATGAGCAAGGACGCGAACAACCTCACGAACGCGCTGAAAGGACAGACCAAAACACAGGGCAACTGGGGCGAGTTCATACTTGAGAGCATCCTGGAAAAATCCGGACTCGTAAAAGGCCGGGAGTACTCTGTTCAGGAATCTCTTAATTCTTCGGAAGGCAGAAAATTCCAGCCCGACGTGCTTGTTAAGCTGCCGGAGAACAAAACGATCGTTATAGATTCAAAGGTTTCATTAATTGCATATGAAAAATATACTTCTTCCGACGCTGAAGAAGACAGGCAGCAGGCGTTAAGAGATTTTATCCTCTCGATAAAAAACCATATCAAGGGCTTAAGCTCAAAAAATTATCAGAACCTTTACGGTATCGAGAGCCTGGACTTTGTTCTGCTGTTCATGCCTATAGAGCCGGCGTTCGGGCTGGCTGTACAGAACGACGTGTCGCTTTTTAACGACGCCTTCGAGAAGAATATAGTGATCGTATCGCCTTCGACTTTGCTTGCGACCCTGCGTACAATCGCGAGCATCTGGCGCCAGGAAAACCAGAATAAAAACGCGTTCGAAATTGCGAGGCAAAGCGGCGCATTATACGATAAGTTTGTCGGTTTCGTCGACGACCTGGCCGCGGTAGGAAGCCGTATTGATGCCGCTAAGGACAGCTACAACAGCGCTTTTAATAAACTGAAGGACGGAAGGGGCAACCTGATAAGGGGAGTGGAGAAGATTAAGAAACTGGGCGCCAAAACATCAAAATCGATTCCGCAGTCCCTTTTGGATTCCAGCGACGAAGACGAAGATGCGACTTTGCTGGAACAATAAAATTAATCTATAAGGGGATCGTAAAATGAGCACTGAAGAAAAAGATTATATCGAAGGAATATATAATTACTGCGACCGCTGGTGCGAAAAGTGCGGATTCACCGCCAGTTGTTTCCTATTTACCCAGGAATCCAAGATCAAGACCTATGAAATTATGCATAACGGAAATTTATCCGGGATAGAAGAGATGTTTAAAAAGGATATCAGGGGTTTGGGGAAAGAACAAACCGGCGATGAAAATACCGGCGAGGATGTGCCGGACAACGAATTCCTTGATTCACTCGAGGGAAATGTCGAGGATGAAGAAAATGCTTCCCATCGTGAAGAACCGAAGGAGCCTCTACATCCTTTAAACGACTTGCTTGACGAATATTTTAATCATGCAAATATTCTCCTTGAATTGATGAATCAAAAATATGAACTCGCAAGCATTTCAAAAGATAAAGTCAAAGAAAGGATCGGAGAGAAAAATTTTGACGATTTCGAAGTCTTCATGTGGTTTTATACATTCATAGGGGCAAAATTTAAAAGGGCTCTTTACGGTCTTTTCGAGCTGAATAGTGAAGAGGACGACGATCTTAAAGAGATCCATAAGTACGATATGAACGGCAGCGCAAAAATCGGGATTATTGCGGTTAAAAGATCGATCCAGGCTCTGAATAACCTTCATAAAAATTTGCCGTTCTTCTTTATCGAAACCGAGGAGTTATTGGTTTTATTGGGCAAGATTCTTAATTCGGCGGAAGAGCTGTTCCCGGACTGCATGGAGTTTAAGAGACCGGGATTCGACGGTTAATTTTACTGCTGCCGGCCGCCCAATTTCAGGATCTCATTCCATTCAACATCCGTAACGGGCATAACGGAAAGCCTGTTGCCTCTCTGTACCAGCTTCATATTCTTAAGAACCGGATCGGATTTAATTGCTTCCGTTGTAACCGGGTTCCGGAATATCTTAACCAGTTTTATATCCACCATGTACCATACCGGATTATCCGGTTTGCTCGAAGGGAAAAAATGCTCGCTGTCGGGGTCAAACTGCGTACGGTCGGGATAACCTTCCTTTACGACTTCGCAATAACCGGCGACCGCATTCGGGTCCGAATTACTGTGATAAAATAAAACGCCGTCACCCTTTTTCATATCGTCGCGTAAAAAATTTCTTGCCTGGTAGTTCCTTACCCCGTCCCAGCAGGTTGTCTGTCCTTTGCTCTTTTCGAGGTCAAATATTGAAAATACTTCCGGTTCCGATTTTACCAGCCAATATTTTTTTGCCATCGGTATTTCCTCTTTTAAATTAAAAAATTTTTAAATCCTCAATAAAATAAATATTTAGTGTTTGTTGGAGAATGCTTCAAGTCAAAATATTCGCTGTTTATTTTTTAACCGCAAAGTTCGCCAAGATTCGCCAAGTCTGTTAAATTTTATATTTCCGTTCTGATTATAACTTATTTATTAATCTTTACCGGGTATGATTAAATACGGTTCGTTTCGTATTATTTTTTTTTATGTTTGTACATAAAATTTAGGGTAATTACGGATCTATATAATTATACATCGGCATGAAGAAATTTTCTCTGGCATTATACTGTGTTGTACTTTTTTCCTGTTTTGTTTTTCCGCAGAACGAAGGAGCTTTTCAAATAGCAAGATTAAAATACGACGGCGGCGGCGACTGGTACAATGGCCAGACCGAAGAACCTAATTTGCTTACCTTTATAGCACAGCATACGAACATAAAGGTAAAGGCGGATTATACTTATGTGGATGTTTCTTCGGATGCAATCTTCTCTTACCCGTTCTTGTTTATGACCGGGCACGGAAATATATCGTTTACGGCGGACGAGGCCGCGCGACTTAGAAAATATTGCGAGAACGGCGGTTTCCTTTACGCCGACGACGACTACGGTATGGATAAATCGTTCAGGAGAGAAATTAAAAAAGTCTTTCCCGATAAACAGCTTGTGGAATTGCCGTTTAATTACGGACTGTATCACGATTTTTACGATTTCCCCAACGGCGTACCGAAAACTCACAAGCATAACGGTCTGCCGCCGCAGGGTTTCGGAATATTTGTAAACGGAAGACTTGCGGTTTACTACACTTATGAATCGAATCCGAGCGACGGGTGGGACGATCCAGAAGTACACGGCGATCCGCCGGCTAAGAGGCTTGAGGCATTAAAATTCGGGACCAACCTGGTTATTTGGGCTTTATCGAACTAATAAATTTATTTTATGAGCAAAGAAGCCGGATATTATAAATTCGTTATAAACAAACTTGAGCGGCTGGTAAAAAAGGAATATGCCTTTATCGCGCTGATCGGAATTCAAACCTTAATTATTACCGCCTGCGCAGCCTGGCTGTCTTTTTCGGTAATTGAAATGCTCGGGCATTTCCCACCGGTCGTAAGAACGGTATTCATCTGCCTGTTTGCCTTAATTACGGCCGGAGTATTTCTTACGCTTGTCGCAATGCCGTTGTTAAAATACATGAAGATCTTCCGTAAAACCGATTACCACGGTACGGCGGGAAAAGTAGGAAAGTACTTTCCGTCCGTGAAGGACGATCTGTTAAATGCAATGCAGCTTGTGTCTAAGGAGGATGCCGGTAAATACTTCTCCGATTCCCTTATCGACGCGGCGTTCAAAAATGTATTCGACCGCGCCAAAGACTTGAAATTCGAATCGGTGGTTAGTTTCGAAAAGTCGAAACAACTCGCATTTTATACTATAGGTATCCTTTTCGTATCTATTTTACTTTTAACCCTTGTTCCCGGCGTCGGGGCCGGATCGTTCAGGCTGGCCAATTTCAACAAGGAATTTATACAGCCGCCGAAGTTTCGTTTTTTTGTGTCTCCCGGCGATTACAATCTAACCAAAGGCGACAGCCTTAAAATAACCATAAGAGCAGAAGGACGGGTGCCCAAGGATGTCTTCCTTGCCGTCAGGAACAGCGACGAGACGGACTTTGAAAACCGGAAAGTCTACCCGGATTCGTCTGGTATCTATAAATACGAAATACCCTCGGTGAGAACTTCATTTAAATATTATGCGGATGCGGGGGACATTCAATCCGAAACTTATTCTGTTAACGTAATAGACAGGCCGGTCGTCAAGTCCATAAGCCTGGAAATATTTTCACCCGCTTATTCAAGCATCCCCAAAGCAGAGCAAAAAGACAACGGTAATGTTACCGCATTGAAAGGAAGCATGGTGGATTTGAGCCTGAGCTCCACCAAATTATTGAAAGACGCGCGGCTTGAATTCGGCGGCAATAAAAAAACGGAATTGAATGTTAATAATTCCGCGGCATCCGGCAGGTTTGCGGTGGACAAGGACGACAATTACAGGATAATCTTAAACGACCGAAACGGGAACAGCAACCTTTCGCCAATTGTCTACAATATTAAAGTGCTTAACGATGCTTATCCTACTATCCAGGTTCAGTATCCGAATCAGAATACTTCGCTGTCAAACGACAACCGTCTGCCGCTCGGGGTAAAGATCTCCGACGATTACGGCTTTACGAAACTGCTGCTGCATTACCGGCTATCGCAATCGAGGTACGAACCCGTACAGAATGAATTTTCCTCCGTTTCGATACCGATAACTAAAAATACTACCGAGGAGGAAGTGCAGTACATATGGAATTTATCCGATTTGAATTTAACGTCCGAAGACGAAGTTACGTACTACCTGGAAGTATTCGACAACGATATTATCAGCGGCCCGAAATCCGCCAAATCGTCCTCATTTACGGTAAGGGTTCCGACTCTGAACGAAATGATTACCAAGGCAGGCGATACACAGAATAAAAGTATCGACGAACTCAGCAAGACATTGGACAAGGCCGAACAGCTGAAGCAAAAAATGCAGGATCTCAGCGAGGAACTCAGGCAGAACAAGAAGGACATTTCATGGCAGGAAAAACAGAAAATCGAACAGACTCTGAACGAGTATAAAGACCTTCAGAAAAAGGTGAGCGACGTAAGCAAGAACCTTCAGAAGATGCAGGATGATCTGCAAAAAAACGACCTGCTTTCCAAAGAAACCCTTGAAAAGTACATGGAGCTTCAGAAGCTCTTCGATGAAATGTCGACCGACGAGATGAAAAAAGCCATGGACCAGCTTCAAAACGTGCTTCAGAACATGAACAGGGACATGACCCAGAACGCCTTCGAGAACATGCAGATAAATGAGGATCAGTTCCGCAAAAGCATCGAAAGGACAATGAATCTTTTAAAGAGGATACAGGTGGAGCAGAAGCTGGAAGACATGCTGAACAGGACCGAACACATAGCGAAAAACCAGGAGGATTTGAAAAATCAAACTTCCGGTAAAAACAGTAAAGCCGGGGAGGACGAACTTAACAAAAAGCAGAACGATATAACCAAGGATTTAAAAGACTTCTCAGACGAAATGAAAGACCTTCAGAAGAAGTTCGAAGAGCTGAAAGACCTGCCGCAGGATCAGCTTGATAAATTGAACAAGGAATATGAGGAACAGAAAAATCAGCAGCTTTCCGAACAGGCTTCGCAAAATATACAGCAGAACATGATGCAGCAGGCTATGCAAAACCAGACCTCGGTCGAAAATAATATGAGGAAGATGAAAGAAGGCATTCAGCAGCTTCAAAAGTCCGTCTCGATGAAAAGCCAGATGCAGACATTTACCGATATGATGAGGATTACGGATAATTTAATTACGCTTTCGAAACAGCAGGAGGGCCTTAAGAATAAAACGAACGATATGGACGAGAGCATTTCCTCGTACAATGAAAATGCGCAGACACAGAGCGACATTCAGGGCAACCTTAATAATATATTCGGACAGCTTTCCGCATTATCCCAGAAAACTTTTGCGGTTACCCCGGAAATGGGAAAAGCGCTTGGCGATGCCGAAAGGCAGATGGACCAGTCGATCGGCAATCTTCAGAAAAGGAATAAAAACCTGGCGGAAGTCAATCAGTCGCAGGCCATGACTTCCTTGAATGAGGCCGCGAACCTGATAAAAAGTTCGATGGAGCAGATGATGCAGGGAGGACAGGGAGCGGGGATGCCCTCGCTTATGCAGCAGCTTCAGAAATTATCGGGACAGCAGATGAGCCTAAACAATCTGACGCAGATGCTTCAGCAGGCAATGAACGGGAATTTGTCCATGGAGCAAAGGGCGCAGATGCAGCGTCTGGCAAGGCAGCAGGATGTAATAAGAAAATCGCTGCGGCAATTGAACCGGGAGGCCATGAATGCCGGACAGTCGAAAAAAATTCCGGCGAATCTGGAAGACATAGCCAAGAATATGGAGGAAGTGGTTAAAAATTTATCGGCCGACGATATAAACGATAAAGTCTTGCAGCAGCAGGAGCATATTTTGTCGAGACTGCTCGATGCACAACACTCCGTAAACGAGAGGGACTATCAGAAGGAGCGCGAATCCACAGCAGGAACCGACGTAGTACGCCGGTCACCGGCAGAGCTGAATTTATCCTCCGGTAAAGATAACGCTATTACGGACGAGCTAAACAATTCGGCAAGGGAAGGCTACACAAAAGATTACCAGGACTTAATTAGAAAATATTTCGAGGCTTTGCAGAAAGAGAACGGGGGAGGATCTAAATAATTCTTTCGAGAAACCGCGGGAATAGATTAAGCCACAGATTCGTATCGTGCCCCGCATTGGGGACAACTTCAAAATTATGCGGGACATTTTTCCGGTTAAGCAAAAAAGAAATCCGTTTGTTCTCGGCAAGGTATATATCGTTTTCGCCTATTCCGAAATTAATATTCATTTGTCTCATCCTCTCGAGGTACCATTCGTCTTCGAGGCCCGGAAGGTAATCAAGGGGACCGTTGAAGTAGCAGTTATCGTCGTAGTACCCGTAAATAAATCGTTTGATGTCGTATGTACCGCCGAGACAAATGACCGAGTCAACGTTATCCGGATGTCTTAATGCTATGTTCAGGGCATGATAGGCACCGAAGCAGCAGCCTGCAACGCCTACTTTTTCACGCCCCGATTCGTGTTTCGCGAAATCGATTACTTCCTTAATAATTAAATTTTCGTAGCCGTTATGAGTTTTCACCCTGTCCGCGGGATGAATTGAATAATTGTACCAGCTCTGCGAGTCGGCGCTGTCCGGGCAATAAATTTTTACGTTGCCGCTATCCAAAATACCGGATGCGGCTTTGATAAAACCCTTATCTTTTAATTGGTAATATCTTCCTCTCGAATACGGGAAGAATATAACGGGATACCCGCCCTGCCCGAAAACAAGCATCTCGTATTCGCCGTAGAGATAATATGAATTCCATTTATGATATTCTTCGTTCATTATTCCGGGTCCGGATAATATATTAATCGGAAACCAACCGCAATTAAGCAATAACTTTTGTCAAAAGTAAGCCGTAAGATAAGAAACGGCGGAGAATGTTCCGAATATTCCGGGCTTTATAAATTGAAATTCTTTTTTTATTGGAGTATTTTAAATGTCTTAAAAGAACGGAACCTATGCAAACTCCTTTAATGGCCCAGTACGGCAGGATAAAAGCCGCTCATCCGGATACGATTTTGCTTTTCAGGATGGGGGATTTCTTTGAGACTTTTGAAGAAGACGCTAGGATTGCATCGAAAGTACTGGGAATCACATTAACAAAAAGGGCCAACGGAGCGGCCGGGGACGTGCCTCTTGCCGGTTTTCCGCATCACGCAATCGATTCATACCTGCCTAAACTGGTAAGAGCCGGTTACCGCGTTGCAGTTTGCGAACAGATCGAAAATCCCAAATTTGCAAAAGGCATTGTAAAGCGGGAAGTAATTGAAGTTGTTACTCCCGGCGTTGCTTTTTCCGACAAGCTGCTGGATCATAAGAAGAATAATTACCTGATGTCCGTATGCATCAAAGAAGATACTGCCGGCATATCTTTCAGCGATATCTCGACCGGGGAGTTTTATGCGTTCGAGGTTCCTGCAGCTCAACTGAACCAGCAGATAGAAACGATTTCGCCCGCCGAGGTTATTGTCCAGAAAAGAGACAAAGATTCACTTGCCCCGGTTATATCGAAAGTTAACCCTTCGATCCGGGTTACGAAGCTTGACGACTGGATATTTAATTTCGACTACGCCAAAGAACTTCTGGTAAGCCAGTTTAAAACCGTAAATTTGAAGGGCTTCGGCGTAGACAACCTGATCCCCGGGATCATCGCCTCGGGCGCCGTACTTAACTATCTCCAGGAAACCCAGAAAGAAAACCTTTCGCATTTAAATAAAGTTTCCGCCTACAATCCCTCCGATTATATGGCGCTCGATTATTCCACCAAAAGGAACCTTGAAATTACTTTCTCCATGCACGATTTCGGAAGGGAAGGATCGCTTATTTCGATTCTGGATAAAACCGAGACGGCGATGGGCGGGAGGCTCCTTAAAAAATGGATTACCGCCCCGCTTCGCAAACTGAAGCCGATTTTAAAAAGACTGGAAAGCGTGGAGAACTTATACGAGAATAAAAACCTGAGGAAAAATTTAATAAACGAGTTGAAGGAAATAGGCGACCTCGAACGACTGATTTCCAAAGTATGTACAGGAAGGGCCAACCCGAGAGAAATTATTGCGCTGAAAACATCCATGCAAAAGATCCCGCAGTTAAAAAAATTATTAAGCGAAGCTTCTGCGGACACCCTGACTAAAATAGGCGGGGATCTTTTACCCGTCGATAAAATTGTTTCGCTAATCCTGAACTCGGTTGTGGATAATCCCCCATTAAGCCTGGTCGACGGCGGCGTGATTAAAAACGGCTACAGCCCGGAGCTGGACGAATTGAGGGATATCTCGATCCACGGGAAAGACTGGATAGCGAACCTTCAAAAGATCGAGAGGGAAAGAACAGGCATCTCGTCCCTTAAAGTAAGCTTTAATAAAGTCTTCGGATATTACATAGAAATTAGTCATGCCAACAAAGATAAGATACCTGAAGATTACATACGCAAGCAGACGCTTGTTAATTCGGAGAGATTCATTACGCCCGATTTAAAAGCCTACGAGGAGAAAATATTAAACGCCGAAGAAAAAATCTATGAACTGGAATCCCAGTTGTTCAACGAAGTAAGGCTAATGATTGCCTCGGAAGCGGAATCGATTCAGAAAGATGCCGGGCTCGTCGGAATGATAGATTGTTTTTTGTCTTTCGCGGAATGCGCCGAAGAATATAATTACTCGAAACCGGAATTGGACGAAGGGACAAGCATAGAAATAACTGAAGGGAGGCACCCGGTAGTCGAAAGGATCCTGCCTCCGGGAGAAAAATTCACACCCAACAGCTGCAGACTGGACAACGGGGACCAGCAGATAATTATCTTAACGGGCCCGAATATGGCGGGAAAATCTGTGTACCTCAGGCAGATGGGACTGATAGTGCTGCTTGCCCAGATTGGTTCTTTTGTGCCCGCCAAAAGCGCGAAGATCGGAATTGTGGACAGAATATTTACAAGGGTGGGCGCGAGCGATAATATTTCCGCCGGAGAAAGCACGTTCCTTGTGGAGATGCAGGAAGCCGCCAACATTTTGAATAACTCCACATCCCAAAGCCTGATTCTGCTGGACGAAATCGGCCGAGGTACGAGCACCTTCGACGGTATATCGATTGCCTGGGCGATTACCGAATATCTTCACGAGAATTCGGAAGTGGCATCGAAAACTCTCTTTGCCACGCATTATCACGAACTTAACGAAATGACGGAGCTTTTCCCGAGAATAAAAAATTATAAGGTCGAAGTCAGGGAATACGAGGACAAGGTAATTTTCCTTCACAGGGTAAACCCCGGCAGGGCAGACCACAGTTACGGCATTCAGGTCGCCCAGATGGCCGGACTGCCCGTGTTTGTTACCAACCGGGCTAAAGAGGTACTGCAGAACCTCGAAAGCAAAGAATTAACTCCGTACGAAGTTAAAAAAGAAAGGCTCAAAAAGCTGCACCGGGACGACGAAAACCAATTCAGTTTATTCGAGATTAAAGACGATAAAATCAGAGGAGAGATTGAAGATATCGAATTGAACAATCTTACTCCTCTTGAAGCGTTGAACAAGCTGAGCGAGCTCCAAAAAAAGATCAGGAGAAATGAATAAAGCGAAAGTAATATTTATTGCCGCCGTTATTCTGCTTGCGGCGGCAGCGTCGTTATTTAATTCCTGCGGGAAAAAATATACTCCGGAACAGGAGAAATATATTAATGAGATCCGGAAGTCGCGCGCGGAAAAAAATGACTGGATGAAAGAAAATAAGGATTCCCCTTTCGTCAGAGACAAGGATGCGCATTATGCTCCGCTGAAATACTACGACGTTGATCCGGATTTTGTCTTTCACAGCAGGCTTTATTATTATAAGACAAAAGATACGGTAAAAATATTCGGGACGAAGGGCGAGCAGAGAAAGATCGTAAGGTTCGGGTACGTTAAAATTAATTATAAGGGCCGGGAATATAATCTTAACGTTTATAAAGGCATGACCGCGGACAGCACGGCCTATTATTCGATATGGTTTACGGACAAAACCACGGGGAACGAGACATACGGGGTAGGACGGTACCTGGATTTCGATTTGAACCCGGATCCGAATTACGTGTATACCGTGGACTTTAACCTTGCCTATAACCCTTACTGCGCGTACAGCGCGCTATATTCTTGTGCCGTGCCCACCAAGGAAGATCATCTTGACTTTGCGGTTACGGCGGGCGAAAAAAGTTTTCATTAAAAAATATTTAGGAGTTCCTGTGGTAGTAGTATTAGAAAAAAATGCGACCGACAGCCAGATCGAGAATATAATTAAGCACCTTGAGGACTTCGGATTTGCGGTTCATAAATCTACCGGCGTCGAACAGATTGTACTGGGAGCTATCGGCGTAAAGCCGAACTTCGACATAAGAAACGTAAAGATACTGGAAGGCGTTGCCGAAGTATACAGGATAACGGAACCGTTCAAACTGGCCAGCCGTACTTTTAAAAAAGAAAATACGGAGATAAAGATCAGGGATGTTGTCATAGGGGGGAACGATGTGGTAATGATGGCGGGACCGTGTTCGGTCGAAAACGAAAACCAGATATTTACCATTGCCGAAATAGTGTCGAAGACCGGCACAAAAATATTAAGAGGCGGCGCATTTAAACCCAGAACTTCGCCTTATTCCTTCCAGGGACTCGGGGAGGAAGGATTGAAACTTCTGCGCAGGGCTGCTGACGAATACAAACTGCTGGTGATTACGGAGGTAATGGAATCGGCCCAGATTAATTTAATAGAAGAATATACCGATATTTTTCAGGTCGGGGCCAGGAACATGCAGAATTTTTCCCTGCTGAGGGACCTGGGTAAAACGACCAAGCCCATAATGTTGAAGAGAGGACTTGCCGCTACGGTGGAGGACTGGCTGATGTCGGCGGAATATATTTTATCGAGCGGTAACCGGGAGGTTATGATTTGCGAGAGGGGCATAAGAACTTTCGAAACCTACACCCGAAATACGTTTGATCTTTCGGCCATCCCGGTGGTTCACAAGCGCAGCCACCTCCCGGTTATAGCCGACCCTTCGCACGCAACCGGGCTGAGGGATAAAGTACTGCCTATGGCCAGGGCCGCTGTTGCCGCAGGCGCCGACGGGTTAATGGTGGAAGTCCACAACGATCCGGAGAAAGCTTTGTCGGACGGCCCGCAGGCGCTTCTTCCAGAGCAATTCGTAGAGCTGATGCAGCAGGTAAAAATGATAGCCGAAGTAATCGGCAGGAAAATGTAGCCAGAATTTCAATTAATTTATTTTACGAAAGTATTACTAAGTTAAATGTCGACATCAAAAAAAATTTCCGTGTTCGGTCTGGGCCTAATCGGCGGATCGATAGCAAAAGCGTTAAAGACCAGCAATCAGCAGTTTTATATCAAAGGCTTCGACGTCCCGGCTGTGGCGGACCGCGCGTTGAAAGACGGGAGCATAGACGAGACGATAGGGGCAATAAAGGACTGCCTGGATTCCGAAATAATTTTCCTTTGTCTTCCCACGCAACTGTCGATCGAATATTTTGAAAAGATTGCGGTTTTGATAGATGAAAATACCATCCTTACGGATGTGTGCGGGGTAAAAAGTATTTTTGAGAAAAAATGGAACTCCGTTAAAAGCAGGGGTACGTATATAGGCGGCCATCCGATGACCGGGAAGGAAACCAGCGGCTACGAAAGCTCCGAAGAACTCCTGTTCGAAAATTCTGTTTATATCGTTTCCGACACGACGAAAGACAAAGATAAGCTGGACGAACTGGTAAAAGTAATTAAGCTCCTCGGCGCAAGAATAAGGTTCCTGAATCCTTTCCTTCACGATAAAGTTATTTCAAGGGTAAGCCACCTCCCCCAGTTGCTTGCCGTGACTCTTGTCAATTCGGCCGTAGACAACAACGATAAAATAAATTATCTCGATTTTGCCGCGGGCGGTTTCAGGGACATGACGAGAATTGCCTCCAGCGGCTTCAATATCTGGGAATCCGTATTGAAGATGAATAATGCCGAAATAATTACCGCGCTTAAGTTGTTAAAAGAGAATTTAAGTGAAATGGAAAACAGCCTTACAGGTGGAAACTACGCTGCCGTGGAAAGCATGTTCGAAAAAGCAAGAAAGCGCCGGGACGAAATCCCGAAGAACACCAAAGGTTTCATCAACCCTCTGGTAGATATTTTTATCTACGTCAAGGATCAGCCCGGGGTCCTGAGCAAACTATCGACTAAAATGTACGAGAATAATTTAAATATTAAGGACGTGGAGCTTCTAAAAATAAGGGAAGGCTCCGGAGGAACAATAAGGTTTTCTTTTGAAAACGAGACTATTGCCGCGGTCGCCAAAAAAATTATACAAGATGCGGGATTCAAGACAAAATAAGACAATCCTTAGCTCCGGTAATCATTTATATTAATTCCTTTATCCCTATATTTAAATG
This sequence comes from Ignavibacteriaceae bacterium, assembly GCA_046706945.1. Taxonomy (GTDB): domain Bacteria; phylum Bacteroidota; class Ignavibacteria; order Ignavibacteriales; family Ignavibacteriaceae; genus FEN-1297. The sequence goes on along the minus strand of JBJKOY010000303.1, from coordinate 14,752 downwards.
AGATAAATATTAAACTTATTTAGTATCAGGGGTTTTCTTTGCCTCATATTTTCATCCTTTTATTTGAGGCGGGAATAAGGGGATTTTTTTACGGTAACAAGAGATAAGGACTGTTATCTGATGCCGCGGGATAATAATCATATTTCTTCCGACGAGGAGACGGTAAGAGCCATCGTCAACGGCGATGCCGATTCCTTTAAACAATTTTATATAAAATATTTTCCTTGTCTTATCCGCTACGCTCTTTATCATACTCATTCCATGGATCTTTCCCGCGAAATGGTTCAGGAGCTGTTCTCAAGGATCTGGATAAAAAGAAATCTCCTGAATCCGCAGAAGTCCGTCAAAGCATATATGTATAAATCCCTTCATAACATTATAATTAATGAGAGAATGCTTCACTCTTCCAGGAACATTTCATTGGAAAACATGAAGAGAGCGGATTCCGGGAACACAGCCGACATCGATTTAAAAATCGACATAATGAAGGCATTAAACAGTCTGCCCGAAAAAATCAAAACCGTTTACCTTTTAAACAGATCCGAAGGATTCAAATACGGCGAGATAGCCGAAATATGCAATATCTCGGAAAAGGCCGTCGAAAAAAGAATGTCGAAAGCCATAAGCTTACTAAAGAAAAAATTTTCCGCCGAATATTTCAGATAGGGTAGGGTTTTCGTAAAGTCATCTGTAATATTAAACAGAGGAAGCAAAATATGACGAACAAACAAAAGACCAAGCATTACCTTAATCTTTGTATTAAATCGATCACCGGGAATACAAACAAGGACGAGGATGAGCTGCTTAAAAAATGGCTGAACGAATCGGATGAGAATAAATCTGAATATAATAATATTAAAAAGATATGGGACCTTACTTCGCTTTACGAAGATGCGCAATTACCCGATGCCGAAAATGAATGGAGGGAGTTGAGCGGAATTACGGAGCCCGCGGACTCGAAAGCTAAAATTCGCGCAGCAAGCAGGAACATAGGCAATAAGAAATTTAAACCGGCGTTTAAGCCTGTCCTTGCCGCCGCGCTCGCGGTTTTAATTTTGGCGGCGGTAGTATTAATTTGGAATAAGACTCATTACGTTCCGGCGGAAGAAATCGTTTTGACTGCCGACAAAGCTCAAAAGGAAATCCGGCTGCCCGACGGTTCCACAGTAATCTTAAACGGCCGTAGCACGATCCGGTATCCGGAGACTTTTTACGGCAATATCAGGGAGGTAAAATTAAAAGGAGAAGCATTCTTTAAGGTGACGAAGCAGGAACATCCCTTCGTGGTATCTACGGTTAATGCGAGGACTACGGTTGTCGGGACACAATTCGATGTCTGGTCCCGCGGCGGAGATACTAAAGTAATCGTTAAAAAAGGCATTGTAAAGGTTACACCGAAAATAAGCGGTGAAAAGAGCGTCAGACTGACCGCAAATCAGAGGAGTACGGTAATAGGCGATCAGAGTCCCACCAATCCGGAAGATGTTAATGCGGGATTCCTGCTGGGATGGATGCAAGGAAACCTGGTGTTCGATAAAACACCTCTATTGTCGATCGCGGGAGAATTGGAAAAATATTATAATGTGCCTATCGAGGTAACCGGAAAGAAATTGGAAGAGATTACTTTAACCGGATCTTTCAGAAATATGAGCGCGGACAGTGCATTATCGATGATCTGTCTGGCTTTAGACTTAAAGTATGTAAAACAACACGGGAAATATATTATAAAATCCAAGTAAAATTCGTTTTAATAACATTAACCGATTTGGTTAGAGTAGACCGTAGAACTGATGTAAATATATTATTTTAATCAAACTTTTAGTAAGGGAGGTTGAGAAAATGATTAGATATACCGGCCTGGCCGTTGCAACCGCAATGTTGTTAATGTTGATTAACCTATCCTGCGGCTATAGTCCCAATATAGCCGGAGAGCAAATTTATGTTCCTCCGACGCAATTAAATCACCCGCGATTATTATATCCGAAGCTGGCACAGGAAAATTCCTATACCGGAAATACCAAGGTTGTATTCGATATAAGCGATGCCGGTCAAGTTACAAACGCGTCCGTTCAGCAGTCTTCCGGTTCCCGGCTTCTTGATAATTCCGCGGTCGACTACTGCAAAAGCCTGTTGTTCGAACCTGCCAAAGTAGACGGCAGATCGGTCAAAGTTAAAATGTCGATGGATATCAAATTTCAAATATCGAATGTGGACATGCTTGCCAACAAATACGTAAATGAGGTCAACAGATTATATTACATACTTAGAAATTCCGGAATTGCAGACAGAATTCCTTTGGAAAGAGAAATACTCCGCGAACACATTGATTTTATCCGGGAAATGAGAGACGCTCTAAACTTTAATACGTACGCCGCGTTGGTTTTATCTAAAGACATTGTGGAAGAATGGAAAAGCGAATGGGATTCCTGGCCGCTGTCGTTTTTAATTTACTACGACTTCATGCAGAGGTTCCCGGATTACGACAGTCTTCAGAACGTGAAAAGCTTAATGTTTAATGCTCTAAGGTACGATATCAAATATATAAGAAGCACCCCGGATTCCGGCATAGATGCCAAGGAGCAAAAGGAAAATATAATTGCAAAGATCAAAGGTTTTTTAAAAGTGCATTATCCTGATGCGGATATTAACGAGATCGAATCCGGCACTGACAATGAGGGTACGCCGTTATCTTTAAGTCTCAAATAAAAATGTACAGATCGTTGTATCTCATATTTTCATTCTGCGGTGTATTATTCGTATTAAATACATTCGCTCAGGCGCATAACGAAACGAATCCGCTTAAAGACGGGGAACATACGCTGGGTACGGTTCTCGAAAAAATGAGAACGGAAAGCGGCGTTAATTTTATCTACGCAAGCGGTTCCGTGGGGGATATCAGGATAGATACGGTAATCCCGGGAAATCTTTCAATCGATAACCTGGAAAAACTGCTGGCACATTATAATCTTTCATGCAGATTTTTCGGGAAAGATAACGCGGTAATTTTTAAAAATAAAGCAAGAAGGGAAAAGAAGGAAAAGAATATCGGAACGGTGGTAATCAAGAATATAACCGATTACGATACGGCCGATATTATCGAACCAAAATTGATTACGGAAACATCTCCCGTTTATCCCCGCAAGGCGGTTATCGACAATATAGAAGGTACGGTTAAAATAAAATTATTAATTACGCAGGGAGGTAATGTATACAAAACCGTTATCCAGAAGTCTTCCGGTTCCCAAGTACTGGATTCCGCGACGGTTGAATACGCAAACAAACTGAAGTTTATTCCCGCACAGGTAAACGGGGAAAATCATATCATATGGCTGTCGATGGTTTTCCAATATTATATTACGAACAAATGGATCCGGGAATGAATATCGCGTAAGCAAGGTTTCATTCAAAACCCTGACCGGGATAAAATTTAGGGATGTAAAATTAAAAATTCGAAGATAGGTCCCTGGTATTTTACCCGTCGCTGTTTAATTTCAGCACCTTATTCTGTTCTTTGGCAAGGTCTGCTTCAAGTTGTATGGTGGGATGATCGATACCGAATTTATCGTTAAGGGCCCTTTCAAGCTTGCTTATTATCAAATACCCCTTGCTGATCGGCTGATCTTCTACAACAACGTGAACGGAAAGGGCGTTCATTTTCGACGAGATCGACCAGATATGAAGGTGATGGATATGCTTCACTTCCGGAAAAGAGGTAAGAAAATCTGCTACTTCGTTCATATCTATATGCCTGGGCGTCCCTTCGCTTAATATGTTGACCGTTTCCAAAACAACATCCCACCCGCCTTTAATTATAAACAAACCAATGATTATAGAAAATACCGGATCCAGGATGTAAAGCTTGAAAAAGTAGATCAATATTCCCGCCGCAATCACCAGGAATGAGTTAAGTGAATCGTAAAGCATGTGAAGGTAGGCTGTCTTCGCGTTCAGATCTTCGCGGGAATTTCCGTGTAATAAGTAAGTAGACAAGCCGTTGGCCGCTAGACCTACCGAGGCTACTATTATTACCCATAGGCCTGCAACCGGTTCCGGATTTATTATCCTGCCCGCAGCTTCGTATATAATATAAATTCCTATTATTACGAGCACCAGCGAATTTATAAAAGCAACAATTATTTCGGCCCTTAAGTATCCGTAAGTTTTGTTCGGGGTAGCTTTCCAATTCGACATCTTTGCCGCGATCAGACTTAGGAATAATGAAACCAGGTCGCTGAAGTTGTGCAGGGCATCCGATACCAAAGCCAGGCTGTTGCTCAATATGCCGGCAATTATTTCCCCGGACACGATTAACGAATTAAGCAAAATTGATAAAATTAAATTTCGTCCCAGGGTCGATTTTTTTGTAAAATGCGTATGCATGCTTTTTCTACTACCGATATCCCGCCGGATAAATTTCAATAAATTTTCCCGGCCATTGTCAAAATGTATTCATAATTCAATTTTTAATGTTATAAAATAATTTTAATTTTACAAATTGATTAAATGGTGTTATTACGAATACTTAATTTTTCGGTAACAATAAACAATCGGCAAATGCTCAAAACCCCCAATACTTTTTTAATCCTATTAGGTGTATTACTGGTAACTTCCCTGGTAAAAGCACAGAGCGATTCCTCGTCAGTGATAAAAAAAACATATTACCCGGACGGTACATTGAAGACCCAGGGCGAATATGTGAACGGCAAATTAAACGGAAAATATTTTGAATATTATTCGGACGGGAAATTGTGGAAAGAATGGAATTATGTCGACGGAAAAGAGGAAGGCAAATCAGACTGGTATTTCGAGAACGGACTTCTCAGCATTGAGTGGAACTATTCGCACGGTCTGAAGCAGGGCATCTCGAAGTGGTATTACGAAACCGGAGAATTGTGGGCAGAACAGAATTATGTCGACGGCCGGCTTGAAGGAGTCACGCATACTTATTATAAAAGCGGCGAACTTGAGGGCGACTGGTATTACGTTTACGGGGAGCTTGAGGGAACTTCCAGGACTTATTTCAAATCCGGGAAGCTGGAAGTGGAAAGGACCTATCACAAAGGCATCGAAGACGGGCCAACGAAAGTTTATCACGAGAACGGAGTACTTGCACTGGATGCAAATTATTTAAACGGCCGGCTTGTCGGTGAAGTTAAAATATACGATATGTCCGCCAATTTAAGGGTAGTCGATACGTACGTAAACGGCCAGCTGACAAACCGGGTTAAGTACGATTATATGGGCAAGCTAGAAGACAAGGAAAGAACCGACAGGACATATTATAACGACGGGGCGCTGCAAAGCGAGACGCATTATAAGAACGGGAAAAAAGACGGGATCAGCAGATATTATTACGAAGACGGGTTTCTTAAATACGAATGGCACTACGTAAACGATACTCTCGAAAATAATTCTTTTAATTATTACGACGGCGGGATCCTTAAAGAAAATATTGATTATATCAGAGGAATCCAGGCCGGAATTACCCGGACGTATTACGATGACGGAAAGCTGGAGAGCGAGACTAATTACGATAATAACAAGAAAAACGGGATCGAAATAGTCTATTACAAAAACGGCGGATTGAAAGCTGTATTTTACAACAGCAACGGACTGCCCGACGGCGACTATAAAACATACAACGAAATCGGTCTTATCGAATCCGAAGCGAAGTACAGGAACGGTAAAATTGTCGGCGAGAAAAATTATTACTACAAATACGGAGCATTGCGCAGAACCGAAAGTTATTCGGACGGTGTACTTGACGGATGGGTGCGGAGTTATTTTAGGAACGGGAAACTGAACATAGAAGAGTATTATATTAACGGGAAAAAATACAGCGAGAAAGTTTACAACGAGAACGGCTTATTGATGTCGACTTCCGGATATTGACATTAAAAATTATTTAATTTTACTTAAATTAACTTTTAAAAATTTTTGCATAAATAGGGAACCGCAATGAAGGAAGTCGAAAAAACCGGGAAATTCAAAGTTGCCCTCTTGCAAATGTCGCCCGGAAAGAATTTAAATGAAAATTTAAATAAGGCTGTTGACTGGATCGAGAAGGCGGCCGAGGATAAAGCAGATATAATTTGTCTCCCGGAATTGTTCAGATCGCAGTATTTCTGTCAGACGGAAAATATCGAAAATTTTGAGCTGGCTGAATCTATTCCCGGGCCGTCGACGGAAAGGATTTCCGGCGTCGCGAAAAAGCACGGCGTTATTGTTATTGTCCCCGTCTTTGAAAAGCGTACGTTGGGTTTGTATCATAACAGCGCTGCGGTAATAAACGAAGAGGGAAGAATTGCGGGTGTCTACAGAAAAATGCACATCCCGGACGATCCCGCGTTCTACGAAAAATATTATTTCGCGCCGGGCGATCTGGGGTTTCAATCAATTAAAACAAAATACGGCGGTATAGGGACGTTAATCTGCTGGGATCAATGGTACCCGGAAGCGGCGAGACTGACGGCTTTAAAAGGTGCCGGTATATTATTCTATCCCACGGCTATCGGATGGCATCCCGCCGAAAAAGAGGAACACGGCAAAGCGCAGTTTGAATCGTGGCAGACGGTGCAAAGGGGACATGCAATTGCCAACGGCGTTTACGTAGCGGCCGTGAACCGTGTAGGCCTGGAAAAACAAAGTAAAAATTCTCCAGGGATTGAATTCTGGGGAAGGTCTTTTGTCGCCGACCCGCAGGGAATAATTATCGCCGAAGCATCCTCCGATAAAGAAGAAATAATCACTGCTGTAGTGGACCCCGGAAGGATTGAGTATATTCGCAGGAACTGGCCGTTCCTAAGAGACAGAAGAATCGATGCCTACGGCGACATAAAAAAAAGGTTTTCGGAAAAATAAATCGGGAGAATTACGGTAATGGAACAACAGGAGAATCGACGCCGCATTCCCGCCGAATGGGAGAACCACGAAGCAACCTGGATAGGCTGGCCTCATAACAGAGAGGACTGGCCCGGCAAGTTCGCCCCGATCCCCTGGGTTTATGCCGACATAGTAAAAAAAATATCCCGCGGCGAAAAAGTCAGGATAATTGTCGAAGATAAAGTCCATGAAAGAAAAGCGCTGAATATTTTAAAATCCGCAGATGCGGATTTAACGCGAGCGGAATTTTTTCCGCTGAAAACGGACAGGGGCTGGCTTAGGGATTCGTTCCCGGTATTCGTTAAAAATAACGATGAGATTACGGCCGTGGATTTTCATTTCAACGGCTGGGCGAAATATCCCGACTATAAAAAGGACAGAAAAATTCCTGCGTTCGTTTCTAAAACTTTTAATTTCCTGCGGACCGAAGCCGTCCGCGATAATCGAAACATAGTTCTTGAAGGCGGGGCGATCGACACAAACGGAAGCGGCACATTAATTACTACCGAAGAATGTCTGGCCGACGAAAAAACTCAGGTCAGAAACCCGGGATTTTCGAAGAAAGACTACGAAGAAGCATTTCAAAATTATCTCGGCATTTCGAAAGTACTGTGGCTCGGCAAAGGAATATCAGGCGACGATACGCACGGCCATGTAGACGACTTATGCCGTTTTGTCGGAAGCGATAAAATTGTTCTGGTATCCGAAAAAAACCCCAGGGACGAAAATTACAAAAACCTAAACGAGAACAGGGAGCGCGCGCAGGGCTTCACGTTAGAAAACGGAGCGAAAATCGAAACGGTACTTCTACCGATGCCGTCACCGGTGATTTTCAAGAACCAGAGACTGCCGGCAAGCTACGCTAATTTTTATATTGCAAATTCCGCGGTATTGGTTCCCACGTTCAACGATCCCAACGATGCGGCGGCAGTCGGGATCATAGGCGAACTGATCGGCGACAGGCCTGCAATCGGAATACACGCTGTTGACCTGGTATGGGGATTGGGCACTCTGCATTGTTTAACCCACGAACAGCCTGTTTAGAGTACCGGATACCTTTGACCATTGATTAAATTTTGTTAAAATACGCATATCAAATTATTTGTAGTTATATTAATCAGTGAAGAATATACAATATAAACATTTTGATTAACATGAAATCAATACCGGCATCCGAAGCTTCCTTCGAAAGAATAGAGGAAGTTAATTTTCACGATAATAAACTGTTGTATTTTATTATAAATGTCGTAAGTATTTTAACTTTTCCTCTTGCTTATATTTTGCTCTTCTACTTTACAAATATTTTCATAATCAATAAACCCGTTTCCTACCTGTATTATTTTGCCAGCTTCAGCAGGATGACAAACGATTACCTTATCTTGTTTCTAATAGTATTAATTTTTATGATGTTCGTTCATGAATTAATTCACGGCCTGTTCTTTTACTTGTTTACCGGCGAAAAGCCCGTATTCGGATTTAAAAACTTGTCGGCTTTTGCCGGGGTCCCTAACCAGTACATAAGAAAAAAATATTACCTGATGGCTTGTCTGAGTCCGCTTGTTGTACTGACCGTTCTGGGAATGATAGTTTTTTTTGCCGCGGGAAATGTTATTTCCTCCATAATGTTTATTGCGGTATCTGCGCATGCGGCCGGGTGCATCGGAGATGTATGGGTAAGTATTAAACTTATGAAAAAACCTGCGGAAACATTCATCAACGACGACGGAATGGTTATCAGGATCGGATATTAGACTTGTTGGCCGGCGCAAATTTCTTTTTCCGTTTAACTAAATAGGAGATACCATGAAGACAAGAATATTAGGCAAAAACGGATTTGAAGTAAGCGAAATCGGCTTGGGCTGCTGGCAGTTCGGCGGCGATTTCGGTCCGATGTCCGACGAAACTGCATATTCCATAATGAGTACTTCGGTTGAAAACGGGATTTCTTTTTTCGATACCGCGGATGTATACGGCAGCGGAAAGAGCGAAGAACTTATCGGCAAATTCTTGAAGATATCCGGCGAACAGGTAAAAATAGCCACTAAATTCGGTAGAGGGCCGGACGTTTATCCGGACAGATATTCAGAAAAAATTTTGAAGCAATCGGTCGAAAGGTCACTGCGAAGATTGGGCGTAAATTCACTTGATCAGCTGCAGCTGCATTGCAACCCGGTTTCCGAATTAAAAAAAGGCAAAGTATTCGACTGGCTGAGGGACCTTAAGAGGGAAGGGATGATTAAAAACTTCGGGGCCAGCGTTGAATCAATTGAAGAAGGGCTGATTTGCCTCAAACAGGAAGGACTTCTTTCGCTGCAGGTTATTTTCAATTTATACAGGCAGCGGCTGGCGGATGAACTCTTTCCGCGGGCCAAAGAGGCGGGCGCAGGTATAATTGTCAGGCTTCCGCTCGCAAGCGGACTGCTTTCCGGGAAATTTTCTAAAGAGACAAAATTTGCCGAGACTGATCACAGGAATTATAACAGGGACGGACAGGCTTTTAACGTAGGTGAGACATTTGCCGGGATACCTTTTGAAAAAGGCATAAAAATTACTTCCCGTCTTAAAGCCCACGTCCCGGAATACATGAACATGGCTCAATTGGCTTTAAGATGGATTCTCGATTTTGATGCCGTTTCAACGGTTATACCCGGCGCGTCTTCTCCTTCGCAGGCTAAGATCAATGCCTCGGTTTCCGAAATGAATCCGATTTCAATCAACCTTCACCGCGTACTGAATAATTTTTATAAAAACAACGTCGAAGAATATATCCGCGGACCTTATTAATTAGTTGCTTATTAAATCGGTCTGCACGGTGCTGCTCTGGGAAACCGGGATCACCATCTTTTGATCGCCGGTAGTGGCCAGGGTCATGTTGCTTTCGTTCTTACCTTCGACGCTTACAACAGAACCGTCGTCGGCGGAGATATAAAGCGTACCCGTCATTTTACCGCTGCCGTCTATATAAAAATTCATACCCTGCATGTTTGAATTACCGGTAGAAGTCATTTCGGCGGTATAAGGTATCTTGTAGCATTTTATTCCGTCTTTATCTTCCGTTCCGTTCAGCGTATAAATATAATTGCTGTTGATTATAAGTTGGCCGCCCATTGACGCGATCGTATCCGTTCTCGCGTACTTCCAATTATCTCCTTCCTTTATTTCTTTACCCGGCAGTTTTGTGTAAAGACTCGTCGCACTCTGCAGGATCGAAGATTCCATCATCTGCTCTTTCCCGGAAAGAGAATCGATTATCGTTTTATTAATAATGTCGCCGTACTGTGAAATTTCCAGTTTGGTCCTTTTCCCTAAAAGGCTGCTCAAACTTATTGTAGTATCTCTTCCCTGCATTTTATTGCGGACGGTTATCGAGTCCGAAGAAATAATCAAATTTAAATTTCCGTCTTCGCCGCGGGAGTCCACTACTACCCGGGTCACGCTGAATACTTCGTTGTTTATTTTCATCTGCTGACCCATAGCTTCCTGGGTTATGTCGCTAGCTACCAACGTCTTATACCGGTAAGTTTTGCCTTCGGGCATTTGGTATTTCAAATTAACCGCTTTCTGGGGGAATGCGGTAAAATTTGCGGCAAACAACAGTGCCGCAAATAGGACCGCCTTAGTGATGAGTGTTTTCATATCGTTTTCTTTCTATTTAATTAGTTGTCGGCCAACAATACAGCCGTTAAATAAACCAGTTCGGCTGCTTTTTTTACTTTTTCGTAATTTATTTTGCTTGCTTCGTCCGTTACACTGTGTAAATCCGCGTGAATCCCGGAATGAAAACTAACGGATGCTATCCCGCATTTTCGAAAGCTCGAATGATCGCTGTCGCCGTTTATTATTTTGTCTTTAAAAGTAAGCTGAAAATTTATTTCTTTATCCGCCTTTTTTATATATTCGGTAAGCCGCGCATTATCAATAGATCCGTACACGAAAAGTGAATCTATATTATTCCTTCCCAGCATATCCATATTCAGCATTGCAACGGTTTTTCCTATTGGGAAAAGCGGGTGGCTTGTGTAGTATTCGGAACCGAACAATCCCTCTTCTTCGCCGCAGAAAGCTATGAAAAGGATGCTTCGCTTCGGCTTGACTCCCGATTTGCCGAACGCCGAAGCAACTGCCATCAATGCCGAAGTACCCGAAGCGTTGTCGTCGGCTCCGTTGAAAATATAGTCTTCGCCCTTTTTGTGATTTTTCTTCATCCCGATGTGGTCGTAATGAGCCCCTATTATTATTACCTGGTCTTTTAATTCGGGATCGCTTCCTTCAATATATCCCACCACGTTTTTTGAATCCGTTTCGGAAATATTTAAACTTGTTTTTATCGATGCGGTGAGACCCTTCAGTTCGAACGAGTTCGGTCTTACATTTTTATCTATTTTATATTGAATATTCTTAAGATTGTCCGTACTTCCGAAAATCCGGCCGATTACGCTTTCACCCACCTGTACGACAGGTACTTGCCTGTCGGCGTCCTCAAGCAGGGACAGCGGCAGGATATCGTCCGGAATAACTTTCGAAAGGGAGGGCCAGGGATACCCGGTCGGCGTTAGAAATATATGGTTAAGTGGATCCTGAGCAATCATTATGCCGGTTGCCCCGTGTTTTATTGCCGTCTTAACTTTTACGTCGATGCCGGAATATTTTGTAAATTCGATGCCGCCGAAGACCGAGGAGGAATCTTTTTCGCCGGGTTCGTGCCTGAGAACAAATACTATTTTATCCTTAACGTTTATGTTTGCATAGTCGTTATAGTTATATTCCGGGGCATCAATTCCGTACCCGGCAAAAATAACCGGGGCAGTAACGGATTTATTTCCGGTCATTTCAAAAGGCGTAAAATCTTTTTTGATCAAATAGTTATCTTCGCCGTTCTCTGATTTAACGGTAAGACTATTGTTATCGGCTAGGCTTTTGTATCCCATTTTTACAATTTGAAAAAAGACGCCGTTAACGGGCTTCAAGCCGGAAGATTTAAATTTACTTGCGATATAGACGGCGGCCGAATTTAATTCGGGGCTAGGTGTAACTCTTCCTTTTAACGAATCGGAAGCCAAAAAATACAGGTCCTTTTTTATCTGCGCCGTAACGAAAGAATTAAGTCCCTGACGGCCTTGAGCGAGCGGCTGACATTTGCCGAAACAGATGATGATTATTGAAACCAGCAAATAATTTTTTAGAAATCTGATTATCATAGGCGAGTCCCCGAAAAATCTCTGCTAAATTAAGTAGAAATGATAAATTTTCCTAAAAGTTTTTGCTGTCTTTTAATTTTTTTAAATTGCATGTACCGATGCGGAAAAGTTTGGTATTTCATCAAAAAATTTAAATAAAATAATTCCAACAATACAATAATTTAGGAGAAAAGGCCGTGGTTATTGCCGTACCTAAAGAAATTATGCCGGGCGAAAAAAGGGTGGCGTTAACGCCCGATGTTGTATCTAAATTAATTAAGGCGGGCTTCCGGGTAAATATTGAAACGGGTGCGGGACTGGGGGCAGGTTTTGCCGATGCTAAATATACCGATGCCGGAGCCGGAGTAATCGGCGATCTTTCACAACTATACGGATCTGCCGACATTGTACTGAAAGTACAAAGACCCGTCGAAAACCCTTTGTCCGGTCAAAGCGAAATAGATAAAATTAAAAAAGGAAGCCTGCTTATAGCCTTCATGTACCCGCTTTACTACCCTGACGCTGCGGTTAAATGCGCCGGAAAGGGTATAGACGTGATCTCCATGGATATGATCCCGCGGACCACGCTCGCACAGAAGATGGACGCTTTAAGTTCGCAGGCCAATCTGTCCGGGTATAAATCGGTAATTATGTGCGCTGATAAACTCGGGAAAATTTTTCCGCTAATGATGACCGCGGCCGGAACCATTTCTCCGTCTAGAGTGGTGATCCTGGGAGCGGGGGTAGCCGGACTCCAGGCACTCGGCACCGCAAAAAGACTGGGCGCGGTTGTCGAAGTGTCGGACGTGAGACCCGCGGTAAAGGAAGAAGTGGAAAGCCTCGGGGGCAGGTATTTAGAAGTGGAAACGCAGGAATCGATGCAGGACGCAGGCGGCTACGCGAAAGAAGCTTCGGAGGAGTTTTTACGCAAACAGAAAGAATTAATTTTTAAGCACGTGACCGAAGCCGACATAGTAATTACCACCGCTCTTGTTCCCGGCAAAAAAGCGCCTATATTAATTTCGGAAGACATGGTTAAAAAAATGCGGGAAGGAAGCGTTATTCTCGATATGGGCGTTGAGTTCGGCGGAAACTGCGAGGTCAGCGAAAACGGAAAAACCGTAGTAAAGTACGGCGTAACGATTATAGGAGAACCCAATCTGCCAAGCCTTGTCCCTTTCCATGCAAGCGAAATGTACTCGAAAAATCTTTTTAACCTCCTCCTTCACATAAGCAAGGAAGGCAATGTAGAACTTAATTTTGAGGACGAGATCGTAAAGGGCAGCGTTGTAGCTTATAAAGGCGAAATAACGAACGAAAGGATTAAATCTTTGCTTTGAAAAATAAAAATATTTTTTCATCCAGAAAAATGAGGCAACAATATGGACACTAGCTTTTTAATGCTGATCTATGTATTTGTGCTGGCAATTTTTGTAGGGTTCGAATTGATTACAAAAGTTCCCCCTACTCTTCATACGCCGCTCATGTCGGGATCGAACGCCATCTCCGCCATTACCATTGTGGGAGCATTGCTTCGCGCGGGTATGCAGCAGTTTACTATCAGCACTATCCTGGGTTTGGTCGCGGTTATCTTCGCGATGATAAACGTGGTGGGCGGCTTTCTCGTTACCGACAGAATGTTAAAAATGTTCAAAAAGAAGTGAGCTGAAAAATGGATACAATTATAGAAATTACATACCTGATTTCGTCGATTTTTTTCATTCTCGGTATTAAAGAATTAAGTTCCCCCAAAACCGCCCGCCGCGGAAATTTGTATGCCGCCATCGGCATGCTCCTGGCTATAGTGGTGACATTGCTGGACAAGCATGTACTGACTTACGAATGGATAATCATCGGGATTATTATAGGCTCCGGGATCGGTACGGTATTGGCGTTAAAAGTCAAGATGACCGGAATGCCGCAGATGGTCGGAATGTTAAACGGATTCGGCGGCGGCGCTTCCACACTGGTCGCTCTCTCGGAATTTTATAAAACCAGACCGGACATTCCTATAAATGTAGGCGTTGCCATCGTACTGAGCTTATTGATAGGCGGAGTGACTTTTACCGGGTCGATGATTGCATTCGGGAAATTGCAGGGACTTGTTACCGGGAAAGTAGTAAAATATCCCGGCCAGCATCCGCTGAACCTTCTGCTGCTCCTGTTCGTTCTCGGCGCCGGCGCGTATTTGGTAATACATCCGGTTTCCGTTTTACTTGCCGTCATAATTACGGTTATCTCGCTCATCCTTGGCGTCCTTCTTGTACTGCCGATCGGCGGGGCGGATATGCCCGTTGCAATATCTTTGCTGAATTCCTATTCGGGACTTGCCGGTTCGACTACCGGTTTTGTTCTCGGCAACAACGAACTGATCATTGCCGGCGCACTGGTAGGCGCCTCCGGTATTATTCTGACGAATATAATGTGCAGGGCGATGAACAGGTCTTTAATGAACGAGCTTCGGGGCGGATGCGCCTCGGCCGGCTCGGCCTCCGGCGCGCCGTCCGCTACCGCAAGCCCGAAAGGCGACGTTAAATCCGTAGACGCCGAGGAAGCGGCGATGATCTTCGATTCCGCAAGCAGCGTTATTATAGTGCCCGGCTACGGTATGGCCGTGGCGCAGGCCCAGCACGCGGTTAGAGACCTAACCAACGTTCTGGAAAAAAAGGGAATTAAAGTAAGATTCGCAATCC
>JBJKOY010000302.1:0-11482 GCA_046706945.1 Ignavibacteriaceae bacterium | reverse complement strand
TTAAATCTTGTTATAAATCGAGGATCATTTGCAATTTTTCGATAAGCAATTTATCGTCTACCGGTTTTTGCAGAACCGTATCGATCCCGAGCGCTTTATATTCCTTCATGAAATTGTCCGTCAGTTCCGTAACCGTCGCTATGACGGGGATTCTAAAGTTTTTATCCTCTTTTCGAAGAAATTCCACAAGCTGGATACCGTTCATTAACGGCATTTCATAATCGGTGATGACGAGGGAAGGAAATTGTTCGGAAATTTTGGTTAAGGCCTCGTAGCCGTTCTTAACCCCGATGGTCCTGAAATTTGAAAATTCTTCGTTCAGCAGGGCTTGGTAATGCTGCAGAAGTGCAGGTTCGTTTTCTACCAGCAGTATGGTATTGTGCGAGTAAGGCACCGTAAAATGAAATTCGCTTCCCTTATCCGGTTCGGAATAAAACCAAATCTCTCCGTTATGCTTTTCTATGATTTCCTTAACAAGCGGAAGTCCCATTCCCGTTCCTTTCTCGCCCTTGGTGCCTTCAACGGAGAACATATTTTCTATTTGAAACAGCTTGGTCTTGTTTTCTTCGGATATACCCGTGCCTTCGTCCTTAACTACAAACTCCGCCATATCATCGTTGAAGTAGTCCGCCGATATTTCGATTGTCTTTCCTTCGTCAGAAAATTTAATGGCGTTATTTAATAGGTTGGTAATAACCTGCGAGATCAATCTTTCGTCGGCCCTGATGAACAGGTTATTCTTTAAATTTACTTTTATATCGATATCTTTTCTTATGGCGTTCCCGGTAAGAGAGGAGACGCAGTTGAATACGGTTGTCTGAGCGTTCAGGCGCCGTGGCTCTATTTTAATCCTGCCTGTCTGAAGCCTTGTCCAGTCGAGCAGGTAATTTATTAAATGAAGCTGGTGCTGAGAGGACTCGTTGATATAATGAAGGTACTCGAGTCTTTCGTCGTGCGAAAGGTCGGGTTCGTTGATTAGAATTTCCGAAAAGCCTAGGATGCTTGTAAACGGGGCCCTAAGGTCGTGCGAAAGCATGGAAATAAAACGGTCTTTTGATAAATTCAAACTCTTTAGGTTTTCGGTTTCCTTTAAAAGCGCCGATTCTTCAATCTTAAACTTCGAAATATCGGTAACCATCCCGTAAAACTCGGCGGCTTTACCGGATTCGTCTCTTTTGACGCATATTTGTTCTTCTACCCATTTTACATTGTCATTTTTTGTCAAAATCCTGTAAGTAAATGAAACAGCAATCCTTGATGCGTCTTCGGAGAATTCGTTGAATAACTTTAGGATGATATGCCGGTCTTCGTTATAGATCAAACCGTCCGTTTTGTAGGGAAACAGGTTTAATTCGCTTCGACCGTAGCCTGTAACCGTTTCGGCCGATTCGGAAATGAAGAGTTTTTCATCCGCGCCGTTTTTAGTAAGCGCCCAGATAAACCTATCGTCGAATTTTCCGAAAAAACCGTTAATAATTTCGGAAGTTATATTTTCGCTGCCGAGAGATTTGATGTCGGAAACAGATTTTCTTTCCATAGAGTATGAGTTTTGTGACCGCGGAATTGAGAAACGGATAAAATTCCTTTTAGCGGCGGCTAAATATTTAGCCGGTAAAATTTCACGATTTATTCAAATATAAGAAAATCATTTTTACAAAAAAATACCGCATACGGTTAAGTTTTTTAATTATTTTTCGTCATACCGCAAATACCTTTGCAATATCTATTAAAAGAGAAGGCTGATTAAAAAGGGCCGCGGCAAATAATTTGCCCAGGGTTCTTTTTTCATACGGTACTTTAACGAAGGCATGCGCAATCTTGTTGAATTTATCGTCGCTGAAATAATATATGCCGTTTTTAATTCTGTCGAAGATCTCGTGCCTTTTTCCCAGCCTGTCGTACCATAATTTATCGTATGTCAAAATATGATCCGGCTTGTTCATTTTAACGGCTTCTCCCGCAATGCGCCCGGCGATGCTGCCGCCTATCATCCCGCTCGCGATCCCGCCCCCGCTCAAAGGATTAACGTGCCTTGCCGCGTCGCCCGCAAGCATAATGCCCGGAGCGGAAATCTTTTTAAGTGTAACGGCGCTCGGCACTCCGCCGGCTATCGAAGTAAGAACCGGGGCGTCCGGGTAGCGTTCGCTCATAAAACCGTTAAGGTATGATAATGCGGAGCGTTTTTTACCTGCCAGGCCGCTGATCCCGAGTCCGATATTTGCCGTACCGTTTCCCTTCGGGAATATCCAGAAATAGCCCCCTGGCGCAACATTCTCCCCGAAGTAAAAATACAATGTATGCATATCCGCCTTAATGTTTGCCGCGGTAACCTGGGCGCAGCTTTCCATATCCCTTATATGAACATGGGTTTTTAATCCCGCCCATCTTCCGACGCGTGATTCGACGCCGTCTGCGCCGATTACGATCCTGCACCTGAGCTCTTTTTGTTCCCCCCTGTACTCGTATTTTACGCCGGTTATTTTACCGTTTTCGGAAATGAGACCGTTTACATACGTCCTGGTAACTATCTCGGCTCCGGCGGCGGCGGCCGATTTCGCCAGTTCGTAATCGAAAATTCTTCTTTCCAGCACGTAGCCCGCTTCTTGAAATTCTAAAATTACTTCGGTTCCGTCAGGAGAGTTTAAAGAAAATTTATTGATATGCGACGTGATCCATTTTTCGTCCGGCCGGATAAATTCCTCAACTCCCGCCTTGCTTATCGCTTCGCCGCACCTGACGGGATAACCCACATCCCTGTCCTTCTCAAGCATCAGAACAGAAACGCCCTGCTGTGCGGCGAATCGTGCCGCTATCGATCCGGCGGGTCCGGCACCCACTACTATTATGTCGTAATCGGTCTTCAAATAACAATTAACAATTAAAAATTAAAAATTAAAAATTATAAATTAAAAATTATAGAGCCCGGATTTATTGAACTTTATAACTTCTATGGGACAGCTCCAGACGCATTTGGCGCAGTTCGTACATCTGGGATCTATTATGTTTATCTCGGCTTCTTTTAATTCAATTGCGTCTTCCGGACAGACGCCGACGCAGCATCCGCAAAAATCGCATTTATCCGGAAGTATTTCTATCATCAGTATCCCGTTTTTAGCCTGTCTTAATTTCATTACGCTTAATTATCCCGCATAGTAAAAACCGGATTCAAAGATAAATAATGAGGGGTTGAATAAAAAGTGAAATAGACCGTACGATTTAAACGGAGCCGCCGGATTAATTGAATATTAACACTATTCCCGAAGCGGTAATCCGGCGGTTGATTTCAAGCGGCAATAAGTTATTGATCATGTCGAAAGATTCGTTTCCCGGTATAAGGATCAAAGAGCAGTTGCTTATTTTTTCTTCGTCCCTTGAAAACAAGAATATCCGCGCATTACACTCATAATTAATAAGGCGTATCATATAGATATTATCGCCGTCTATAAACGTAGATTTAGAAATTTCATGCATGCCGCCCGTTTCGTCGGAAAGTTTCACGGACAATGGATCTGTCTTCGTTTCTTTTATCAGGCTTAATGTTATGCTTTTAACGGGTTTATAATATTTTACAAAATTATTAATTCTTACCTTGACGGGAAATGTCAAATTTTCGTTCAAACACTCCTTCAATTTTTTTATGAGAGACGAATTATCCCCGGAACCGTCCTTCTCTAATAGATGCAATTTATTTTCTTCAATGCTTTTCTTGAAAAAGATATAATTAAATAAATCCCGTTCCGATATTTGTAAAGTCTTTCTCATATTAACTAATAGAATAGTCTGAAAAAAAGGATATTCGGAAAAATTAATTTAATCTTTTATCTTCCTGGCAATGCTTGCTTTCATTACCTTGAGTAAATATTCCAGTATATTGTGGTATTTTGAGTCATATTCGGTTTTGTCCAGGCCGGTCATATATATTCTCAGGTAATTATACAAACCCGGGCTTAATCCTCCGTTGCTCAAGTCCTCCGCCATCAGGAATAGAGCATTCTGAAAAGCGGTCATTTCCTCTTTATTGAGCTTTCCCTTTTTAAAATATGTAGAATCCAGCTTCTCCGATGCCCGCTCCAGGCCGTTTTTTATCAAATCCAAAGATTCAAATTTCGGGCTGTAATGAGTGCTCCTGCTTTTGTCCGGATATTCGTTCATGTAAAAATTCTTCAGTCTTATCACCAGGGCATTGAGCGGGATGGCAGGCATGTAATCCGTTTCGTTATTTAAATAAGTAAAAATGTCTTTCATGACATTTTTATTGCCGTTAAAAATATAAAACGGCAATTTTTCAAAATCTTTATAGGATATTATCTTATCTCTAACATCAAAGTTTTCTTTTTCCGAGATATATGCCGACCCGAAGTAGTTGATCTTAAAATATCCGCTCTTTCTAGCATAATAATTAATCGAATCCAGAATTTTGGAAAAGAAAGGATCGGAATCCTTCAGCATGCGGGAAATATTCTGGCTCACGCTGCCGGATATGATCTTATTCAAAAAAAACAACGCGTCGGCTTCGGTGCTGATGGGAGGATCCCATTTTTTATACGCTTCGGTTAACCTGTAAAACATGCCCTGCGAATCTTTTTCGAATAGCGGCGAAACGGATTCAATTGCAATATCCTCAATTTCCAGGTCTTCCTTCAGTATAATTTTCTTAATTTTTTTAAATTCGTTGTTAACATAATAAACGGCAATTTTGACAGAATTCTCGACGATAAAATTAAGTTCTCTCTGCCGATAATTATTAGATCCTATTTTCTTCAATAATTCCAGATAAGAAGTCATTATACCGATCAACCGATAATTTTTTAATATGATAGGTGACGGAAACAAATTGGAGATATTGGCCCGAGTTATCCCCCTCCTTTATGTTCATGCTCTTAATGTATTAATAGACCTATTTACTTATGATTTGTAAAATCTGTGCAATATAAAAATTTTATAAATCTTACGAATCAGTATTAATACCTAAATCCCTGTAGGAAGAATTCCTATTTTTTATTGGGAATAATTCCCATACATTCGAATAAAACATTAAAATACAGCCGTATAGATCATATAGAATCTTTTTCCCGATTTTATTTGCATTGCGTGTAATGGAAAGGATTATATCCCGAAAAATTTAACCTTTGTAGCAGTAAGTTTGCAAAAAAATTTCACCTTATTACCTTATTCAAAATTAAAAAGAGATTAGAAAACTAAGCTAATTCTAGTATGAGAAGAAATTATCAGCTTGGCGGCTTATTTATCGCGAACTTAATTTAAAATCATCAATCATCAATCATCAATCGTCAATCAACAATCCTCAATCGTCAATCCTAAGATTGCATTTTCGCGGCTTCTGTGATAAATTTGAATAATAATTTTATAAACAAGTCGGGATTGAATTTTACCCGTTAAATGATAAAGGAAGGTTTTTATGTCTAATGCATATTTCAAAGTACCTTACCCGGTCAACGAACCGGTTTTGTCCTATGCTCCGGGAACACCGGAAAGGGAGATGATAAAGAAAAAGTTAAAAGAACTTCAATCGAAAGAAATAGAAATTCCTTTGATAATAGGCGGCGAAGAAATTAAATCGGGCAAGACTGCGGAAATCAGGGCTCCTCACGATCATTCGAAAAAGCTGGGAATTTACCATAAAGCCGGCGCGAAAGAAGTGGCAATGGCAATAGAGGCGGCCCTTGAGGCAAGGAGAAAGTGGGCAAACATGCCGTGGGAACAAAGGGCTTCGGTTTTTCTTAAAGCGGCGGACCTGCTTGCCGGTTCCTGGCGTTATACATTAAATGCCGCAACAATGCTCGGACAGTCAAAGACGGTTTACCAGGCGGAAATTGACTCGGCGTGTGAACTGATTGATTTCTGGCGTTTCAACGTATATTATTTAACACAGCTTATGTCGGAGCAGCCTTTTTCGCCTCGCGGCATGTGGAACCGCGAGGAATACCGTCCTCTTGAAGGCTTTGTTTTTGCGGTCACTCCGTTCAACTTTACTTCGATTGCGGGCAATCTGCCTACCGCTCCGGTAATCGTTGGAAATGTTTCTTTATGGAAACCGGCTTCCAGTGCGGTATATTCGGCTTATTATTTAATGAAATTGTGGGAAGAAGCCGGTCTTCCGAAAGGCGTAATAAATTTTATTCCCGGTTCCGGCGCGCAGGTAGGAGACCCGGTTCTCGCCAGTCCCGACCTTGCCGGAATTCACTTCACGGGCTCAACAGAAGTATTTCAGAATATGTGGAAAACGGTGGGAGAAAATATAAAGAAATCCAAATATTATCCCAGGATCGTAGGCGAAACAGGCGGAAAGGATTTTATTTTTGCTCATGAGTCCGCGGACGTAGATGCCCTTGCCGTTGCCGCTATTAGGGGAGCGTTCGAATACCAGGGACAAAAATGTTCTGCGGCTTCACGCATGTATATTCCCGATACGATATGGGGCGAATTTAAATCAAAATATGTGTCAGAAGTCGGTAAGATTAAATCCGGAGATCCGGAAGACTTTTCGAACTTTATGGCCGCCGTAATAGATAAGGCCGCTTTTTCCGGCATTAAATCTTATATCGATTACGCTAAAGAATCCAAAGATGCCGAAATAATTACCGGGGGAAAATGCGATGATTCGAAAGGCTATTTTATCGAGCCTACAACAATAGTAACAACCGACCCTAAGTTTAAAACAATGCAGGAAGAAATATTCGGTCCGGTGCTTACCATATATGTCTATAAAGCAGATAAATTCGAAGAAACGATTGAACTTTGCAATACTACCTCGCCATATGCGTTGACGGGCGCAGTCTGGGCACGGGACAGGCAGGCGGTCGTAAAAATGTCCGACGGCTTAAGGGATGCGGCGGGGAACTTCTACATAAACGATAAACCCACAGCGGCGGTGGTAGGCCAGCAGCCGTTCGGCGGCGGCAGAGCTTCGGGTACTAACGATAAAGCCGGAAGCGCAATGAACGTTCTGAGATGGATGACCGCGCGCGCAATCAAGGAAACGTTCGATCCGCCTAAGGACTGGCACTATCCCTTCATGAAAGAACCGTAGCCGGTAGACGGACGCAGTAGACCGGATTATAATTTGAAAAGTCTTTCTCCTGACCGGCATTTACCGGTAAGGAGAAGGACAAACGTGGATGTTTAACTTGATTTGCCTTTTGAACGGGACGTTGGTACCGATATACTCTTTTCGAATCTTTTTTATTATATTGTTCTCACAGTCATTTTAATAACAAAAATGAAACTTCATTTGAGATCATACCTAAAAGAAGCTCTCGTATTTTTCTTTTTGTTCGGTTCGTTATGCCCTGCCGTTAACAAGACCACGGGTAGCCCGGTAAAATTGTATCCTGTTGTTCTCTCATCGGATACCCTGTTTTATCTGGGCGAAAATCTGGGACCGTTTACTCCTCAGCAGAGAGCTGCGGCAATAGAAAAAAATTTGAAGGATGTACTTGACGAAAACCTTGATCCGGATTCAATTGTCGTTAACGACCTTTCAGGGATAACCGATATACGTCTCGGCGGAATAATTTTAATGTCGGTATCCGACCGGGACGCCGCATTGATGACAAAAAACAGAATCGAACTTTCGAATGAATATGCGGCCGTATTAAAGACCGCCTTGAAGAGGAACATCGAGATCTACAGCTCGAAAAATTTAATTACTTCCGGCATAAAAGTAATAATCGCACTGCTGGCCGTGGTGCTGCTTTTCTGGCTGATGCGGAAAGTATTCCCGAAGGGATACGAACAATTGGAAAAGTGGGAAGGCAGGGTTTTTAAGCCGATAAAATTAAGATCGCAGGAAATAATCAGCGCGGGAGGCATAGCCGCCTTTTTTATAGTTCTTCTTAAATTAATCCGGCTGGCGCTTTCGCTTGCGGTCCTGTACTTCTTTGTAATTTATTCTTTTACGCTTTTCCCGTGGACACGTTATTTAAATATTAAACCCCTGCTCGGCGGATTCCTGCTGGCCGTAATGGTTACCGCCGCCGCCGCCGCCCTGTTGAAGGCCATAGGTACTTTTTTAAGTGCGATCGATAAAAAAACGGCCGAATGGCGGGGGACACTGATAAAATCCGTGAAGGTAAAAAACCTGGAACTGCTTTCCGATACAAGGATACTGGAAGCGGTTAAGTTGGGGATCAGAATATTCAGATTTTTTGCCGTTTTGCTTCTAGCGTATTTTTATTTTACTCTTCTATTCAGTCTTTTCAGTTTTTCAAGGACCTGGGCTTCAACGCTATTCGGATATATTATCCATCCTCTCGGGAAAGTTATAATGTCTTTCATCAACTTTCTGCCCAACCTGTTTACCATCCTGGTCATAATCTTTGTCACGCGTTATGTTATTAAATTCATAAAGCTGATCTTCGGCGAGATCGAAAAAAGTACGGTAACCTTTGCAAAATTTCCCGCGGAATGGGCGCTGCCCACATTCAAGATAGTAAGGTTTCTAATTCTGGTCTTTGCCGCAATCGTGATCTTCCCTTATTTGCCGGGATCAAATTCCGATATTTTCAGAGGCATATCCATCTTCCTGGGTATTTTATTTTCATTCGGATCGACATCCGTGGTTTCAAATATGGTGGGCGGACTTGTGCTTACCTACATGAGACCATTCAGGATAGGGGACAGGGTCAAAATTGCGGATACGGTGGGAGACGTTTTGGAAAAAACGATCCTGGTTACAAGGATAAGAACCATTAAAAACGTAGATATAACCATACCCAACTCAATGATCCTGGGAAGTCACATAATCAATTACAGCTCTTCCGCCAAGCGTACCGGACTTATTCTTCACACATCGGTAACTATAGGCTACGATGCTCCGTGGAGAAAAGTACACGAGCTTCTTAAAGCCGCCGCCGCCGCAACAGAGGACCTTATGAGGCAGCCCGAGCCGTTTGTCCTTCAAACCGCGTTATCCGACTTTTACGTCAATTACGAATTGAATGTATACACGGATAACCCCAATATTATGGCTCAAATATACTCCGACCTGCACAAAAATATTCAGGATAAATTCAACGAGGCAGGGGTTGAAATTATGTCGCCTCATTATTCGGGAGTGAGGGACGGAAATAAAATTCAGATACCGGACGAATACCTCCCGAAAGATTACGAACAGCCTTCGTTCAAAATCTCACCGCTCGGCGGTCTATTTAATAAACAAAATAAATAAGACCGTTAGGATATTGGGAGCTTAAACCTTCTTCTTTGAAGAAACCTTAGTAATATAAATAAGTCTAATAATAAAACCTTATTAGCTTATTTATAAATTGTCGCGATGAAAGGAAATAATAATATCGCAATTCTCCGTATTTACCTGAGCTGGAATATCTTTTATATAAATTTATTAGACGACTATGTTCGGTAGGCAAGTCCTTTTAGTATAACAAAAGCAAATTAACCCGCCGCAGGGAATTTATTTATTTGGCATTAGGGAGAGGACTCAATATTTTAAAGGAATAGTTTTTCAAGGAGTTGGGATGTCCGTTCAAAGGAAGCTTATTTTCTTTTTCCCGATATTCCTTCTTTTAACGGCAGGGGATTATCCGCAGGAAAAATCCCTTACCGCACAATTAAAAGAAGCCCTGCAAAAAAAATATGCAAGTCTAAGCATTCTCGTCAGAAATGTCGCCGATTTTCAGATCGAAAGATCCGCGCCGGGGAACAACGGCTTCAGCATTGAAAATTTCAGGATAAAACTTTCAGGAGACCTGGACGATAATTTCGGTTATTCGCTCGAAACAAAAATGCTGAATTCGCCTGCAATACTCGACGCGGATTTATATTATAAATTCTCGCCTCAATTCAAACTTGACTTCGGTTTGTTCAAATTGCCCTTCAGTAGGGAATATCTTGTTAGCGAGGGCGATATCGATTTCGTTTTCAGGTCCAGGGCCGTTGAAGCTCTTAATATCGGGAAACAGGTAGGCGTTATGCTTTCCGGCGGGACCGGCAACAATGTCCTAACTTATGCCGGCGGTATTTTTAACGGGAATAAAGGCGGCGTGAAGAACGATAACAACAAGTTCCTTTACGTTGGCAGAATAGTCATTCAGCCGACGGGAACGGAGAAAACTACCGTATTAAAGATCGGGTTAAACGCCGCGCAGAGCATAGATAAATCCGTGGTAATTATGGATTCGGTATTCGCCGGGAACCGGCTGCTGCTGGGCGGCGACCTAAATTTAATTTTAAATAACTTTCAGATATACGCGGAAATAATTTCGGCAAGATTAAGGCCGGTCTCCGGTTCCGTTATGAGGCCGTGGGGCTATGAAGTTACCGCGGGATATTCACCGGCCAAAAATATGCAGGTATTGGCAAGATGGGATGTTTTTAATGAAGAGGGCGGTCTGCCGGGAGACGACCTGGCGATCCTGGGCTTTAATATTGTTCCAGCGGAACTTTTTAAATTCCAATTCAACTATGAGATACCGGCCGGTAACGGGAAATTTAAGAATCACCGTTTATTAATTAACGGCCAGTTGTACTTTTAAAATCTTAAATTTTATTGCCGGAACTTAATATAATTTTTAATATTTTTAACAATGAAATTTCTAGTTTCATTTAAACCGGGGATCTACTATGTTCAAAAGACTGCTGCCGAAAGAAGAAAAATACTTCGACGATTTCAAGGAGATGATCTCTTATATTGAAGAGATGGCAACGCATACTCACAAGCTTTTCTCCATGAAAGAGACCGACAAGGAGCTGCTCCTTAAAATCAAACCTCTTGAAAAAAGATGCGATGAAGTGTCGTACAGGGTAATTAAAAGACTGAATAAAACTTTTATCACCCCTTTCGACAGGGAGGATATTTTTACGCTCATCAAGAAACTCGACGACATAAGCGACATACTGCTGGCGGCTTCGAGAAGAGTGGATACTTTCAACATTGTTAATAAAATAAAATATACAGATTCGCTATCTTCGATCGTGCATCAGCAGATCAAGGAACTGGGCAAAGCCGTAAACGACCTTAAGTCGAGGCACACCAACGAATGCAAAGCCGTAAAGGACCTGGAATCCGAAGCGGATAAAGTCTATCAGCAGGCGATTAAGGAACTTTTTGAAGAAGAAAAAGATCCCGTAAGCCTTATCAAGAAAAAAGAAATATTGGGCCTTCTTGAAGGCGCTTCGGATAAATGCCAAACGTCGGCCAACGTAATTCTTTCCATATTCATTAAAAACGCTTAAACAAATTATGCATTTTGCCGTTTTTATTATTGCCATGGCATTAATATTCGATTTTTATAACGGGATGAACGATGCGGCCAACTCTATAGCTACTATCGTGTCTACCAGGGTCCTGACGCCGTTTCAGGCGGTTGCCTGGGCGGCTGCATTTAATTTTATCGCCGCGTTTATATTCGGTGTAAGCGTCGCGACAACGATAGGCACGGGTATTGTCCACCCGTCGATTGTCAACAACATAGTAATTTTTTCGGGCCTGGTGGGCGCTATT
>JBJKOY010000301.1:0-1788 GCA_046706945.1 Ignavibacteriaceae bacterium | reverse complement strand
GAGATTTTTATAAATGAACTCGCAGAGTCTCACCGTATCGTCTACAGCACCCCGGCCGGACCGCCCGCCGACGAAGAGTTCGAACCCGGGCGTGCAAAATGTATTCTGCATATCTACTACGAGAAGGCAAACGGTAAATTTATCCCTTGACGAAGGCTTTATGTTATGCTTTTCAGCCCACTTTAACGCCTCGCCGGCAAGTTGCGAATAATTCACCTGCAGGACTTTCCCTGCGGAAGAAGGATCGTAATGAGGAGGAAGCGGTAATTCTTTATTTACAATATTTCCCATCGCCTTTATCCTTATCTTATGATTAAAAACGAATAATAAAAATCAATCAATAATTTAGCAAATGTGTCTTCTGTTAATACCATGTTGAAAATTTAGCTGTAATTTGTTAATCATTTATTACATATTTGGATACATCTTATCCGTTAATATAAGTTTAACAACAAGTACAAGAATTCCAAGGAGTGATTATAATGAATAATCTTTTAAAATTAATTGATTACGGCCAAAGCTACTGGCTGGATAATTTGACAAGAGGAAAAATTAAGAACGGAGAATTAAGAAAAAGGGTCGCGAAGCAGGGATTAAGAGGCATAACTTCCAATCCCGCCATTTTTAACAAAGCCATTTCAAACAGCAGCGATTACGATTCGCAAATTAAACAGCTCGTGGCGCAGAAGAAAAGCATACATGAAATATACGAGGCTCTAACCGTAAAGGATGTCCGGGACGCGTGCGACATACTTCGGCCGGTATTCGACGGTTCGGACGGGGTGGACGGTTTTGTCAGCCTTGAAGTTTCCCCTTACCTGGCGCACGATACCGAAGGTACGAAAGCCGAAGCGAGAAAATTATTCGGCGAGGTTGAACGTCCGAATTGCTTTATAAAAATTCCGGGAACAAAAGAAGGAATACCTGCAATTGAAGAGATGCTGTACGAGGGAATAAACATTAATATTACGCTCTTGTTCTCTATTCAAAGCTACGAAGACGTTGCAAACGCATACGTAAATGCGCTCGAAAGAAGGCTTAACGAAGGGAAATCCGTAAAGGAAATCCGTTCCGTGGCAAGTTTTTTCTTAAGCAGGATCGATGTCTTGACCGATCAGCTTTTGGGTCATCTTGTAATTCCGGGAACCGGCAGCGGTTCGGGAATAAGACCGGAATCGCTTCTGGGCAAGACGGCCGTTGCCAGCGCTAAGCTGGCGTACAGGAGCTTCAAGACAATTTTTTCGGGAGAAAGATGGCAAAGACTTGCCGGCGGCGGTGCGAAGGTACAGCGTCCGTTATGGGCGAGCACCAGTACTAAAGATCCGCTCTACAACGACGTAAAATACGTGGAGCCCCTGATCGGTCCGGATACGGTAAATACGCTGCCGGACGAAACCATCGAGGCATTCGCGGATCACGGTATAATAGAAGCGAATACGATAGAAAAGGATTTGGATGAGGCGAATAAAGTGTTTGACGAATTGAAGAAGCTCGGCATCGACATTAACTTTGTAACTACACAGCTTGTCAACGAAGGCATACAGAAATTTATCGATCCTTACGATAACCTGATGAAGACCCTGGCTGCAAAAAGGGAAAATTACCTCTCCGAAAGCACGGGGATACAGGCATTGAGTTTCGGAAAATCCAAATCCGAAGTCGCATCCGCGTTTAAATCTTTGAATGAAAAACAGTTCGGCAGAAGGCTTTTTGCGAAGGACCCGCATTTATGGTCGGACGACCCGGAGCAGATCAGCGAAATTAAGATAAGGATAGGCTGGCTTGACA
>JBJKOY010000300.1:0-2571 GCA_046706945.1 Ignavibacteriaceae bacterium | reverse complement strand
ATAAAAAAGTATGCGAAACCGTAAAATGCTTTATCGACGGAATACCCTCCAAGGAAAAAGAAGAAGTTTTCAAAATAGTCAACAAAGAAGGATTGGAAAGATATTACAAATTAAAGTTCTCGTCGATAAATCTTCCCGAAAACGATATAAATGCGGCATTGATCGTCTTCAACGACATTACAAAATACGAAGAGCTGGACAGGTTGAAATCGGAATTCGTAGCCAAAGTCTCGCACGAATTAAAAACTCCCTTAACCTCCATGGGAATGGCGATCGACATGTTCGGAGACGGCATAGTAGGCAGTATTTCCACAAGGCAGGCGGAGCTTGTGTCGTCCATGAAAGAAGATTATATAAGGCTGAACAGGCTCGTGAAAGAAATCCTTCAGCTGTCCAGCATAGAATCCGGCGGAATAAGGCTGCATTTTAACCAGACCGATTTAAACGAATTGCTGCGGAATACGGTAAAAGCTTTTACGCTGCAGTGCAAAGAGAAGGGAATAAATATTTATTACAACTACAACGAAAACCTTCCTTTAATATCGGCAGACTACGACGCCCTGTCCGGCGCCTTCGGGAATTTCATCGGCAACTCTATAAAGTTTACGGACAAAGGCGGCGAGATTAACATAGACGCCGAAATGCAGGACAAAAATATCGCGGTTATAATCTCGGACACGGGGAGCGGAATAAATCCGGATTATCTCGACAAAATTTTCGATAAGTTCGTGCAGGTTAGCGGCGGTAAACCCGGCAGCGTGGGCCTGGGATTAACCATTGCCAAAGAAATTGTAGAACTGCATCACGGATCCATAGACGTATGGAGCAAACCCGGTTTGGGCAGCAAATTCATAATCACTATTCCGGTACAAAATAATGGATAAAGGAAGAATCTTAGTCATAGACGACGAGATTAATATTCTCAAAGTAATAGAGCTTTCGCTGAGTTCTCAAAATTTTCTTCCCGAGACTTTCAGCAATCCTCTCGACGCTTTAAAGAGAGCGCAGGAAATATTCTTCGACTTAGCATTCATCGACTTGAAGATGGAACCCATTGACGGTCTGCAAACACTGTCCCGGTTGAAATCCATATCTCCCGATACCACAGCGGTGCTTATGACCGCCCACGGCTCCATCGAAACCGCCGTCGAAGCCATAAAAGGCGGCGCTTACGATTACATAACCAAGCCTTTTACACATAAAGAATTTATTCATCTGACCGAGAGAGTTTTTGAACACTACCTGCTGCTTAAAGAAGTAAGGGGACTTAGAGAACAAGCGGACGAGATATTCGGAGACAACGAAATCATCTCCAATAATTTTCAAATGAGGGAGATCTTAAAGCTTTGCCTCGAAATATCGGACAGCGATATCCCCGTACTGATTGAAGGCGAAAGCGGCACCGGAAAAGAAATGCTGGCAAGATTCATCCATGACAACAGCAGGCGGAAGAATAATTCTTTCAGCGTGGTAAACTGCTCAGCTATTCCCGAAAGCCTTTTCGAAAGCGAAGTCTTCGGCCATGCAAAAGGCTCTTTTACGGGAGCCCTGAAAGACAGGATCGGTAGGTTCGAAATGGCCGACCAGGGATCCGTATTGCTCGACGAAGTTGGAGAGATTACCAAACCCCTGCAGGTTAAACTTTTGAGATTCCTACAGAACATGGAATTCGAAAGGGTCGGTGAAAGCATTACGAGAAAAGTAAACGTGAGAATTATAAGCGCAACCAACCGGAATATAGACGAAGACATCAAGTCCGGGGATTTTAGGGAAGATTTTTATTACCGGCTGAGCGGGGTGAGAATAAAGCTTCCTCCGTTGAGGGAAAGAAAAGAGGACATCCCGCTGCTTGCCGAATATTTTATTAAGAAATTTGAAGCCGACGAGAATTTTATCCTTTCTCCCGAAGCTCTGAAACTGCTGAACGAATATTACTGGCCCGGAAATATAAGGGAGCTGGAGAACGTGATTAAGAGATCTTTGGCGCTGGCAAAAGACAACATAATAAAGCCCGACTATTTTCCCCCCGAAATAAACAGCGGCCAGGAAAAGCAGTTCACTTCCTTAATGCCTACACTGGATGAAATCGAAAAGAACTACATCATCGAAGTACTTAAAAAACATGCTAATCCGCGCGACGCTTCGCGTATACTCGGCATCTCCCTAACAACCTTATGGCGCAAACGAAAAGAATATAAAATTTAACCGGTATTTCAAAAAGAAAAGGTACCCGTAATTAGGATTTCATTTTGAAATTGCGATTAGAGCCGGAATTACCGGAAATTATTCACCGGTTATTTCATTTTGAAATCGTTTTTTTTCCGTAAGCTTATTCAAATTTTGTTTCCCTGCCTGATTGACGCAAACCGGCTCAAAATAGAACTTTAAATTTATTTTCCCCGCTCCGAAATTAATGGCACGTCATTTGAAACGTGTTGGACGGTTTTATTTAACAGTCAAACTTCAATAACTTAATCGGAGATCACAATCCATGAAACAATCGATTTTTATAACAATACTAACCGTAGTAGCTTTCGGAATAGCTTTGGCAATTTATATGCTCGTATTCGG
>JBJKOY010000299.1:0-15895 GCA_046706945.1 Ignavibacteriaceae bacterium | reverse complement strand
TTAAGCAATCTGCATTTATTAAATACGCACACCGGATTTGACAGCTTAAAAAGGAATTTGCTGACCCTGCTTTTCAGAAAAAATTAACCGCCTTTTTTATAACATAGGACCCGGGTTTGGCAATATTTTTTTAACTTATTAAAAATTCAATACTTATAATAGCTGCGGACTATCTTACCATTTAACATTTACGAAAAACCGGATGTGATATATCAACATCAATTAATTACGTCATTGATTATTTTCGAAATCCCATATATTTTTCACTCTAATTTTTCAAAATTTAATTTATTTCTTGCGAAATTTTAATATTGCGCGATCTTATTGCGTCTTATTAATTTCCGGTCTCTATCAAACTTTTTTAATATAAAGGAGAAACTATGAAAAAAGCGGTTTTTTTATTCCTCGGCTTACCGATTTTTTTATTATTTAGCCAAGGAAGTTTTGCCCAAACCATGAATAAAGGAGCTGTTAAGCCTTTTAACGACGGTTTGGCAAAATCGGGCAAGGGTGATTACAAGGATGCTTTGGCGGATTTTAAAGAAGCACTTAAGTTTGATAAAGATTACAGAATTTATTATCAGATCGGGTTCGCGCAAATGAAACTGAACAACGCGGCCGAAGCAATAAGTAATTTTAAAAGTTCGATTGCGGCCAATCCCAAGTTCGACGCGGCATATAACGATCTCGGCAATGTTTATTACAGCCAGAGCCAGTACCAGGATGCAATCGATAATTTCCAGAAAGTTTTGGAAATCTCCAAGAACAGCGCGACGGTTTCAGCCGTTAAATTTAACCTTGCTCTGTCGTATTCTTCGCTTGCCTCTACCGCCGAACAGGACAAGCAGTACAAAAAAGCTATCGGATTACTAAATAAAGCCGTTAGTTATGATAATTACGACGGCGCATACCTTGCTTTGGCCAGAAATTATGTGGAAATCAGCCAATACGACAACGCGATTCAGGCTGCCGAAAAAGCTTTAAAATACAGAAAAGCAATTAAAGAAACAGGTCCGGATTATTACCTCGGGATTGCTTACAGTCAAAAAGGCGAAATGAAAAAAGCAAAGGAATATTTAAATAAGGCTAAAAAAGATCCCGTTTATGCCAGCGCGGCCGAAACGGTGCTAAAGGCAATTAAATAAACCGACTTAAGCTTTCCGAGTAAAACATGGCAGCAGTTACAAGTTGAGTTCAAATAAAGCCCGGTTGTTATTGACTTTCGGTTTAAAACAACCGGGCTGTATTTACAGACGGTTAAATTCTGCGGTTCTTCTTCGCGGTTATTAATAATATACTCTCATTATCACCCCTATTACTTCACGATAGAAACATTTCTCTTTAAGTAAAGCAATAGTCAATTTAATAGTTGCAGTCTGGAATAAATACCGATCATTTAAATCTTTTTCAATAAAACATGAATAGAATTTTGCATAAAAAAGCGGCCGGTAATTGTATCTGAAATTAAAATTTCGGAATTTTACGAGGCAGGATAAGTTTAGGTCTTAAATTTATTTTGCCGGGGGACTTTTTAATACATACATCAGGAAAACCCTATATACCAATCTTTAAAAAGTTCTCAAACGGGGTCAGACATTAAATTACTTCACAAAGCTTTAAGTCGTTCTTTTCGTTTTCAATTTAAAAGTATTTCGTCAATCGTTTTTTCCGTTTGTAATTTTTAGAAATAATATCCTGATTAATCAAACCGAAAGGAAATAAATATGAAGTCATCTTTTAAAAAAATAATTTTTATTGTTCTCTTTTCCGCCTTCGCGGTAATTTCGGCGCAGGAAGAAACAGACGTTAAAGGATCCGCAGACCATCCCCTGCTTTCGCGGATGCCCGGATACTATATTTCAGATTACGATGAAAAAGATTATAATTCGATAAAATTGGAGAATCTTCCGGAAAAGGATGCTACCTGGGAAGGCAAGTACACAAGGATTGAATACTCCAGAAAATCCGAATCGAAGTCGATAAGTATGAGCCAGATCGTGAAGAACTATAAGAATGCAATCTCAAATATCGGAGGAAAAATAATTTTTGACGAATCACGCGTACTTGATGCCAAGATAATAAAGAACGGAGCCGCAACATTCGTCGCCGTATCGGCTTTCAATGACGGGAGAGACTACGAACTTATTATCGTCGAATCAAAACCGATGGAGCAGGAAGTAACCGCGGACGCTTCCGCTCTTAACGCAAGCATTGCATCCACAGGAAAAGCAGCGGTATACGGGATATATTTTGATACCGGCAAATCGGAAATAAAGCCTGAGTCTGATCCCGCAATTACCGAGATAGTGAAACTGCTTCAGCAAAACACGGCACTGAAACTATATGTGGTGGGTCATACCGACAATACGGGTACGTTGGACGCAAATTTGAAACTATCTTCCGCCAGAGCCGCTGCTGTCGTAAAAGCGCTTACCGGGAGAGGGATCGGCGCCGAACGCTTAAAACCGGCAGGCCTTGGCCCCTATTCTCCGGCCGCATCGAATTCAACGGATGAAGGTAAAGCTAAAAACAGAAGGGTTGAACTTGTAGAGCAGTAATATCTCTATACTACGAAGCATAAAAAAGATATTTAATAGGGAAAACTATTAAGAGAGAAATCCGTGAAAGCAATCGTATATCAAAAATACGGCTCGCCCGGCGAACTCGAATTAAAAGAAACGGAAAAACCTTCGCCCGACCACAACGAAGTCCTGGTGAAAGTATTTGCGGCATCCATCAATGACTGGGATTGGGGACTTCTACACGGCATCCCGTTCGCCAACCGCATGATGAACGGTCTTCTAAAGCCCAGGAGAAAAATACTCGGATCCGATATTGCGGGACGCATTGAAGCCGTGGGCAGGGATGTAAAAAAATTAAAACCCGGCGACGAAGTGTACGGAGATCTCAGTAATTTCTGGGGCGGTTTTGCGGAATATGTGTGCGCCCGTGAGAATCTATTGGCATTGAAACCGGCGGAAATGACATTCGAACAAGCCGCCGCGATCCCCCAGGCGGCAATGCTGGCCGTACAGGGACTGATAGACGCAGGCCGTATCAAAAACGGGCAGAAGATTTTAATCAACGGCGCCGGAGGAGGAGTAGGAACTTTCGGAATTCAGATTGCAAAACAATTTGACGCCGATGTCACCGGTGTGGACAAGCCCGGGAAACTGGAAATGATGAAATCTATGGGCTTTGATAAGGTAATCGATTATACGAAAGAGGATTTTACTAAAAGCGGCGGGCGCTACGATTTGATCCTGGATGTTAAAACTAACCGTTCGGCATTCGCTTATACCCGCGCTTTAAATCGCGGAGGAATTTACGTCACGGTCGGCGGTTCTACCTTTCGTCTTTTGCAGGTATTTATACTCGGGCCCTTGATCAGGATAATCTTAAGAAAGAATACAAAGCTGGTAATTCTCAAACCGAACAAGGATCTATCATATATAAATGAACTGTTCACCGCAGGCAAAATAAAGCCTGTAATAGACGGACCATACAAACCGGATGAAATTCAAAAAGCTTTCCGGCTTTTCGGGAAAGGAGACCACAAAGGGAAATTAGTAATAACTATCGTACATAACAAATAAGAACGGTTACTTAATCGGTGAAAAGTACTTTAACGAAGGATCTATCGACCAATTGTCTATGCGGGCATCGGTAACTAAATGTTATATATCGGCACTACTGGGAATTGCCCTGGACAAAGGCTGCTTAAATAATATTAAGCGGATGATTATCATCCGCCTAACGGATGATCGGTGCGATAGGTGATTTTTCTATTAAAAAGATTTACGCTTTTTAATATTTAATTGAGTCGGGAAGTTATGTTTTAGTTCAAATTTATTTTGCGTGCGACTTATAACTTAATTAATTCAACCCTCCTGTTTTTAGATTTGCCTGCCTCGGCCGAATTGTCGGCAATAGGCTTTTCCTCGCCGAATCCCGCAGATTTTAATCTGGACTGATCAATTCCGCCCCCGATAATAGCATCGACAACCGCTTTTGCCCTTTGCTCCGAGAGCGTTTGGTTAGACTCATTGCTTCCGTCGCTATCGGTATGTCCTTCAATGCTCAGTTTTATTTCGGGTGCTTGCTTCATCATCTCTATAATTTGAGTAATGACGGGCAGGGATTCTTCTTTAATAACCGATTTACCCGGATCAAAGTTTATATATAAAATCGATTTACCCTTTTCGTTCAGCTCCTTCAGAATTGTATTTGCGGTTACTTCCTGTTCCACTTCGCCTTTTTCGACAACCGTAAGATCATAAGAATAATCGCCTGCAAATACCTGCGCATAGGTTTCGCCGGTTCCTTGTTTGACGTACATATATACCAGGTTCCCGGCGGGAGATTCATATGCCTTGCCGCCGATCTTCTTCACCGCATTGGCGAAATTACGTATTATTTTTAGCGCGCCAACTTCCTTGTCGCTCACATAAGTAATGAACGTTTTTTTACCTTCGACGGTAACTTCGTTATCGTTCTCGTCGTAAAAAGTATTCGAGCCGAAATCCTGCTTGGAATAATCTGTAATATAAAATCCGGTGAGCCTGTTGAACATCGGATGGTCTTTACTTCCCTCGATATCCTGAGCGGGACAGTACCAGTTTAGAAGAGAAATAAATAGCAACGTAAAAACATAATTAAATGTTTTCATAATATCTCTCCTGCGTTTATAAAAAATATTTTTCGATTAAATCAGCATTTAAATTTTATCAAAGTCAAAGCGTATCGATTTGTATTTAACAAATAATAATTTATCTTGTAAATAATCATTTCGACATTTCTCAATCATAACTGCTGAATCAAACCGGCGTAAAAAGTATTTATTTAAAATAAACGGGGATATAAATGAAAGCAGCAATATGCACAAAGTACGGACCTCCCGAAGTTCTTGAAATAAGAGAGGTCGCAAAACCCGTTCCGAAGGACAATGAAGTACTAATAAAAATACATGCCACGTCGGCAACGGCTAGCGACTGCATAGTTAGAGGATTTAAACTTCCTTTGTGGTACCCCATCGGTCTTATGATGGGATTGGTGATCGGGTTTAATAAACCGAGAAATCCCATCCTGGGAATGGTACTTGCAGGCGATATCGAGGAGACCGGCAAAAAAGTTGTATCGCTGAAAGAAGGCGACCCCGTATTTGCATGGACGGTTAAGCGTAAGAGTACGGCCGGTTTAACCGGCAGCTTGGTCATTCGATAACCGGATGCAGTTTAAATATTTTATTAAAAGGATTATACTTATCACGGAAAGTATACCGAAAATTAATGCCGGCGATATATCTTCATTTATTCCTTTAATCTTCATCATTATCAGCATGCCGATCAAGGCAAATGCCAGTATAATCAAGAACACCAATAGAACCGGGGCAAAGATAAAACCCGATTTATGTTTTTTAAGTAATAAAACCGAAGTTATTACGAATCCCGGCAGAACAACGGATATATCCAGGACATGGACCGGGTTAACAAGCAATCCGTTGCCGGCAACGGACTTCGGAACCGAGTTGCCTAGAATAGCGGGGACAATATCTTTTAGCCACAGCAGATAAAACATTGCCGCAATAATAATAAAATATACGGCTACGGATTTTAAGGGCGCTTTTCCGGAAAAAAAGTTTTGAATTTCCGTGCTGTTCAGGTCGGTTACGGTAATAATAAAGGCATATAGAGAACTGCCCAGGATAAGACAATAAAGTAAAAATAAATTGTTGAAATGGACTCCGAAGCAATAGATAAAAAACGAATATATG
This sequence comes from Ignavibacteriaceae bacterium, assembly GCA_046706945.1. Lineage (GTDB taxonomy): Bacteria > Bacteroidota > Ignavibacteria > Ignavibacteriales > Ignavibacteriaceae > FEN-1297. Next base: position 10,122 of record JBJKOY010000299.1, on the reverse strand, counting down.
ATATAAAAAAGTATACCTCCGAAAATAAAAGCCGAATATCTATGTCTATTTCGAACAGAAAATAATGAAATAATAAGCAGTGGAACTACGATGAAAAGATCGACAATGTCCTGCCCTGTTCCCTGAGTTCCCATCGATGCGGAATCCCGCATATACGTATCTGCCCGGAATACTCCGAAATAAGAGACAGCAGCGAGCGATACGCATAAAATAATAGTCAAAATCGTTATCAATTTGATATGTTTTAGCTCCATATCAATTTATTCCGTTTATTTACTCTTATCTCCAGGAAGCCGCGTAATCCGCGGCGTATTTCCCGAACGTTATCGGAGGACGGCCGAGAATGGATTCGACATCGTCCGAAACCGGCGCACATAAGCCTTCGCGTACAATTTTGAAGAAATTCGACCAGCGTTCAATTTGATCTATTGCAATTCCCGCTTTGGTAAGAATCATTCGGGCGGTTTTGTCGCTGATCGGTATATACGATATATTTTTATTCGCCTCTTTTGATATGATATCTACAACATCAAAATGATCTATCGGCTCGCCTCCCGTCAATGTGTAAGCTTTCCCGAAATGGCTCCCGCCTTTTAACACTTCGGCTCCTGCCGCGGCAATGTCGCGTACGTCGATAAAAGATATCTTTGCATCGGATGCAGGTAGGTGAAGAGCGCCCGTAGTCCGAATATCCTTAAGCATAGAGCCGGAATTGAAGTTCTGCATAAACCAGTTGGGGCGCAAATGCGTATAAGGTATCCCGGAATTTTCGATATACTTCTCCAATACTCTGAGCATAAAGCCGTCGTCTCTTTCAACTCCCATTGCGGTTAAATCCACAATATGTTTTATCCCCTTTTTCTTTGCTTCGTCGATAAAAGGTATGGCCGTCTTATCCGAATTATTATCACCGGGGCGGGCCATAAGGAATACCCTATCAACTCCGTCGAGAGAATTTGCAAAGGTCTCGGGCTTCTCAAAATCAAATTCGGTTATTTCCGAGGCGCCTGTTAATATTTCGGCTGCTCCGGACGGGTTTCGTGTTGCGGCCTTTACCGGTATTCCGTTTTCACCAAGCAGCTTTACCAGTTCCGTACCCACCTTCCCGGTGGCGCAAATTACCAATATTTTCTCAGGCATGTTTTTTCCGTTATTATTTAAAGAACGATACTGGTTCCTTTCGTTCGCAATGCATTTTATTTAGCCGGATTGCTGCATCTTTAAGCGGACTGTCTTTCACCGTTCTGGCGTTCTGCGGACAGTTCTTAATGCAGGCGCAGCAAGTAATGCATTTATCTTTGTCAATAGAATTGCTGTTTCCGGTGTCTACGGCACCGACAGGGCATACTTCAGCGCAGATCCCGCATTGGAGGCAATCGCCGCTTACCTCAATAAAATCAAGCTTCCATAGCTTGGCATCCCCTCTATAAGGGTTATTGCCGGGTAAATTTATATCGGGAATTTGATCGACGGAAGAAACGGAAAGCAGTTTTTCGTTTATCTTACGCCCGAATAATTCGGCATATTCAATATCCGTTGAGTCGGGACGCGCTTCGGCTATCGGGATTTCCGGACTGGAAAAGGAATGTTCTCCTATAAATGCCGCGCATGCTACAGGCACGCATCCCCGTTCTATTAAAAAATTTTTAAGCTCAAGCAGTGCATCGTCATACGCCCGGTTGCCGTATACAACAATGCATACTGTCGGGGTTTTGTCGGCTTTTATACCCTGCAGCCATTCGATTAACAATTCCGGAACCCTTCCTATGTAAACCGGCACGCCGACAACGAGCAAATCGCTTTTTGACGTACGCAGCGGTTTCTTTCTCATATCCGGTTTAGTAACGTCAATATGTTCGGCATTGACCGGATTAATACCGCGCGCAACGGCCTGAATAATAGATCTTGTTGTCCCGGTGGGCGAAAAATAAGCCAATTTCAGAAACTGTAACTCCATTATTTATCATTCCGTAGATTTTAATAAGCCTCGGTAGTTTTCGAAATGAAATTAATCATCTCCTTTATAAATAATTTTTTCTCTTCGCTTGACATAAAAACGTCGTATTGACCGATCGCTCTCTGCAGCTGCATATAGCTTATAAACAGGTCGTACAACGAATTTGCCGATATTTGCTGAGCATTTAAAGCCGAAGTCTGCGCGTCAAGCAAATATAAAATCGAAACCGCTCCGCGCGAATACGAATCAGAGACTATTTTTAATGTTTTTTCCGCCGCATCCAGCTGTATCTTCGACTGCATTAAACCGAAATTTTTCGCTTTTAAATTTTCCATTTCGCTTCTGATTCCCAGGGCTATTTTATCCTCAATCGCTTTCTGCCGGGTTTTTAACTGCGTCAGTTCAATACCGGATTGTTCGATCTGAGCGGAAGTACCCATGCCGTTAAATAAATTCAACGAGAAGATTATGCCCACGTTCCAATCCAAATTATCCGGCAACGGGATTGAAAAACCGGAAAAAATTTGACCGATGTAGGCCGGGATTTCGGGCGAGATCGCGGACGGCGGACTGGGAATATTTATGCTGAAAGGCGATTTAATTTCCGATTTGTAAAAAGTCTTACTTAACGATCCGAACAAAGAAACAGTAGGGATAAACCTGGAAAGCCGAGCAGATGTCAGGCTTCTCTCTTTTGCGTCGATAATGCCCTTCATCATTTGAACATCCGCAGATTTTTTCAAACCGTAGCTGACAAAAAAATCGGTAAGAAGGTCGTAGCTTTGCGGGTCATCCAAAAAACGGCGGAAACTTTTGTTCGATATTAGCTGGGTTTCGTCGTCAAAAGAAACGTCTTTTACGTTCATCAGGTATATCATCGGTACATTAAGCATTTCTTTCAAAGCCAGCTGAGCCTGATTCATTTGAGCCTGAACATCCATCACTGCCTTTTTTACGCCGGCCACTTCCGCTTCCCATCGAAGAGGTTCTTCCGGGCCTGCCGCTCCTATAGACTCCCTGTTTTTGGCAACTTCCAGATTCACTCTCAATAATTTCAAATTCTCAATGAGGATATTGAATATTTTACGCGTCCGGAGATAATTAAGGAACAGTCTGGAGCCGTCGAGGATCGTATTCTGTTTGAAGGCCTCCAGCTCGTTCAGCTTCGACTCGTATAAGGAGCCTTGAATGCTTACGTTGGCATATGCCGGTTCCGAAAGGAGAACTTGAGAGAAAGTCGCGTCTCCGTATATTTTATTCTCGGGCTGCGATCCCGCCAGCGCCCTGTCGGCATCGATTTTAAACCCCGTTGCCGAAACATCCAGCCGAGGCAGCAGGTTGGAACGGGCCATCGATATATTCTCGAAGCTGGCCGCGGCTTCGCGGATCTTGGAGAGTACGTCTAAATTGTCGGTGGAGATTTTCTTTATGACGTCCTCCAGCGTATAAGTCTGCGCGCCCTCGTATTCTGCGGTTTCCATATTTATGATATCTGCCTCGAGCATCGTGCTGTATTTGGGAGATACGCCTACGCTGAAGGCCGTTTGAAGGTTTAAAAAGGTTCTTTCCGCCGCGCCGAATTTAATGCTTAACGTACCGGCATCTTCGCCGAGCAGTATTCTCTGGATTGTAAGGGCAATGCGCCTTGCCAGTCTCGGAAAGATATCCGGGTTGGCGCCCGCCATTACTCCGTCGTTTACGTCCATTTCACCGAGCATTGAAAATGTAGGCAGCTTCATTTGATTCAGTTTAGCAACAAGTTCTTTAAATTTTACCCGGTTTACCGGCAGTACGTCGATATATACGGCATCGGTGTTTTTCGGAATTGATTTCATTACTTCATCAATTTCGTTCCCCATGCCGATTCTGTTTATTTTAATATCCAATTCTTTGCTTAATTCAAGATCCGGATGCTGCAGGCGCCCGAACGCCGTTTGATAATACCTGCTCTGAATGATGAGCAGGTTCTTGAAGTTGACTATGTTTTTAAAAAGCCTTATATCTCTTTCAAAAGTTCCGGGGAACAGGAGATAGTTCAAGTTTTTAACACCGCTCGTCCCGTTTATGCTTTTTATTTTCTGCATGGCTGTATCTATAATTACCGGTGCAATTACCGGCTTGGGCAGCGACGTCCTTCTTGCCAAATCGTACGATGCCAGCACTCCGTATCCTATTAGAATATCGACTTCGCTGTCGGAAAGCAGTCTGTCGTTAAGTTCGGTTACTTTTTCAAGCGTCCAGTCGCCTGTCAGTATTTTATTTTCGGGAATTATGATTTTAGCCTGCTGCGATAAAGCTTCCTGGATTTTGTTTTCAAGATCCCTAAGGACAGGTTCGTTAAGATCCCATTCGCCGTCCACTACTATGCCTATTGTAACCTCCCCTTCCATGGACCTTGTTTGGGCGGAAGCAAAATTGTAAAATAGGATCAGCACGCATAAAATTAGCATTTTCTCTTTCATATATATTCCCCGCATTTAAAAGCGAAAGAAAATAATTTAGTGTCTTTTATAATAGTTTCTAAGATGATTTTTTCTTAAACCTGTTTACCCAGTTTACAGGGAACGGATTTTTAAATAATACCTCAAACCCGGTTTTTAATTTTTCCAATTTCAAATACACTACGGGAACGACGATCAGCGTCAGAAACATTGAGCTTGTCAGTCCGCCGATAAGAGCCCAGGCCAAACCGTTTTTCCATTCGGAAGCGGCCCCGGCGGCAGTGGCAATCGGGAGCATTCCGAAAACCATCGTTAGGGTAGTCATAAAGATCGGACGGATGCGCGAATTGCCCGACTCAATCAAGGCATCGTGAAGCTCCAGGCCTTTGGAGCGCTGGTCTAAAGTTCGGTCGACCAAAAGGATGGCATTTTTAGCTACCAGCCCGATCATCATGATGACTCCCAGCATTGAGAAAATACTAATCGCATTTCCGGTAAACGCCAAGGCCAAAAGAGCGCCGATCAAGGCCAGCGGAATTGAGAACAGCACAATAAAAGGATAAATAAACGAGTCGAACAAAAGCACCATTATGAAGTAAACAAAAGTAATAGCTGCTATCAAAGCCAGAAGCAGCGAGTCCATTCCTTCGGACCTCATTTTCTCATCGCCTTCAAGCGAAATTTTCGTATTGCCGGCGGTGTTGTTATCAAACTTCTTTAAGAACTCGGCAACAACCGAGCCGTTCGGGATCGTCCCGTCGGTAAACGCCGAAACTATCGCAGATGGATTCCGGTTTTGCCGCTCGAGCTTTGTGGGCCCGGTAGTCTGATAAACGTCAGCAAATTGACCCAGCTGGATCTGTTTCCCGAAAGCATTTGTGAACGAAAGATTGCCTATATCGTCTATATTTGTGCGGTTAAATCTGTCGACTGCAATGCGGATCGGATATTCGTTGGAACCTTCGCGGTATTTGGAGTCGTCGTTGCCTGTTAGCGCTACCTGAAGAGTTGTGCCGATATCCATAACCGTCAATCCCAGCTCGGCTATTTTCTGTCTGTTTATATCGATCCGTGTTTCCGGGTTGCCCTTCTCCGATGAAAACTTAATATCGGTTATACTCCCGGTCCGCCTTAAAGCCGAAGCAACTCTTTCGGAAGTAGTGAGAATCGAGTCGCTATTAGTCCCCGAGATAAAGACCTGAATCGGCGCTTCACCTGACTCGCCGGTAATGCTCAATTGGCTTACGTACAGCTTTATCCCCGGGATGTTTCCCGTAAACCTTTTAATTTCCTTTATTACCTCGTCGGTAGATTTAGCTCTTTCCTCTTTCGGAACGAGCGTAACGATTAACTCGGATTCGTTACTGAGTATCTGGTTCTGAGGGCCTTTTCCGATATTAGCCAGTATTTTTTTTGTTTCGGGAATATTCGCAATTAATCTTTCTATCCGGTGTGTTACCCTGTTGGTATTTTCCAGAGTAGAACCCGGCGGTAATTGTACTTCAATCCCGAATTCGCCCTGGTCGGTCTGCTTCATGAATTCGCCGCCTATCAGTCCAACCGCAGGGAGCGCCACTGCCGCGATAAAAAGCAGAGTTGCCAGTCCCAGAACCTTTCCCGTATTGCTTAATGACCAATTCAATAAAACAATGTATTTGCCCGTAACCGCTTTAAACATTCTTTCAAAGCCCAGCCCGATTTTCCCGAATATATTTTTGCTGGATACGCTTTCAAGTTTGGAAAACCTGGATGCAAGCACAGGGGTTACGGTGAAGGAAACAAACAAGCTGGTCAGCGTCGAAACGGTTATCACTATCGCGAACTCGCGCATAATATCTCCGACCAGCCCGGCAACCAGCGTGAGAGGCACGAAAACCACCACGTCGACAAAGGTGATCGAAACGGCAGCAAATCCTATCTCGTTCCGCCCGTACAAGGCCGCTTTACGTTTATCCTCGCCTTTTTCAAGGTGATGATAAATATTTTCAAGTACTACGATGGAATCGTCGACCAGTATTCCTATGACGAGCGATAAAGCAAGAAGGGTCATCAAATTCAGCGAGAAATTAAACGCCCACATTACAACGAACGACGCGGTAAGCGACGCGGGGATCGCAACCATTACAATAAGAGAATTTCTAACGCTGTGAAGAAACAGGAACATCACAGCGGCAACGAGTATTATAGCAATAAGCAGATCCTTTTGAACGTCCTTTGCCGCAGCTAACGTAAAATCGGACTGGTCATGAGCTACATCGAACTTTAACCGAATAGACGAGTACTGCTTCTCAAGTCTTTTCAGTTCTTCCTGGACTAATCTGCTTACCGTAACGGCATTTCCGCCGGATTGTTTATGGATTGCGATGCCAACGGACGGGATTCCGTTGATTCTGCTGACGGTTTTTATTTCCGCAATGCCGTCCTCTATTTCGGCAACATCTTTAAGCCTGATTTTGCTCCCTTCGGGCGACGCCCCTATCACGAGGTTCCTTAATTCGTCCAGCGATGAAAATTTTCCGGCAACCCTTACCACGAACTGCCGGTTTTCACCCTGGATTTTTCCGGTTGGAAAATCCAGGTTGGAAGAATTAACCGCGTACGCGATTGCCGCAATCGAGAGGTGATAAGCCTGCAGCTTCGAAGCATCGAGATTGATTTTTATTTCTCTCTCCTCTCCTCCCGTAAGGTTAATTAAACCGACGCCTTCGACCCTGGCCAAGGCAGGCTGAATCTGATCTTTGACAAGCTGATAAAATTCCCTCGACGGCAGATTTGATGTTGCGCCGATCTGCAGGACCGGAGTTTCCGATAGAGAAATTTTTTGAAAAACCGGAGTGCGTATACCTTTCGGAAGCTCGAGCGAAATTTGATTTACCCTTCTCTGCGCCTCCTGAATCAAGGTTTCGGTATCGGCCGTTTTATTAAATTCGATGCTGATTACCGATACACCTTCGTATGAGGACGACATGATTCTTTCAACCTTCTCGAGTCCCGAAAGCGCGTCTTCCATCGGTTTGGTAACTCCGTTCTCAACTTCGTTTGGCGATGCTCCGGGATATGCGGTGGTAATTACGATCCAGGGAATATTAATATTAGGAAGCAGTTCGTAGTTGAGCATCGAATAACCGAAAACCGCTAGCAAAGCCAGGGCAGAAAATATAACTATAACAAATGAGGGCCGTTTTATTGAAAGTTCCGTTAAGGTCATTTCTTACCCTTTTATTTAATTATAACGACTTTTGAATTATCGGATAAATTATTCTGGCCGCTGATAACAACAACTTCATTTTCATCTAGACCGGAAAGTACCTCAAGAAAATTTCCCGAAGTCCTTCCTATTACCACGTTTTTTAATTTCGCAATTCTTTCCCTGATTGTGTACACGTGAGCGTCTTTAACGCTTCCTATCAGAGATTCTCGGGGGATAGCTAAAGATTTTTCATGGTTCTCTCCGGAGAATACGACCCTGGCAAACATTCCTGCTTTGAGCGGGTGCCTGCCGTCGTTGGGAAGCTTAACTTCTATCGGGTAGGTATGAGCTTCGTCCGCTTTCGAGGCTATATTATCTATCCTTCCGTAAAAAGTAATTCCGGGATAAACATCCGTTGTTATTTCCGCCTGCTCCCCGGTCTTAACCTGAAATGCGTCTTTTTCCGAAACATTTAGCAGAACTTTTAAAGTAGAGATATCGACGATATTGGCTACAATCGTACCCGGATTCACCATAGCCCCGAAGTCGACCGATCTTTTGTTTATTGTCCCCGAAATCGGTGCTTTAATTTTCGTATCGTCCAGTTGTTTTTTAGCCAGCGTTAATTGACTTTCCGCGGCTTTCATTGACAGCCTTGCAAGATCTAGCTGCGAGGCCGAAATTGAATTTTCCTGGAAAAGAGTTTCGCTCCGTTCGAAATCTCTTTTCGCCTTTAAGTAATTAATTTCGGCGGAAGCAAGATTCGACCGCATAATTACATCATCAACCTGGAACAGCACCGTCCCTTCTTTCACGTAATCGCCGACTTTAACTTTCACATCCACAATCAGTCCCTGTGCCTCGGAAATTACATTTACGTCGTTGTTAGCATTAACGACGCCTACAAGCGATATGGTGTTGACCAGCGGCATCTTTTTTACCGTGGTTGTCGAAACAGGTATATCGCCGTACGTCATTTTCTTTAAGGAAGTACTCTTCTCCCCCTTATTCGAAATAAATATTATTACTGCGGCCGTAAGAATAACTGCGGATATTATTAATATTAAAAATGGTTTCTTCATGTTTAGTCCCTCAAAAGAAATGATACGTAATTTCTTTTTATGCAAAATTTTTATTTAAACAGGATATGTTTTTTACAAGTATCGGCTATCGACCCCGTATTTAAGAGTAATAACGACGGCCGCGAATACTATATTTCAAAAATTCCGGTAATAATTTATTGGGGAACTATATGATCTGCGAACTCACCCTGAAATCCCTCTCGGTAAAATATGCAATTTTTATTTTTCCGGCAAAGGGAAAATTGGTTTTTCTTGCATGGTTAATATCTGTCCGAAATAATTTCAGCCCCCTTCAGCCGGTGCCGGCCGCATGCCTTGTTTTTGTCCGCTTATTAGGAAGCCGAAAAAAAATGCATAAAATTATATATTATCTATCTTGTTGATCAAACGCATACTGTGACAAAGTTAACTGAAAAATAATATAATCATGGTTACAATAAGTACGAATTAAAATGTTAAGTATAGATAAGATTCAAAATGTATAGATATATTGAAAAGAAGGAGGATATTATGGAAAGGAAATTTGCCGACGCGGTAACATTGGGTTATGCGTGTCTGTTTATCACCGGCTGGCTTATTAGTATGGTGAATGCACATTGGTTTGCACCTCCGGTGGATTATTCCGGTCTTATGTTAATTATGATACTGGGGGGTGTCGTTTTGGCTATCTCGGGTATTTTCTCATACATTAACGGAGATACGTTGAATACAACCTTATTCCTGGTTTTCGGAGCTTTACTCTTTTCTTTCGCATTAACAACAATGGCGCCTTCAAATACAAGTGAAGCCGGAGTATATTCCGGATTTTCGGGATGGGTATATATATTATTTGCGATATTTATTTTTTTCCTCTGGATCGGTTCCTTTGGGGATAATATATCGCGAAGTCTTTTCCTTTTAGGTTTATGGCTGACACTGCTTGCATTAGCAATTGCAAATTGGGCTTCATCGCCCGCTCTTGCCGGCGTCGGCGGTTATTTAGGATTACTTACATCGTTGTTTGCAGGTTATGTTTCTGCGGAAGGAATAATAGATTTCTCAAAACTTCGGTCTCATAGAACATCACCGACCGGTGAAGCAGCAATGGGTCATCATTAAATAAATTAAATCTAATACTTCATTTTTATGATTGAGGATGTTTTCACGGAAAGAATAATCCTTGGTTAAATTTCGGAATATGAGGCGTGCTGGTTGTACGGTATCCGAATAACACAACCAACATGACCTCATATCAAATATTTAAAATTATTATGAATAAACAATTCGAATAATTCCGAACCATAATGCAGCTGCGAATAATAAATTTCAAAAATTTCTGTTAAATTTTTATTCGCGGCCTATCAGATCTTTAAACTCACAAAAAATCCCCATAGTTAAAATTTATAATTATTCTTCTCAACGCATAGAGAGAAGTTTGTCTCTTATAATTAATTGACCTTAATTTGAAAAGGT
>JBJKOY010000298.1:0-15290 GCA_046706945.1 Ignavibacteriaceae bacterium | reverse complement strand
TCGAAAGATCGAAAATATAAATTTTATTATCCTCGCCTCCGGCAACGTACAAAGTTTTATTATCCGGAGATATTGCCAGTCCCATAAAAACATCGTCCAGGATCTTCTTGTTATTTTTAGCGCCGGGGGGGATCTGCTGCACTTCCGGATCTCTGCTTTCTATATTCCTGATAATTGTAATTGAAAAGGGGCGTACCCCGGAATTGGAAGTTACTGCGGTTTCACCGTCGGGGGATAACGCCAGTCCGAACGGATGGGGAGCAACAATAATTTGATTTCCCGCGGGAGTTAAAAATCTACCGTTCGGAAGGACAGTTCTACCCGAGTAATTTATTTTTTCGAAAAGCGAACCGGCCGGTGCCGTTGCGATCCATCTTGTGTTATTATTTTTCCCGCAGCCGCTTAAAAGCACAAATAGAAGAATTACAGTAATTTTAACAGAATATCCGTACTTCAATTTAATCTCCGTTAGTAAAAATTTTGCACACGGTAATATAATCAACTCGATCGTCAGTCGAACCATTGTTCGGTAAAAATTCAATGCCGTTCATCTGCGGACAATCTTCCGGCCACCCGGGTATAAAGGCCTGAATGAAAACGGTATGATGCGCTGCGACTGCGGTTATCCGATCCGCCGCAGCCGTTTTAAGAAAGGATCTTGCGGCACTTAATTATTTCCGGGTGTCTTTTCCATAATAAATCTCAAGGTCCCGCCTTTAATAAGATCAGAATGTTTTATTTGAAAATTCTTTATCGGATTCCCGTTAAAATAAACATCCCGGATATAATTCTTGCCTTTATTTACGCCCCGTGCTTCAATCATCAGTTTCTTACCGTTTGTCAAATTTATAATTGTTCTTTCGAAAGCAGGAGAGGTTAAGACATAATCCTGACTGGAAGGACAAACCGGATAAAGTCCTATCGAGGCAAATACATACCATGCGGAAATTTGACCCGCATCGTCGTTCCCGCATAATCCTCCCGGAATGTCGCCGTATTCCTCTTTCAAAATCCGTCCGACTATCTTCTGTGTTTTCCACGGCTGCCCCGAATAAGAATACAGAAACGGCACCTGCTGATCGGGTTCGTTGCCGTGCCAGTACTGACCTGCGGCAAAAAACCGGTCGAGATTATTATTAAACTTTTCTCTTCCGCCCATCAGTTTAATCAATCCATTAATATCCTGCGGTACGTACCAGGTGTACTGCCACGGAGTGCCTTCCGTAATATAAGGCATTCGTTCGGTCTTTATAAAGTCCTTAGTAAAAGAACCGTCGGCATACCTCCCCCGTACGCATTCAACGCTCGTGTCGAAAACATTTTTATAATTTTCCGATCTCTTAAGGAAATACTCGTAGTCTTTTTTCTTACCCATTTTTTCGGCGATCCGGCTTAAAGCAAAATCGTCGTACGCATATTCAAGTGTGCGCGAAACCTGCTCCCCTTTATGAAATGATTCATTTACGCTGTCGTCCAAAGGGATATACCCGTATTTCATATAAGATTTCAAAGCTCTTATACCTTTGCCGTTAACATAGTCCGAATATTTTTCCGGCGATTGAGTCGCGTTTTTTTTCAAATACCCGTATTCTTTACCGGTTAAATTCACGACGCCTTTTATATACGCATCCGCCGCAACCGAGATAACGTGATCTCCTATCATCTCGGAAGTATAGCTGTTCCAGCAGGGATAAATAGGAAGCCATTCGCCCTGCTCCGCTTTCAATAGCAACGAATGCACCATTTCGGCGTTCCGGTCCGGGATCAATAAATTATAAAGAGGGTGTAAAGCACGGTAAGTATCCCAAATCGAAAAGTCGCAATAATAATTACCGCTGCCGGATTTGCAGATCGAATCCCCGCCGGCAAAGCTCGGGTAGGAACCGTCGCAGTCGTTGAATACTCGCGGCACAATAAAGCTGTGGTATAAAGCCGTATAAAAATCAGTTTCGGTTTCTGCGGAAGCTCCTTCTATTTTCACTATTGAAAGCATCTTCTCCCATTTGTTCTTTAACAGTCCTTCTGCGGAATCAAAAGACAGTCCGGCGGTTTCTTTTTCCAGATTTTTCTCGGCTTCCTCAATGCTTGTAAAAGAAGTCCCGATTTTTACCGTAACCGTTTTTTCCTTTTTCAACAGGAAAGAAACAAAGGCGCCCAGATTTTTCCGGTTCGACATTTCCCGTATATTTTTATAAACATTAGTTCCCTCGCTGACACCGAATGATTCGAACTCCCGGTCGAATACTGCCGCAAAATAACCGCTGAACCCAGCCTTTTCGCCCCATCCCTGATAGATCCTGTGGACCGGATTATAACCCACGATTTCATTCTTTCCTGGAATAATTCTTATATATCCTTCTCCCCGGTCGCTGTTCGGTTTTATAACAACGAATCCTTTTCCCGCGCCGTTAAAAGTAAACCTCAAAAAACCGCATCTTTCGGTTGCCGTAATTTCGCCCGTTATATTATAGTCCTTTAAGACGACTTTATAATAATAAGGAGTCGATATTTCCATTTTATGGGAATACCGAGATCCTCGGTCCTGCGGAATAGGATTTAATTTTCCCGTCAGCGGCATAACAGTAAAACTACCGTAGTCCTGCGTACAGGAACCGCTTAACCAATGAGACCCCCTGAATCCCGAAATCAAAGTGTCGTTATAGTAATAAGGCGCAACGCATTTTGTTTCGGTGCTTCTAGTCTGCGGCGTCCAGTTGGTCATTCCGAAGGGAACGGTTACTTCGGGAATAACCTGGGCGTTATTTTCGGTACCCGAACCGTGTTTTAAAGAGCTGATGGTTTTTGAAGGAGCGGTTCCTATCATAGGATTGACAAAGTCAACCGGATTCTTTTTTACACGGATAGTCGTTTGTCCGTACGCAAATGCGGCGGCAGCAATGCAGCAAATTGCAGCGACAAATATTTTATTCATTTATTAATTATATAATTGGATTTATACTAGTTTAATTTACAGGTTTTTAAAATACAAATATAATAACGGATTAATATTATCATGTTAAAAGGGTTATTATTGAAGTAGGTTTCAATCAACTGCTTGAGAAAAAGCACGCCGGTTTAAATAATTGACTAAATCGATTTACGTAATAAACAGTTAATTTAATTTTACAGAACAAAAACCGCTAAAATTACACATAACAGAACTACTAAAACGTTTTAGCTATTTAATATATTTTTGCTTTAAAATCAAATAATCCGAATGAAATCTGCCGGATGGTAAATCAGCAGTTATTTAAATTCCGTCCCGCAGCGTTCGAAAATTTTACGAAAGTAATTCTTTGGCTCTTTCAACCTGGTTCGGAAAAAGATTCTTAGGTACTTGATCTTTCCCTTTCTTTTCAAGAACCATGTACCTGGCACATTGCGAATTATTACCGAGACAGTATTTTTCCTTGTACATTTGTGCCATTGATGGCATATTTTCCATTTTATCGTTGAAGAACAGGCAGCCCGATAAACAAACACATTCTCTCATTTTAAATTTCCCCGATTAATAAAAAAATAATTTAATATGTTTCCAGACCGGTTTTTACTTTACAGCGTTAATATATTATCGTAAGAACTATTTACCTTATTAACCTTTTGGGAATATAAATCGATATGTAATTAACAATTATTTATCATAAAGTTATTCGATCGGGTGGATTCGGGAGAAATTTAATAAATAATAGATATCAGGATTTTATAATATGCTTTACGGACTTTTTATATTTCGTATAAATCAACGACACCGATATTAACACCGCTCCCAGCAGTATAAAAGAGACAATCTTATACGTAGGATCCGAACTTGTAATACCTATAACGAAAACATACACGATAGTTAATAAAAGTGTAAGCAGCGCCATCCATCTGTATTTTTTATTCTTAAGTGCCAGGCTTAAAAGATAATATAAAATTGCCGCTCCTATCCACGACACGCTGATCAGGCCGTCTGGCATAGCAAAATATAATGCATACGGTATAATGAACAGCGCGGAAAGAAGGTAAGCGTTCCTCATCTGATCCGTTTTCAGTTCGAGCCTGTCTTTCTTCCAGTTTAATATCCGGGCACTAAGAAGTGCAACTATGCCGAAGCTTAAGCTGACAAGGTGGATTTTCCCTTCCAGCAGAAGGTAGGTAAAAAATATGATGAGATAAATAATAAAGTTGGCGAGTATAATATATTTGGACCTGAACCAAATCGCGGTTGAAACAACCAGAAGGCTCTGCCAGCACAGCCAAATAAACGAACCGGGCGTTTTAAATTCAACTATTATCGCAACGCTTAAGGCAAGGTAACCGAGAATTGCGAATATGAAAGTGGAATACCTGCTTTGTTCGCGCACCCAAAACAAAACGGAGATAACTAAAAAAAGTATTGAGGCCGCGATGTTATAAATAAAAATCGTCCCCGGATCCATAGACAAGCTTATCAGCGAAAATAACCCGTAACAGCCCGCGGCGTTCAACAATGAAGAAACAATAACCGAGGCGTTCTCCGGGTGACCTTTTTTCCTCATCAAATTTCCGGCGGCAAATATTAGAGAGTACGATATCAGGAAAAGGAGATTGGATTGCGGAACCGTAACGGTTTGAATTTGTCCGTTTATTACGGGGTTGTTTATAAACCAAATGAAGTGCGCAGTATAAGTTAAAATGATCCCGTAAAAAATCATCATGTCCCATTCGAATCTTAATTTTATATATACCGCCAGGCCCGACAGTATGAGGACAGAGATAAAAATAAAATAAGCGTCGTTGCTTAAAACGGAAGTGACATATCCCAAAGTCAAGCTAAGAGCGGCAAGGTAGGAAGATTTTCTTTTCAGGGACAAATAAATTTCAATCGCCGATATAATTATTAATATAAAAATTTCCAGGGGCAATCCTCTGATTAATTGTTCGTTCCCGAAGAAATGCATTTTTACGGCAGTGAAATACAGCAGCACAAGACCGCCGCCGTATAGATATCCCGATATAAAATTAAAAGTCTTTTTGCACCAGCCGGAACAAATGAAAAATAAGAAAGCAAAGACAAACCCAAATAAGCAGGGAACTACGGGTGATAAATTCTTATACGGGAATGTAAGGAAGAAGGCGATGCCTATTATCAAAATTATAATGCCCGCTTTTGCAAACCAGAATTGCCCTATTTGATATTCGAGACGCTCTTCCCTTTCGGGGTAGTCGACGATTTCTTTTACCGGGACCGGTTCGCTTTCGCGGTGCAGCGGCGTTTCTATGTTCAGCACTTTTTCAATTTTTTCAATCCGCTCTTCGAGGCTCTTCAATAATGCGGTAATTTCACTGTCGCCGGGCTTTTCAGAAAAAGTATTCATAGGCTGCCTCTATGATTAATAACCAAATGTAATATCCGCTCTTCCGAATTTTGTTTTTCCGGAAAAACAAGTCCATTGCCGGAAAAATTCCCGAATGAAAGTACTGTAGAAATTCCTTCCCGTCTTTATAATTCGATTAACCGGCTTTATCTTTCTCAATTCGTTTTATATATAGAAAAAGAATTAGAGCCAGGAAACTGATTATAACAACCGATATTCCCAAGCCGTACCTGCGGAAATAATATTCGTGTATTTCTTTAGATGCCTCGGCTTTTACATCCGAGGTTACTTTCAGGCCTTTATCCACAACATCATCGAATTTCTTCTCGTTAAACGCATGAACGGCCGTCCTGGCCTCCAGCCTGGCCTGGTGAGCTCCTCTTAGTTCGTATTCGGCTTCGCTAATCTCCATTCCTTTCTGCTTGGCTTCTTCAACCAGTTCTTTAGCGTGATTTTCAGAAGATACTAGGCTGTCCATCATTTGCCTCATTTCTTTAGCTGCCAGGTAACCTTTGGTCAATTTATTTTCCGTATGGCACCTCGAACAGACCGCATCTTTTGAAACGCCCAAAAGTTTATTTGAAGCCGTAACTATATCGTGATTACTATGGCATGTTTCGCATTCGGGAAGATTTTCCTTATCAAATGCCTCCTTATGCGGACTCGAAGAAAACAGCTCGGCATTTAAGGCATGACATGTCCCGCAGACCTTCGAAATAGATTCTATCCCGGGAGGAGTTGCGCCGTGGTTGCCGTGACAGCTGTTGCACGCAGGAGCGCCCAGATCGTTTTTCTGAAGAAGCGCTATACCGTGGACGCTTTTCGAATATTTTTCGTACTGGTCGGTCGGGATATTGTACTGCTTCATATAACCTGCGTTGCTGTGGCACTTAGAACAAG
Source organism: Ignavibacteriaceae bacterium (assembly GCA_046706945.1). Taxonomy (GTDB): domain Bacteria; phylum Bacteroidota; class Ignavibacteria; order Ignavibacteriales; family Ignavibacteriaceae; genus FEN-1297. Next base: position 9,051 of record JBJKOY010000298.1, on the reverse strand, counting down.
TGCCCGGGATATTCGTAGGATAAACACTAGCTCTTACGTCTTTAACGTCCAAGATTCCGTGGCTTCCGTGGCAGCTTACGCACTGCGCGGGCTTCGGATCTCCTTTGGCATTACGCATACCGTGGACGCTGGTCCTGTATTTCTGTAATTGATCTACGGGAAGAGCAGGGTCGTACGAACGCATGTACACGGCATTGCTGTGGCACTTGCCGCAGGTCTGCGGAATATTCAAGGGATATACAGGGGATGCCGGGTTGTCTACCTCCACTATTCCGTGGGCATTATGGCAGGTAATGCACTGAACGATTCTTTCTGTGCCGTCGACGGCCTTCTGCCCGTGCACGCTGCCCTTCAAGAGGGCGAATTGATTGGTGGGAATTTTTGCTCCGTATTTCAGCATCATCGTACTGTCCGCATGGCATCTTATGCATGTCGCTGTAATATCATCTCCTTTCGGGACCCCTTTGTATCCGGCCTTTTTGCTCATCGCCTTGTCCATATCGTCTGTCTGATTGTCGCCTCCGTGACAGTCGGCGCAGGAAATACCTTTCTTAAAATGAATATCGTTCTTAAATAATTCCGCAGGCTGTCCTCCGAGCGTTGAGTGGCACTCATAGCATTGATCCGTTTTTGCCGATGCATTCGATTGAAAGACCGCCGCGACAAACACCGAACAAAATATTAATTGAAATATTAATTTCTTCATGACGTCCACCCCAGTATGGTTAAGGTTATAATGAAAATTACCGCAAAAAGACCGATATAATTCATCAGGCGGTTATGTTCACCCCTGGAACTTTTTCTGTCCCAGAACGGAACCAGCAACCACATCAAGCCTGCGGCGCCGAAAAGCAGTATTCCCACCAGTTCGCCTTCGATCGATAAAATATAGGCCGGAAAATATTTAAGGCTCTGGAACATGAAGAGAAAATACCATTCGGGCTTAATTCCGGCCGGCGCCGAAGAAAAAGGATCTGCTTTATGCCCGAGCTCGGCGGGGAAAAAAACGGCAAGGACGGCAAGTATATTTAACACCATCAGCCAGAGCAGGAGGTCCCTTAACATGAAGTTGGGAAAAAACGGCATGGTCTTCTTCTCTTTGGGGTTTTTCTTTTCGAGATGAAGCGGCTCGCTTATTCCCTGCCGCTGGATCAGTATTAAATGAATGCCGAGGATAATTGTGAAAATACCCGGCAGCAAAGCGACGTGAAAACCGAACAGGCGGGAAAGTGTTGCCCCGGTAACGTCCTGTCCCCCCCGTATAAATTCCTTTAGCGGCTCGCCGATCAAAGGAACCTGGCCGGCTATATCCGAGCCTACCTTGGTTGCAAAAAAAGAAAGCTCGTTCCAGGGCAGAAGATACCCGCTGAAGCCGAACCCGAGAGCCATGAAGAACATTATCATGCCGGTGACCCACGTTATTTCGCGCGGCTTCCTGTAAGCCTTTTCAAAGTATACGCTGAACATGTGTATGAATACGGATAGGATGAAAAGATTTGCTGACCAAGTGTGTATAGACCTCACAAGCCAGCCGAACTGTACTTTCGACATAATGAACTGGACGCTCTCGAAAGCCAAATCCGCACTGCCTTTATAATAGAACAGCAGCAGTATGCCGGTCACCACTTGAATTACAAATAAGAACAAAGATACTCCGCCGAAATAATACCATACCGAATATCGATGAACGGGAACGTATTTTTTCCCCATGAAGTTTACCAAGTCCTCGAGTTTGACGCGCTCGTCAATCCAGGCGTATACGCCATTCCAAATATTTTTCATGGCCTCCTCAGGTTTGTTTTGAGACAAATACTTCGTCGCCTTTAATTACAACTCTGTACGGTTCCAGAGGCCGCGGGGGCGGTCCGGATATATTCTTACCGGTTAAGTCGTATTTACCGTTATGACAGGCACACCAGATCAGTTCCAGGTCTTTTCTGAACTGAACGGTACAGTTTAAGTGAGTGCATACGGCGGAAAAGGCCCTGAGTTCACCGCTTTTGGTGCGGATCAGTATAACCGGTACGTTGCCGAACCGGACTATCTGTCCGCTGTCCTTCGGTATATCGGCGAGCTTTCCGGCTTTTACGCTCGAAACCTGTACTTCGGTTTGCTTGGGAGGTTTAAGATATGCAATCAGAGGATAGAATATTGAAGCGAGAAATCCGATAATCCCGGTACCCAGCAAGTACTTCAAAAAATTCCGTCTACTGTTACTAACCGGTTTTTCTTGAACTTTATTCATGACGATTTACCCTTTAATAGAAAGTAAACTTCGCAACCGTATAAAAGTAACCAGAAGATAGAGTAATTTATTATGTCAATACCTAACTACCGAGGAAGCCATGCTCCGGCATTAATGTTTTGCATGACAGTCGCTGCATTCCATTGTTTTCCAAGAATCTCCTATATCCACGGGATGGCGGTAATCAATGCCGGTTAACGAGACCTTGGGTTTCTCGTCGCCGAATTGCTCCGCAAGGATAGTATGACAGATCGAACAATCCTTCGATATAACTTTACCGTCGGAGCTGACATGTTTGCCGTCATGGCATCTGAAACAGCCCGGGGAATACAAGTGGCCGATATTGTTCGGAAATTTTTTCCACGATACGTTCATCGAAGGGAAATAGTTTCTCGAATATATTTTTTGAACTTCCTTAACGGCCTGTTCTATCTGCCCGTAATCTTTAGAATAAACATCCGGATAATTATCGCTGTAAAAATCTTCGATTTCGGTTTTAATGCTGTCCAGTGCAATATCTTTGGCCGTATAACCGGCTTCCAATGCCCGCACCGAAATGCTTTTTATGTAAGGCAGGTCTGCATTTATAAATCCGGCCGCCATTTCGTTGTTAACCGAAGTTGCGGGGGGATTATAAATGTGGGTCGGACGGTTGTGGCAGTCGATGCAGTCCATCTCCCTCATATTGGATTTTTTGATCTGATCCTTCGAAATCGGTTCGTCCGTGCTTTTGAAGATCGTAACCTTGCCGTCCAGTGATTCGGCCCTGACCCAGGGGATTACTTCCCTTGATTTATCTGTAGCTATATATGTTATCCGGTTGGCTATGTTCATATGCCAGTGTATTCCGGAAGTCACGCCTGATTCTTCGTTCCCGCCTCCTATCTTTATAAGAAGGGTAAGGGTCATCTTAGTATTATCTTTATCCGACAGGTAATAGTTCTTTACCTTTTCCATTTTGCTGTAGAAGGCTTTCGGCCAATGACATTGTTCGCAGGTTTCTTTGGCGGGTCTCAAATTTGAAATGGGAGTGGGAATAGGTCTGGGGTATTTATTGAACAAAACCGAATAAACCTGATAGGTACCGGATATTTTTGAACGGACAAACCAGCCTGCGCCGGGTCCTATATGGCACGCTACGCAAGGTACATGGGCATGAGGAGAATGCTGGTAAGCGGTATATTCCGGATTCATTACCTTATGGCAGATCGTCCCGCAGAATTGAACCGAGTCCGTATATTCGTACGCCTTAAAACTGCCGAAAGCCGAGAATAAAAGAAGAAGGATAGTGCCTATCGAGAATATGGTAAAAGCCCTGCGATGCTGCGGATCATTCAAATCGACGACGGGGAGAAAATGCTCTCTGTGTTTTCCTTTGTGTTCTCTCCTGTGCTCCCTAATTATGCCGAAAGCAATTAATAAAAGGCCTACTATTAAAAATACGGGAAGAATAACAAACGTTATTATCCCCATGTAAGGCTTCGGCTCCGACGCCAACGCATCGAGCAGCATCAGAAAAAGTATAAGCCCGAAACTCACCAAGCCAATGGCCGCACCGGCAAAAGTTATGGGATTGTAAAACGACGACGGTAACCATTTTCTCATACTGTTTCGACTCTCTTTCTTCTACTTTGGCTATTATTTCCTTCCCTAACGGATATTACCTGTAAGCAAATATCATTGCATAAATAATCCACACGATAATACTGAAGCCTATCGATAGGGCAATCCAGCCGAATACTTTTATTGCTTTAATAACTATCGGCGGATACGGCTCGACCAGGTGCTTTTCAAGTTCTCCTTTTTCGACAAGCTCTCTGTATTCGGCGGGCCGGTCAATTTTAAACTCTTCAAGAGGAACCCTGCCTGAAAAAATCACAATGTCCATGGGGAATTTTTCCGGGCGAAGATGGGTATTGAAAAAATGAACCGTAAATATAAAACCGGTTGCCAGAAGCGCTTCGTCGCTGTGAATAATTGTCGCTACATTGATGACCCAGCCGGGTAAAAAGCTGGTTAGAACCTCCGGGAACCAAAGGGTAAGCCCTGTAGACCCGATCACGAATATTCCCCAAAAAACGGCAAAGTAATCGAATTTTTCCCAGTAGGTCCACCTTCCGTACTGCGGTCTTTCGCCCCTCCCTAAGAACCACTTTAAAGTTCCGGCAATATCCTTGAGATCTTTCTTGTTGAAGAGCATGCTGTCGCGGTTAAAGATCAAATTTTTCCAGGACTTATATTCCCTTTTTTTTAACTTGGATAGCTCGACGATATGAATTACGAATATGCTCAACATTACTACCGCAAAGAAACGGTGTATGTAACCGGCCGATTCAAACCCGCCGAGTATATGCGAAAGAATTACCGCCCATCCGGTATAGGAAAATTTTAATGTCATGCCCGTAAGCGCCAGACTTATGAAGCTTACTATCATCAGAATGTGCAGTACTCTGTTCAAACGGGTAAAGCGCTGAAATTGCAATCGGCTTTTGACTTTCGATTTTGCTTCAACCGGCTCTTTCTTTAGATCAATTATTTTCTCTACCTGATCATTCATTATCTTCCGCTCCGTTTCCGTTACCGGGTTTTTCTTCTTCTTCAGGATTCTCTGATAAAATTTTCCTTATTTCTTTTCTGTACTGCAGCGAGCGGGGCAGCCATAACAAAGTATGCACCCCTGCAATAAGAAACGTACCAATTAAAAGACCGGTCATACCCCAAAATGTCCAAAACAAGAACGGGTATTTGGCAGGTTCATGATGCGTGGCATGAGTGAAATATCCGGCAAACTGTCTTGTAGCTCCTTCATGGCATTTTTTACACGTCTGAACCTTATTTTGAAAACTAAGATGCGAATCGGGATTCTCAACCGGCAAAATATCGTGTGCACCGTGGCAGTCCCAGCATTTGGCAGTCTTCGCATAACCTAACCTCGAAACTTGCCCGTGGTATGTGTTGAAATAAGAATCGGCATAACTTTTATGACAGTTTCCGCATATCTGCATAATCTCAAGTCTGAATCCCGCGTTGTCTGTCCTGCTTATTTTATGCGCACTGTGACAGTCGAAGCAGACCGGCAGTTTCTTATCGGTCTTCGTGATTTTGGGAGAGTGAACGCTGTTCTCAAGCTGCTTTTCTATCCCGTAGTGGCATCTGCCGCAGGTCGACGCTATATTGTTGCGGTTAACGCTCGAGCTCGGGTCGTTATGAGGAAGCTCATGATGCGCGGTATGACAATCCGTACATGTTGCAGTTACTGTCAGTCCGCTTTGCAGCAGACCTTTTCCGTGAATACTCTCGGTATAATTTTGGACTATATCCTGTTCTTTGCCTGTGTACCTAACCGCGGCGGCCTCGCCCTTGCGGTGGCATTTGGCGCAAAGTGTTGGGATGTTCGTATGGAAAATCGGGGACATCGGGTTCTTGTTGTTTAGAACATAATGCGAACCGTGACACTCTTCGCAGGTAGGCGCATTGGGGTCGTTTTTAGCGAAGAGCTGCCCGTGAATGCTTTCTTTGTACTGATCCCCCTCATCCGCATGGCAAATCGAACAGTCGACTTTCGCAGATATTCCCGTACACGGGCGCATCAAAGAGGGATTTACCGTATTATGACATTGACTGCAGGAAATTTTCGAATGAACTGAATTCTGCAGTTTAACGACATCGACAAACATTGAGCGCCCGTCGCTGGCTTTGAGATCGGTTCTCCCGTGGCAATTCAAACAGTCCTGGTCCGCAACGCTTTCCTGGTAAAGAACGTTTCTAATTTTATGCGGCGGATGACAATCCACGCAAACCGGCAGCACGTGCGGTTTCTGTTCCCATAGTTTGCCTTTAATAATTTTCCTGTGTACTACTTCGATTTCCTGATGACATTTGGTACAGGTAGTCGGAATATTTCTCCTGGATATTGTTGACTGGGGATCGGAAGGCGGCAGAATTTTATGAGGGGAATGACATGACGCGCAATTGGCCGCAACCGATAGACCTTTTTGCAGCAGTCCCACCCCGTGAATACTTTCGGAATAATTTTCAAGGATATGATCCTGCGGGATATGTCTTTGTACCTGCACCTTGGTGCCTTCTTTATGGCATGACCCGCATACAAAAGGGATTTTAATCGGAGCAACGGCCGAACGAATATCGGTAACCGGCAGGATATCGTGGGAGCCGTGGCAATTCTGGCACCTTGGCGCCAGCGGATCCCCTTTTGCAACCGATTCCCCGTGTATGCCTTCCGAATATAATTTCTGTTCGTCGTCGTGACAGCTTGCGCATTGTGCAGGCGCAACATCGGTTTTATGGGGAAAGTCGGTGCCTGCGAGGTCGGCGTGACAGTCTATGCATTGGATACCGCTGTGCACGGAAGCCGCCAGCTTTGTAGTATCTACGAATACAGAAAACGTTCTGCCGTTCTTTTTGCCCGTGAGCGTATTGTCGCTGTGGCACATTAAACAGTCGCTGTTATCCTGGGCATATAAACCGGCATTGAAAAGGATTAACAGCGATACTGCCGGAATTATATATTTATGCACAGAAAAAAAAATATAGAATATATTGTATCGATTCATCCGATAATCGTTTCCTTCATATCAAAGATTTGCTTCCATCAAAAATATAAACCCGTATTTATCTGATAATATCTTCTTCATTACCGGATTGCTGGTTTTTAATTTTTTCCAATTCCGCAGCGTGTTCTTCCGCCATTTCCTCCTCGGTAAGGTATCCTTTAATCCAGGATGTATTCATCGGGTATATTTCGGGATTGAAAATTACGAAGTAAAGGTGCCACACAATTATTGCAAGAGTTGCGAGCCAGGCTTCGTAATAATGGACCGTGCGGGCAATCTGCCAGCCCAATAACGTAAAGATGTCGATAAAGGTATTGTTAAACCACATTATTGTTCCCGTCACGGTCATTATAATAGTGCCCCAAACCAGAGCCCAATATTCCGCTTTTTCGACATAACTGAATCGCTCCAGTTTGGGTTTAATTTTGGATATGCCCAGATTAAACTTTGCCACTCCCCAGGCATCCGAAAAATCTTTCCTTACCGGCAACAGATCTTTAATAAGCTTTCTGCCTCTTTTTGTAAAGGATATGTAATAAATGTGATATAAGCTGGAAAAGACCAAAATTACGGCGGCTATCCTGTGGAGAATGCTTCTGTACTCGAATGCGTTTTCGCTTAAGTCCCTAATATGGGAGACCCACCACGAGTTCGGGAACTGCAGCATAAATCCCGTAATAACCAGTGTAATAAAACTGATGGCCAGCAGCATATGCTGAACTCTTTCGTTGACGTTCATCCTCAAGTAAAGAGAATGGCTGTGCCTTTCCTCCGGCAACACTCCCATCTGCTTCAGTTTCTTTACTTTTGCTTTCTTAATGAAGTCAAAAATATTGTGAAGCAGCATCGCACCTATAACCGAGACGATCATTATTATATACATCAATGCAATCCAGTAAAGTATAGGCTCGGATTTCTTATTGTCGGTCGATGCATGGATATTTCCTATGGCAAATTTTTCATTCGCTCCGGGATGACACTTGCCGCAGGTCTTTGAAAGATTCCCCTTATAAACACTCGACCTCGGATCGGACGGCGGTAAAATAAGGTGAGCGTTATGACAGCTTGAACAGTTTGCTACCGTAGTAGCTCCGCCCTGCAGCGCAAGCCCGTGATAACTGTCTTTAAATGTAGCCCACCTGTTAGGATTGAGACCGTACTTTTTGGATAGAGCTACCGAAGCATGACATTTCGAACAGACCTGCTGCGACAAATTCGCGTAAGAAGTAGGTGCTTTGGGATTGCTGGGATTTAAAATATTATGCTCGCCGTGACAGTCGGTGCAAACGGGCGCATCCGTACTTCCTTTCTGCAGCGCCGCAACGCCGTGAATACTTTGTTTGTACTCTTCCGCAATTTTCGGATGGCACTGGCTGCAGGTTTTCGGAATATTATACCTGTTTACCGTAGAAGTAGGATCGCTGGGCCCTTTGACCATATGAGCGGTATGGCAATTTACGCAGTTGGCCGCCTTGCCGTTGCCTGCCGTTAAGGCTTTGCCGTGTACGCTCTGCTCGTAGGAGGTTATAAAACCTGCCGATGGCGAGGTCCTGGCTCTTATTTCGGGATTATCCAGATGGCACGACAAACAAAGATTTTCCTGAGCGATTTTCAACTTGGCAGAGTCTTTGACTGCTGTCATCGAGACTATGGGATTTTTATGACACGTAAAACAATTCGGAGCTCCCTTGATACCTTCCCTTAAACCGTCAGCATGCGCTGATGTCAGGAATTCCTTCTTTTTATCCTGATGGCAGCTCCCGCATGCATTAACTATATTTGTTGTATAAAATTTGGAGCCGGGTACTTTCGGGGATATTACGTCGTGGGTGCCGTGGCATCCTTTACAATTGACATCTTTCGTCCCGTCCACGCCGTTAGCCTTCAGCATCTGCGGATGAAACGGATGGAGTACGGCCGCATCTTTATGACACGATTCGCAATTTATAGGCTGTATATTTTTTTTATGGGGGATATTGTTCGGATCAAAGCCTACGTGACAGGAAATGCACTGCAGCTTGCCGTGAGCCGAATTGGCCAATACTTTGGCGTCGACATATAAAGAAACCGTCTTGTGGTTCCTTTCCATTGTCAGAGTGTTGTCGCTATGACAGGCAAGACAGTCATCGTTAGTTTGAGCACTAAGTTTATTTGCAGTCATTAATACAAGTAAGGAGAGTAATAATGCAATCAGAGCACCATTATAACTAAGATGTGAATTTAGAGGATTAT
>JBJKOY010000297.1:0-9624 GCA_046706945.1 Ignavibacteriaceae bacterium | reverse complement strand
TGACATTTTTTGCAAATAGAATTATGTTTCTAGTAAACCTCGTGTTCCTTTCAACAATAAACAATTTTTATTATTAAAGTGTTAGCCCCATAAGCAATCCGGTTAACAAATCCGTGGAACAGAATTTTAATCAAATGTATGTTATAATATTTTAGGACTATAAAAAATGCCAATGGACATTTCTGAACTCAAATCGAAAAAAATTGTCGAACTCAATGCGATCGCGAAGGAATTGGGTATAGTCGGTTACAGCGACCTGAGAAAACAGGAACTGATTTTTAAGATACTCGAGGGGCAAACCGCCAAGGACGGCCTTACATTTTCTAAAGGCGTACTTGAAGTTTTACCAGACGGTTACGGCTTTCTCAGATCCTCCGATTATAATTATCTTCCTTCACCCGATGATATATACGTCTCCCCGTCCCAGATAAAAAAATTCAGCTTGAGAACGGGTGATTTCGTCAGCGGGCAGGTAAGGCCTCCGAAAGAAGGCGAAAGATTTTTCGCGTTATTAAGGGTTGAAGCCGTAAACGGCCTGGAACCCGAAGGCATAAGGGAAAGAACACTGTTCGATAATCTCGTGCCGGTTTATCCCACTAGGAGGATTAACCTGGAATCGGCACCCGGCGAATATTCAATGAGGATTGTGGATCTGCTTTCACCAATTGGAAAAGGACAGAGAGGGTTGATCGTGTCGCCGCCTAAAAGCGGAAAAACAATACTTCTTCAAAAGATAGCAAACTCTATTACCCGAAACCATCCCGAAATTAAACTAATTATACTGCTCATAGACGAACGACCCGAAGAAGTGACGGATATGGAAAGATCTGTTAAAGGTGAAGTTATAAGCTCGACTTTCGATGAACCTGCGGAGAGACACGTTCAGGTTGCCGATATGGTTATAGAAAAGGCAAAGAGACTTGTCGAAGCAAAAGAGGATGTAGTCATCCTCCTCGACAGTATAACCAGGCTTGCTAGGGCACATAATATTGTCGTCCCCCACAGCGGCAGGATTCTTTCCGGCGGCGTGGATGCCAACGCTCTTCACAAACCCAAAAGATTTTTCGGTGCCGCAAGAAATACCGAAGACGGCGGAAGTTTAACCATCATTGCAACGGCTTTGATCGATACGGGCAGCAGAATGGACGATGTTATTTTCGAAGAATTCAAGGGCACCGGCAATATGGAATTAGTCCTTAACCGGGATCTGAGCGACAGGAGAATATTCCCGGCGATCGACGTTAATCGCTCCGGCACCAGGAGAGAAGATCTTCTTATGAAGGAAGACGAATTAACCAAGGTCTGGATTTTAAGGAAAATTTTAAGCGACTTTAACCCTGTGGAAGCGATGGAGTTCCTTCTCGATAAAATTAGGGGTACAAAGAATAACAAAGAATTCCTGAATAATATGAACAGCTGATAATGTAATTCGGATTTCCCGGATTATCTTTTCGATCCGCTTATCAATTGTTTTTTCAAGAAATTTTAGCGTACCTTTTGTTTAATTCCAAAGGCAGTGAGTCTTTGTACGCGGGCCGGCATTTCAATTAATTCCATCATTTCGAATTGTGTTGAATATTTTCCCGTTATGCTTATATTTCGGTCGGGTCGGTCCGGCAAATTATGATTTTGGAAAAATTCCGGATGCAGTAAAATTGTTTTTTAATTCGTAAAATCTAAACGGATGAAAATAGTAAAAAGTATTTTATTCTCCGTAATAATCATTTGCGGAACGGCTTTCTCTCAGCCGAAGCTTCCCGTATTTTCTCCGCCGCTTTTATCCGATATTAACATCATACCCAACGATTCCGTTTATGCTGTTTATTATTCATACAGAGTGCCTACGCGCTCATTCGTTTTTTTTAAGGACGGAAATATATATACCGCCGACTTCAGAATCACCGTTGAAGTGAGGGATTCCTCTTCCACGTTTTTTACCCGGCAGATCGACGAGAAAATAATAAAGGCGGATAATTTCGATGAGACCGTTTCCGGCAATTCATCGGAAGAAGGCCTATTTGTTTTTCACCTGAAAAAAGGGAAGTATATTTTTTCTCCCATTTTGACCGATTTAAATTCTAACCGCGATTACAGACTGAACCCCCTAAAAATCGAATGTGAGGAATCCCGGTATCCGGATTTCCGCCGCCCGGTTGTAATCGACCAAAACGAAAATGACGGCCGGCGGACGTATCGTATGACTAATTACGCCGGGGATATCCCTTTCAGCGAGAATTCATACGACCTTATAATACCCGCGCGGGATACGGCCGTGCACAAAATAAATGCTATTTTTATCGACAACGCTGATACGGTTGCCGAGAAGGATGTTTCCGATTCTTTTGTCTCCGGCTTAACGTTCAAGTCCGGAAAAGGAAATATATTTATAGAGAGCAACAAAAGCGCAAAGCCGACAAGAAATTTTATCGTAAAAAATTTCAGCAAAAAACTACTTGAAGGCAGAGTAAAAATAATTGTTGAGTCTGAAGGCAATGATAAAATCAAGAAAGATTTCATGAACAGGGTTGTATGGTTTGATAAACCTTTCTCTCTCAGGGATCCGGAAAGGGCGATACGACTTTTAAGCGTTGTGGAAAGCAGCAGCCTGGTTGACAGCCTCCTGTCCGGAGATTCCAAAAATTACGAACGCAACTTATTTAATTACTGGAAAAGACTGGACCCAACCAAGAATTCCGCTTTTAATCCGCTCATGGAAGAATACTACGAAAGAGTCGATTACGCATTAAGACATTTTTATCCGCTGTCGCGGAAAAGGGAAGAGTTAACCGACCGGAGCAAGGTATATATTAAGTACGGAAAACCCGCCGAAGTACGAAGATCGTATGATACATACGGCAAGAGCGTGGAAACATGGGTTTATAATAAGCCTCCGGCGGTATTTAATTTTATCGACCCGGACGGAACAGGGAATTTTATTTTAGTACAAAAGAATGAATAATTTTGCTTTTACATGCGGAGATGTCAACGGGATCGGTCCGGAAATAGTCGTTAAGACTCTTAATAAAATATTCGGGAAAAAATCGCAGCGTCTCTTTTTTATCTGCCCGGTGAACGTTTTCGAATCGGTAGTGAAAATCGTTAAACCGAAATTCCCGTATGAAACTGCCGATAATTTTTATATACCGGATTCCGAAAACGTTTTGATAATCTCCACCGGTACGGTTAAGACGAACACCGGAATACCCACAAAAGATTCGGGCGACGCGGCTTTCAAGTCGATTGAAGCGGCCGCCAGGCTTGCCGTAGATAAAAAAATTGACGCGATTATTACCGCGCCTATTTCCAAAGAAGCAATTAATTCGGCGGGGCATTATTTTCCCGGGCATACCGAAATGTTTGCGCACTGGTGCGGCGAAAAGAATTTCGTTATGACATTTTTATCAGGGCGGATGAATGCGGCACTTGCCACCATCCACGTATCGGTTAATGAGGTCCCCAGACTTATCACAAAAAAGATGCTCCGGAAAAAACTCGAAATAATTATTAATACGTTAAAAACGGATTTGAAGAAAAAATCTTCGCGCATAGCGGTTCTGGGACTTAATCCGCATGCCGGAGAAAATGGTCTTATAGGAACGGAAGAAGAAAAAATTATACGACCTTTAATTCAAGAAATGAATGCTTCAGCCGATTTGGAAGGACCGTTTTCACCCGATGCCTTTTTTGCCAACAGCCTTTATAAAAAATACGATTTCGTTTTCGGAATGTATCATGACCAGGTTCTGATTCCTTTTAAAATGCTTAACTTCGGCGCCGGAGTTAATTTTACGGCCGGACTTCCGATTGTAAGAACTTCGCCGGATCACGGAACAGCATTCGATATTGCGGGGAAAAATATTGCCTCGGAATCAAGTATGGCGGAAGCATTTAAATATGCTTCACTTATTGTAAAGAACAGGAAAGAACCGATTGGAAAATAACCGGGAAAAAATATACGATAAGCTGCCCGTTATTTACGAATTCCTCATGCGTAAAGTTAGCTATCAGACATGGGCCCGATACTTGAGCAGCATATTGGAAGAATACGTCCCCGCTAAAAGCAGGGTTCTTGAAATCGCCGCAGGCAACTGCAAACTTGCTAATTATTTTTCAAATTTCTACCCCAACATAACGGCAACGGACTTGAGCAAGAATATGCTGGCGAGCGATGAAAAGAACCGGCTTCCTAAAGTCTGCTGCGATATGAGCAGGCTGCCATTTAAAGTTAAATTTAATTTGGTATATTCCACCTTCGACAGCGTAAATTATATGAGGAACAGAAGATCTCTTTTGCAAATGTTAATTGAAGTTGCAGCCGTATTGGAAAAAGACGGCATCTTTGCGTTCGATGCGAGTATGGAGAGAAACAGTATTATTCACACGAAGATTCCCGAAAGAAAAGGAAGTTATAAAGGGATTAATTTTATTCAAAAGAGCGAATATAACCCCGAGACCCGTTTTCATACCAACAGATTTAAAATTTCAATGCCAGACGGGCAGGTATTTTCGGAGACGCATAAACAAAAGATATATCCCTTCGAAACTTATTTCGACCTGCTCGAAAGAACCGGTTTTTATGTAGTCAAATGCTACGAAAGTTTCACAATCAAGGACGGCGGTCCGGATTCTGAAAGACTTCAATTTATTGCTAAAAAAACAGAGGTAAAATGCTGAATTTCAACAACGTATATTTCGGCTATAATAAACAGCCGATTTTTACCGACTTAAGTTTTTCGCTGGATAACGGAGAATTCGGATTCTTAATAGGGAAAAGCGGGGCCGGGAAAAGCACTCTAATTCAAATGGTATATATGAATATTCTGCCGGATACAGGAACGGTGACCGTCGGTGAATATGATTCGACGACAATAAAACCGAGAAAGCTGCCATTTCTTAGGAGAAAGCTGGGAATAGTATTTCAGGATTTTAAATTATTAAAAGACAGGAATATTTACGAGAATATAGCCTTTGTACTGGAAGCTACTAATACGCCGAGACGCGAAATAAAAAGGAAAGTCAACGATGCGCTTACGGATGTCGGATTAATTCACAGAAGATACAGCATGCCTAACGAACTGTCGGGAGGTGAGAAGCAGAGAATTGCCATTGCGAGATCGGTTGTAAACGAGCCCATGTTAATTCTTGCTGACGAACCGACGGGCAACCTCGATCCCGAAACGGCATCCGAGATTCTTGACATTCTCTTAAAAATCAACTCGCAGGGAACTGCTGTGCTGTTCGCGACTCATAATTATGACCTGGTTAAAAAGCATCCTGCTAAAATTATTAAGCTTGAAAACGGAAAGGCTTTTAAAGCCGTTCTTAAGCAGAAGTAATTTTTTCCCCTGTTTTTCTTTCTAATTCGGTTATTATTTCTTTCGTAACTTTTTCAACCGGCTGGGAACCGTTTACAGAAATTACCTTTTTCTTTTTCTTATAATAGTCTAGTACGGGTTTTGTCGATTTATTATAAATTTCCATCCTCTTCCTTATAACTTCTTCGTTGTCGTCGTTTCTCTGGTAAAAGCTATCCGCTGCTCCGCAAACCGGACAAACATTACTGTCTTTAATTTCGTTATAGTTGAATATATTATGACATACCCTGCACGCCCTTCTGTGGGAGAGCCTGTATATTAATTCTTCTTCATCTGCGAAAACGGCAACCAGATATATATCCGGGATATCGATTTTTTCTAACAATTCATCGAACGCGACGGCCTGCGCTTCGGTACGCGGGAAACCGTCGAGAATAAATCCGTTCCGGCATTCCTTGCATTGAAGTTTTTCTTCGATCAATTCAATCATAAGATAGTCCGAAACCAGTTCTCCTCTGCTTATGATTTTCTCGGCTTCGATACCCAGAGGTGTTTTTTCCTGAACTGCTTTTCTTAGTATGTCGCCGGTTGAAATATGAGGTATGTTTAACCGGGAAGATAGGATTTTGGCTTGAGTTCCTTTACCAACGCCGGGGGCACCAAATAAGATAATTCGCATTAAATTCCCTTATTTTTTCGGGCAAATTATTATTATTGGAAGTTTTAATCAAGTGGTAAAAATATTTCGTATAGACGTGTTGCAGTCAGGCCCGTCAGATTTTCTTAAGCCGCACCTTTTCGAAGAAGGTTTCCAATAATAATTCGCTTTCCGCGGCATATAATCCGCTGAATATATTTAATTTGTGGTTGTATTTACCCTCTTCGCCGAGATTATAAAGGGAACCGCAGGCACCGAACTTGGGATCGAAAGCGGAGAAAAAGAGATTTCTAATTCTTGAGTTAAGCAAAGCACCGGTGCACATTATGCACGGTTCCAGGGTAACGTATATGTCGCATTCGGTCAGGCGCCAATCATTTAAATAATTTGAAGCCGCCGTAATAGCTATCATTTCTGCATGAGCGGTCGGGTCTTTCAATAATTCGGTTTGATTGTATCCGCGTCCTATTATTTTGCCGTTAAAAACGACAACTGCGCCTACCGGTACTTCATTTAATTCCGATGCTTTTTCGGCTTCCTGCAGCGCGGCGTACATGAATTTATATGATTCCTCGGAAAAAAGCATGGTTCATTTAATCAATTAAAAATTACAAATTAAAAAGTAAAAATTGATTTTATTGATTATTTATAAATTGATCTCGATGCGGATTGATTTGTTTAAATTATTCACAAATCTCAATAATATAGAAAACAAGCAAACAAAAGCAAAATTTTTACAATTAAAAATTACCGGTATAATCTCCATTCAGTAAATTTTAATTTTTAATTTATAATTTTTAATTGAATATTCCGTACGCCCGGAAGGATTCGAACCCTCAACCCTCAGATCCGAAGTCTGATGCTCTGTCCAGTTGAGCTACGGGCGCAGATAAAAATTGACTGAGTAATATTAGGCGCAAAATATAATAAAAATAATAATTACCTGGTAATAACTTGATAACCGGGATATCCTTTTAATTTGCTCTAATGCGGGGACTTTCCGATCATTAAATTAAACGGCTTAATCTCCGGCTTCCGGATAACCGATGGTCTGCGCAAGTATTATACTTTGTCTCCCGTTCGATATTCCCATTTTTTCAGCAAGCAATTCTCTGTTTATAAGGTCTCTTACAACGGTGCCGAGCCCCGTTGAAGCGCAGTATAAATAAACGTTCTGAGCAATAAATCCGGTATTGGCGGCGGATAAAAAAATTTTCTTCTCCTCAGTTAAAACCGATCTCATTTTTTCAAAATCGGCGGCGTATATTAATGTCAAAGGTGCCTCGGCTACAAATCCTTGAATTCCGGCGTACTTTCTTAAATCTTCATTACTGATAAGCTTGATCGAATGAGAATAAGGGAGATATAAATAAAGACCGTTTTTAGTTACGGCATAAACGCTTATTTCATAGCCTGCATATGCGGAAGGAACGGTTCTTTTCCTTGTAAGGGTATCGGCCACACCGTAGGCAGCCCACAAAATTTCCGAAAGTTTTTTTCTGCTTATTTCTTTTTGCGAAAAACTTCTGCACGACTTCCGCTTAGTCAAAAGAGTTAAAAATGAATTATCGTTATTGATGTTCGGCTTGGGAAGGATTTCCGCGGTTTCTCCCTGGGAATACGAGAACCCGGTTAGAAGGATTACAAATAAAATAAATTTGACTATATACCTATTAATCATTGTCTGCCCCTTTTTGATGAATGTTTTTTAATCGCTTAATTATTAAATACTCCCGGCCGAATATCATCGGTTCAGTAAATCCGTTAATATAAAGCCTGGAGATCGGCTGCCGGATTTCTTTTGGATAAAGGTTAATGTTTACCGTTCCTAATTTGCCTTCATTATCCGCCGTTTTCGAGGTTGAATATTTTTTCGCAAGCAGTTCGAAATCCTCCCCCTTTAACAGCATGCTGTAAACCGAATCGGCGACGGCTTTATTCTTACATAATATTTCTTCAAGATTCATGAATACCGGATTCTTAATTTCCACAAAAGCAGTCTGTTTAATCCACACGGGCACCGCTTCGTTATTGATACGTGCGGGTGAATATTTCCATTTCATCACGGACAGACGCGCACGACTATCCCACAGCGTATCTCCGCTGGAGCTTAGAAATTTGACTTTATCTACATTACCTTCCGTATCGATCAGCATAAGCATATTCAGGTTAAAATTAGGCCGGTATATATTCTCGGTAATATCGGGTAAAGGGTACTGAATTAATAACCGGGGGATTTCCGTGTAGGGAGTATTCTGCATCGTTGCACAGCCGGCTACCAGACACATAAGAAGTACTAGAAGGGACGCTTTCATTTTTTACCTCATATTTTACTTTTTAAGGGTAAAATATTCAAGAAGTAATATTCCGTAAATAAAATAATATTTTTTCCCGTCACTTTAAATTCAAATATAAATAAGAAAATTCCGGCCGGACGGTAATTAGGAAGTACTTAGGTGATTGCTTTCGAAATGGAGTGTTTTAATTTTATTTAGGTAGAATATGCGAACTTGCGAACATTTGATGGGAAAAAGCCGGCGCCGCACCCTTATGCAGCAGTCAGTTTCCCGAGAAATATTTCAATTGTCGATGCCTTAAGCAGCAGGTTTTTAATCGTACTGTTCGATCATATTGCTTTCTTTCCCGTCTTTTAAGAAGAAATTAAGCAGCATGAATAGGAAAGCGAACGAGAATGACGCTACGACAGCCGCAACTTCCGAACGGAGCAACGATACAATACCCGCTAAAAAGAATATTGCCGAGTTAAAGATCATTTTTGATTTCAATACAAATTCCTTTTTTAGACCGCCTTAATATATAGGCCGTATATTACCTTAATTTAAATAAAGTGTTAAAAAATTATTAAGTGAATACCGAAGATTTATTTCTACAAGTTAAGATGTATTCTGGAAGGCAAGCACGAAAAGGAAAATCCGGTTTCACCGTCGTAAGCAAACGTTACGCGGCTTTCATCGGTAGTTATGCTTGTAACTTTGATTGGGACTTTGAATAAAAATTTAATCCCTTCCGTTTTTTTAAAAAATTCCGTCGCGGTTTCTATTACAATGCAATCCGGCGAAGGTATTACGCGAATAGATATCAGGCCGCCGTAGACCGGAGCTTTTTCAATATAAAAAGGCACTGTTTCACGAAACCATTCCTGAGGTATTCCCGCTAAAAGGATATATTCTTTCAAGCGTGCGGAATTATCTATTCTTTCAAAGATAAAAGAGTCTCTCAAAGCGGAAATAATCTCCGCAGCTGCCCAGCCGTGATGCCCGTCCCCCATAACTCCGCCTCCTGTGAACGGATGAATTGCCTCCGGATAATTAAGATTGCCGCCTGCCTTTTCCGCAACGGCGCGTAATATTTTCAGGAACTTATTTCTATCGCCGTTATATAAGTAGGCATGGGCCACCTGCAAAGTCAGATAGGCGTTCATTCCGCTGTGGATTACATTCTGGAAGAACATTCCTTTAAAGAAAAAGTTATTATATATTGTATCAAGCGAATATTGCATACTCTCATCTTTCTCGGCGACCAGTTGGAGCGGATACAAAGCGCAGATTGAACCTATCATACCGCAGTCGATGCCCCTTGTGCACGAGGCCGGGATTTCTTTTATTAGAAATTTATTCCTTACTTTTTCTA
>JBJKOY010000296.1:0-4837 GCA_046706945.1 Ignavibacteriaceae bacterium | reverse complement strand
TACGGCGGCCTTGGTTTTAAGCTGCTGGAGAAGTCTTCCCTCGACGAATGGATATGTTTAGTGTTAATGTGATATTAAAGATGTCCGCCGCCCGGCCGCCTGTAAATTCGGGCATGTATTGTATTTTTTTATTATCATATAAAAAATAAAATAATAAATCACGGTGTACTTAAAATGATAAAATCGATTAATCCGGCTACCGGGAAAGACATTCAGACTTACCCGGAAATGGCAGGCGAAGAAATTGAAAAAATATTATCTCTTGCAAAGGAAGCTCAATTAGACTGGCAAAAATCCGGTTTCGGAAACAGAAAAAAAAATATGCTTCGGGCCGCGGCGTCATTAAGGACAAAAAAGGAGCACCTGTCCGAATTAATGACTGCGGAAATGGGCAAGCCGATAAATCAGTCGAAATCCGAGATCGAAAAATGCGCGTGGGTATGCGAATATTTCGCCGAGAACGCCGAAAAATTTCTTAACGACGAAACGATCGAATCGGACGCATCAAAAAGCTACGTTGCATTCAGACCGCTGGGCGTTGTGCTCGCGGTAATGCCGTGGAATTTTCCTTTCTGGCAGGTGTTCAGATTTGCCGCTCCCAATCTAATGGCTGGAAACGCGGGGGTGCTTAAACATGCTTCCAACGTTTCGGGCTGCGCTTTGGCTATCGAAGATATTTTTAAAGATGCCGGTTTTCCCGAAAACATATTCCGTACATTAATAATACCTTCGCGGAGAGTTAAAGAAGTTATCGAGAACAAAAACGTCTCCGCGGTAACTCTCACCGGAAGCGTACCTGCAGGCAAGTCCGTTGCTTCGATTGCCGGTTCGGTGCTTAAAAAAACAGTTATGGAATTGGGGGGAAGCGATCCGTACCTGGTGCTTGAAGACGCTGACCTCGATAGAACCGCTGAAATATGCGTGAACTCGAGATTAATAAACAACGGCCAGAGCTGCATCGCCGCGAAAAGGTTTATTATAGTCGATTCCGTTTATAAAGAATTCGAAAGGCTTTTTACGGAAAAGATGAAAAGAAAAACGGTAGGCGATCCTGCGCTGCCTTCGAATGATGTCGGTCCGCTTGCCAGAAAAGACCTGAGAGACGAACTGCATCAGCAGGTTCTTGAGAGTATAAAAAAAGGCGCTTCGTTAACGCTCGGCGGAAGGATACCGGAAGGGAACGGTGCGTATTATCCTCCTACCGTTCTTGCCAACGTAGCACCCGGAATGCCGGCTTACGACGAAGAGCTGTTCGGGCCCGTCGCGGCTTTAATCCGTGTTAAGGACGAAAAGAGCGGAATTGCCGCCGCGAACGATTCCTCATTCGGTCTGGGGGCCGCTGTATTTACCTCTGACTTTAAACGAGGCGAGCGTATAGCCAAAGAAGAACTTGATGCGGGGTGCTGTTTCGTAAACGAATTTGTAAGGAGCGATCCGCGGCTTCCGTTCGGCGGTGTTAAAGAATCGGGTTACGGCAGGGAACTCTCCCTTTACGGGATAAGGGAATTTGTGAACGTAAAAACGGTTTATATAAAATAAACCGGCATGGAAATTATTTTTGTTAAGCTTCCTTTTTAGTGAAAACTTTTGTCAAAAGATCAAGCAGGGTCTTTTTCTCAAAAGGTTTTGCTATGTATTCCGAAAAGCCTTCTTTAAGGAATTTTTCGCGGTCGCCTGTCATTGCGTAAGCGGTAAACGCAACCACCGGTATATTAGAATTCCCCGGTATTTCCCGTATCTTCTTCATCGCAGCGGTGCCGTCCATTCCGGCTCCAAGGTTTATGTCCATGAGGATGACGTCGTATTTGGTCCTTCCGGTTGCGGTAACGGCGTTTGTGCCGGTGGATTCGACGTCAATAGTATATAATTTCCTTAGAATTATCCTGGTCACGTCTATAGTAGGCTGATCGTTTTCTACCAGTAATATTCTCGGGAGTTCCTTGCCGTTTTCTTCCGATTTATGTCCCTTTACTCCCGGTTTTCCGCGGCTTTCGGAATTAACTTCCGAAATTTTAATAGCGGGAAATAGAACCGTGAATTCGGTTCCTTCTCCTTCGCGGCTGGATACGAAAATTTTTCCGTTTAAAATCTCCACAAACTTTTTAGTAATCGTAAGGCCGAGTCCGGATCCTTCAAAATTTCTGTTCAAGCCTTCGCTTACCTGCCTGAACTCTTCGAATATTATTTTCATGCTTTCCGAAGGAATTCCTATGCCAGTATCCTTGACCGAAATCTTGACACGCATTTCGTTACTTTCACGGTAAGTATCAAGTTCAACGGTTATGCCTCCCTTAACGGTATACTTTATTCCGTTATTGATCAGGTGATTGATAATGGTTTGCAGCATCTGCCTGTCAAGCAGACTTACAGCATTCTCGTCCTTTATTACAGTTTTGATAAAAAGTCCTTTTTTTGATGCAAAATTTTCAAAGGACCTGGTAATTTCTTTGACTATTTTGGAGACATTCAATTCTTCGTTGACGACTTCTATTTTATTTGATTCGATTTTGGATAAATCCAGTATCGAATTAAGCGTCTCCAGAAGGCGCTGGCCGGAAGCATATATGGAATCCGCCATTTCCCGGTGAATTTTGTCTTCAAGTTCGGTTCTGAAAATTTCCGCGAATCCTAAAATAGCTACCAAAGGCGTCCTGAGCTCGTGACTCATATTTGCAAGGAAATTGCTTTTGATTCTGCTTATCTCTTCGGCTCTTTCTTTTGCGGTAATGAGCTCCTCTTTAATTTTAAGCTGGGTGGTGATGTCTTCCACCGTGCCTTCCAGGAAATTCTTGTCGGCATCCGCATTTTGAACATATCTCGTATTGAACCTGACATTTATCAGCGACCCGTCCTTTTTTTTGAAAGACGTTTCGAAGCCCACTACATGGTTTTTGCTTCTGAGGTTATTAAGTAGCCTTTCTCTGTCTTTAACATCTTCATAAATCGAATACATGTTCAAATTCAGAAATTCTTCGGGAGAGGTGTAGCCCAGCATCCGCATAAACGCGCGGTTTGCCATTATAATGCTTCCGTCCGGCGATGTCCTGTACATGCCGATCGGCGCGTTTTCAAAAATCGTCCTGAATCTTTCTTCGTTTTCCCTTAGATCGGATTCTATCCTTTTTAGTTCGGTTATATCGTTAACGACGACCTGAACCGCTTCTTTCCCTTGATAGGTCATCCTGCAGGCCGCCACCAATACATCGATAGTTTTGCCGTCGAAGCGAATAAATTTTTCCTCCGTGGCTTCTACTTCGAGACCCCGGCTCATGCTTTTCATTCGTTCGATAACTTCCGCCCTGTAATCCGGATGTACTATGTTCAGCGCGGGCGTACCGATTATGTCTTCCGGATTATTCGCCCCCATAAGTTCCAGGGCCGCTTTGTTTACGTAAACGAATTTTCCGCCGGAATGTACGCCTATTGCGTTCGGGGAAATCTCTACCAATCTCCTGTAATTTTCCTCGCTGATTTTCAGCTCATGTTCGAATTCTTTCCTCCGGATCTCGTTTCTCAATACCGTAATTCCGTAGGATAAGTCCTGAGCCAACTCGCTCAGAAGATCGATTTCGTAGTCGTCGAAATAATTAATTTCGGCGGAATAAATTGCCAGAGCTCCGTAGCATTTTTCGTCGTATATTAAAGGCAGGGAGATAACCGAATTGTATCCTCTTTTAACCGCGTCTTCGCGCCACGGAAGGAAGGCGGCATCATTAAAGGTATCGGATGTTATGTGAAATGTTTTATCCCTTATTGAAGTGCCTACCGGGCCCCGGCCGCGGGAATTATCGGCCCATGTAACATTGGCTAATTCGAGGTAACCTTCTTCAAAACCCGAAAAGGCAACGGGTTTAACCGATTTATCTTCGTCGTCCGTCGCGTAGCCGACCCACGCCAGTTTGTACCCGCCGGTAGTTACCAGGATATTGCAAATATCCTGCATGAATTTTATTTCTTCTTCTGCCCTTACCAGAACCTGATTACAGTCGCTTAATGTTCTGAGTGCCCTGTTGGCCTTTACTAATTCTATTCTTTCCTTATCGCCGCGCTTTTTTACCTCTTCATATTCTTCGTTTTTTTTATGAAGGTAATCCAATTCATGAATCAATTCTTCTTTGTTTTTATTTTCTCTCTCCATAGTCAGCAGGCGGATTCATTATTGAATAGCAATTATCTCCTGAACAAGGTCTTGCAGGTCTTCTTTATCGAAAGGTTTGGCAAGGTAATGGGTGCAACCTAATGATAAAAACTTTTCTTTATCTCCCGCCATAGCATATGCAGTTATGGCAGCTATCGGTATTTCATTGTAGCCGGGGACTTTCCTAATGTTCTGCGCCGTCTCAACTCCGCTTATCCCGAGCCCCAAATTTATATCCATAAGAACTGCCGAATATTTGACGAGAGTTACTTTTTTTAAGGCTTCATTTCCGTTTTCGGCAAAATCCACGTTGCATATTTTCCTTAAAAAATATCTTATGATATCCCTGCTTGCTTTGTCGTTTTCAACAAGTAAAACATCCGGCAAATCATTGTTCTTTTCAATTTGATTAAACATTTAATTTCCAATTATTGGTAATTTTTGAAAATTAAAAATGTTAGATAATAATATAATTATCCAACTTTATTGTCGAATATTATTTCCAAATATTAATATATTTTTATTTAATATAAAAATTCGTGAATTTACATTGATTTAGATTTAAAGTTATTTATTAGGAAGAATATTCTTTTTATTGGATTAATATATAATATTTTTCGAATTAAAATTCACCAATAATCGACAACAATGCGGAATAAGTTTGAATAATTATAAAATGAAAATTCAATACGACGGGAC
>JBJKOY010000295.1:0-5079 GCA_046706945.1 Ignavibacteriaceae bacterium | reverse complement strand
GCTAACGGCATTCCGGTTTGTACCGATACAAATAATCAGCAAGATCCTATGATAACAAGCGACGGCGCAGGCGGAGCGATTATTATCTGGAATGATAGCAGAAACAATTTTAACAACGGTAATTCCGACCTATTTGCGCAAAGGATTAATTCGGAAGGCAAAATATTATGGGCCGTCGACGGTGTTCCTGTTTGCACGGATACAACCGGTCAGGAGAATGAATCGATTACGGGAGACGGCAGCGGGGGCGCGATAATTACATGGACGGGATACAAAAACGACAGCAGCCGCATTTATGTACAAAGGATAAATTCAAGCGGTAATACCCTGTGGGGAGCCAACGGCCGGGAAATCTGCAGCGAATTAAGTATACCGTTTGAAACACAGATTACCGGCGACGGCAGTCACGGCGCTATAATGTCATGGACGGATAACAGAAACCTCACCGGCCAAATTTGTGTTCAAAGAATCGATGCGAACGGTAACCCGCTCTGGCAGACTAACGGTATTGCAATATGCCAATACCATAGTATTTTGAGTTCAATAACAAGCGACGGCCAAGGCGGAGCTATTATTTCCTGGGCGGACAATAGAAACGACAGTACTTCGAATTGGAATATTTACGCCCAAAGGATAAACGGAAACGGAAAAACGTTATGGACCCGGGACGGGATTCCGGTTTGCACCAACCAGGCTCAACAAATTAATAACCGAATTACATCATTCGGAAACGGCGCAATTATAGCATGGGATGACAGTCGAAACGGTAGTTTTAATGACAATATATATGCGCAGCGGATTGATTCCAGCGGCGCGCCGCTATGGACCAGAGACGGAACTATAGTCTGCGATGCAAATGGCAATCAAGATTTCCCGCAGATAACGTACGGCGGGAACGGGGGGGCAATTATCGCTTGGCAGGATGAAAGAGATTACGGCGTCAACTCCAACGATATATATGCGCAATATATATCCGCCGACGGAAGTTTGCCGGCCAAATATCTGAATGTCTCTAAACAAAACGTTGCGGCTCCGGGAAAGTTTCAACTGAGCCAAAATTATCCCAATCCGTTTAATCCTTCCACCGTAATCGGCTACAGGCTTTCCGGTATAAGCAGCGTATCCCTGAAAGTCTACGATTTACTGGGCCGCGAAGTTGCCGATCTCGTAGAAGGCAGGCAGACGGCCGGGGATTATAAAATTAATTTCAACGCTTCGAATTTAAGCAGCGGTGTTTACCTCTACAGGCTGGAAGCGGACTATAAGAGCGGAAAATTTATAAGCGCAAGGGAGATGGTGCTTCTTAAATAGTTTGTGGTCTGTTGTGTGTGGTTTGTTGTCTTGTTGGTCGTTGGCGGTAGGCGGTAGGTTGTTGAGATTTAGGAGGTTGGTTTTTGGAGGTTGGTGGACGATAATTAACATGTTATTTATTCTTTCCGCGGGCATCCACCATCGGGGCAAGCTGTGTAATCTTTGTCGTCCGTGCCTGCCGGTAGGTAGGTTCAATTGTTTCCATAGTCGACATGCCGCATGTTTTAGGTCATTGACCGGGTTACCGGTTATCAACTGCCTGCATTTTGCGTACCTATCCTTCTGCATCCGGCCCGTCAACTTTGCACACCGGTTCATGACGGATTACAAAATTACATGAACACGCTATAAAGCATAACTCGTTCGCTCTTTTGTGCAGTCCGTTTGCCATGCCGATCATAGATTCTTCCTTAACGGTAACAACCGGATGAAGAGCAACTTCGGTAAAATGTCCGCTGCCGTCCGGGAGCTCGGTTAAAATTCCCTCCGGTTTATCTACGTAATTCGTAACAACAACTCCGGAGTCCGCGCATAAATGCAGGTACCACAGCATATGGCATGAAGATAATGAAGCTACAAAGAGCTCCTCGGGATTATATTTGTTTTTATCCCCGAGAAATACGGGGTCCGAGGAACAAAGAATTTCACGTTTATCGCCGGCAGTTACCGAGTGACTGCGTTCATAACCGCGGTATTCGGACGTCCCCTTGCCCGTATTGCCGGTCCATTTCACTTTTACCGAGTATCGATGATTTTTATCCATAAATAGAACCGTTATTTTTTAAATAATACTAGAGTTATTTGCGTTTTATTTTTCGGCATGCAGTCCCAGCATGTTTCCCTCGCTGTCTATGAACCTTGCAATGTAGCCCGCCAAGATTTTGGTTTTGGGCAAAATAATCCTGCCGCCTGCCGGTTCGATCCTTTCGATTACAGGCTGAATCTCGGGGTATGCATTTAAATATATAACCGTCCCGTCCTTTGACGGCTTATAATAACCGTTTTTTGTCAAAACACCGGAAACCAATCCGGAGGTTGCACGGACTACACCTGGTTCGAACGGGAAGAAAGTCATTTCTTCTTTCGTCTCTTCAACGAAACGCGTTTCCATTTGAATATCCAAGATAGTTTCATAAAATTTTTTTGCACGTTTTGTATCGGTTACCGGTACTTCAAACCAGGTAACGGCGTTTGTTCCGGGTCCTAATTTTCTAAGCATTTTTTACCTCCTAAAATCTAATTTATATGCCGGTCGGAATTATTATTTTTTATAACGGCGCAAATAACCGGGCAAAGCAATATTTTGCTTCATATCCGGGTTACCGACAGGTTCACCCGCGACTGTTTTAAGCGGCAGCACTCCGGCCCAAACATTCAATCCGAGATCTTCCTTATCATCCGTCGCAGGTCCGCCTCTAATTTTTGCCGAAGCTTCGTCTATCTTCAATGAAAACACGGAAGTAATATTAAGTTCCTTCGAACTCGGGTTTCTTACTTCTTCCCATCTGCCGGGCATCAAGTGCCGCATTATTATTTCAAGAGCTTTGATTTTCCCGTCTTCGCCGGTAATCTCTTCCGGTTTGCCGTATATAACGACCGATCTGTAATTAACGGAATGATGAAACGCGGATCTCGCCAGTACGATGCCGTCCGCTATGGTAACGGAAAAACATATATCTTCTCCCGAGACGAAGGATTTCAGCATCCTGCTGTTTTTGGATCCGTGTATAAATATCATATCGTCTTTCCTGCCGAATATGGTAGGAATGATATTAACCTTTCCGCCGATTAGAAATGCAATATGACAGATAAAAGTTTCGTCAAGTATTTTATAAACCGTATCCTTATCGTACGAAGCCCTTTCCGGCAGGCGCTTTATTTTTGTTCTCTCCGTGATGTTGAATTGTTTCATATTTACACTCAATTAATTTTCTAAATAAAACTATCCCGCTTCCGCTCCGGCTTTTTCGAGAGTAATTTTCTTCGCCGTTTTCCAATTTACTACGGCGAGACTCCCTACAATAAGAAAACCTCCGGTAAGAAGCTGCCAGGTAATTTGTTCTTTAAGAAATATCACCCCGAGCAAAACCCCTCCGAGCGGAAAGATATATGTAACCATTGTGGAGCGGGTAGGACCGATCTCATGTATAAGATAAAATGCAAGCAGAAACGCCAGACCCGAACCGACTATACCCAGGACCAGCAGTGCGATCCAGGTTATCTCCAGCTTCGGCAATATTACAGGGCTCTGGGTGGAAAACACAGCGGCCCACATTATGCACGACGCAGAAAGCATCGGTACGGTGCTCCGCAATATGCCCGGCGTATTTTGAGTGGTCTTGCGGATGAACACGGCGCTTCCGGCATAAAATACCGAGGCCAGTACTACGGCGGCTTCCCCGGCGACCGAGCCCGAAGTGTTCCCCAGGTTTTTACTCATCAGCACAATAACGCCGGCAAAGCCCGTCAGCAGTCCCAGAATTTTCTGCGTGGTCATCCTGTCGTCCTTCAATAAGTAATGAGCCAGGAAAATCGTAAATAGCGGAACGGTCGCGTCAAGAATGGACGCAACCGATGAATCGATCGTTTTTTCGCCCCAAGAAATTAAGAAGAACGGCGCCGCAAAATTAGTTACCCCCAGCAGAAGTAGAGGCATCCATTCCTTCGGCTTTTTGGGGAGTTTGACACGCCGGATTAAAATTACCGCGGCACCGAATAAAAATCCGAGCAGAACACGGATAGCTACCAGCATTGCTGGACTTACTTCCCTCACCGCCAGCTTGATCCACATAAAGGACGAACTCCATATGATACCCAGTAAAATAAATACGAACCAATGTTTGGGCTTCAACGTTTCTTCCTCTCTTTACTTTAGAATTATTTATTAACCGGATGAAAAATAAGATATTAAAGGTCTTCATAAAAGAGCCATTATATCGTAATTTTATGGTACCACTTTCTGATGATGAGTTAACGCACAAAAAACTTTGAATGATCTATTAATATTTCAAACAATAAAATAACATTCGACGGACCGATCATGCCGAAACAAATTGAAGAACTGCCGCTGGTAGGAATTACCCTGGACACCAAATCGGAGGTTCCTCTATATAAACAACTGTATGCCGCTTTCAGAGAAGCGATCTTATCGGGAAGGTTAAAAGGCGGCCGGAAACTGCCGGGAACACGCACTCTGTCGGCGGAATTGAAAATCTCGAGGAATACCGCAGTTCTCGCTTTCGAACAATTAATAATAGAAGGTTTTATCGAAGGAAAGACGGGAACGGGGACTTATGTTACTAAAGACATACCCGATAAATTTATAATTGGGGAAAAGAAATCCGCCGCCGGTAAGGGTAAGAACAAATTCCCTTCGATAAAATTCGATAAGAAATTCGGGCCGCCTGAATTATTGCGTCGTATTACCTCTGACGACGTAGTCATCCCTTTCCAAAACGGACTGCCGTCGTTGAAGGAATTCCCTTTTAAAGATTGGCTGAAGATAATAAATACTTCCGGGCTGTATACTCGTTATGTCCGGTTCGGGTATATAAGTTCGACGGGATACGGTCCTTTAAAAGAAGCTATTGCCGGTTACCTTAATACATACAGGGCCGTTAACTGCACGGCGGATCAGATTATTATAATCAACGGCTCCCAGCAGGGGCTCGATTTAATCAGCCGTGTTCTTCTCGGAGGCAATAAAAACGTCTACCTCGAAGACCCGTGTTATTTCGGCTCCAAAGCGTCCGTACTTTCGGCGAATGC
>JBJKOY010000294.1:0-2510 GCA_046706945.1 Ignavibacteriaceae bacterium | reverse complement strand
TCTCAACAAACCGCCCGGCGTGGAACCTGCGTCCAATATTGTAACGTTATGCCCGGAATTCGCCAGCCGGTGAGCCAGCGTCATACCGAGGACTCCGCCTCCGACTATGCCCCATCTGCTCATATTTGAAAAAATCCTTTGTTTAAATTCAGTTTAAAAGTTTTATATATTCTTGAGAAGTAATCGCTAATTTCACTAATAACGATATGTTCTGATCATATAAAGGAATTTTCCTGATAGGACCGGGATCGGCTATTTCACAGCCTGTCGTGCAGCTCCCTGCGAGCAGCTGGATTTCCTTAAAATCAGCCTTATTAAAATCGTTCTCCGCGTATTCCCGGTTAAGAAATTCGACGATATCCGATAATTCGTTGGCAATCCCTTTTTCCACTATCTTAAATCCGTTATAAACAAAATTAATCAGCTCTTGGTCAGGTTCCTGAGATCCCCTGCCGATACCGGTATATAATATTTCGGATCCGGCGAAAAAGCTGCTGTTGTAAATATTACAGCCGTCGAACACTCCCTTTAATTTTTTCGATGATAGAAGAATTTTTTCCTTTTCGTCCAGGTACATAGAATGTGCGGTACAAAGGAATATATATTCCGCATCCTCAACTGCTTCTTCGAGGTTCCGCGTAAAGAATTCCTTTAGACCGTATTTATTTAAGTTCTTATCTCCAGATTTTACATAAGGGTCGTGCAATTTTATCCGGCAGTTCTTTTCCAGCAATTTTTCAGCAAGTATAAGAGACGGGGAATTCCGAGTATCTTCGGAATTAAATCTATAAGCGGTACCCAGCAAGGCAATGCGCCTGCCTGAAATCTCTCCGAATTTTTTTTCCGCAAGCATTACTGCATCGGAAGGAGAGCTGTCGTTGATCTTACGCGAGTTTATTATCAGACTGTCTTCCGTATCCGCACCGTTCTCAATCCTTCTCCACCATAATAAAATACCGTCTTTGGGCAGACAATGACCACCCACCCCGATCATAGGAATTAATAGCCCTCCGGTGGGCACTGCATTAGGATCTGCGGAAGCCTTATCTTCCTGCCTAAGGATCTGATTAACTTTATCGCGGACCGCATAGAAATTAATATCCTTGGAATCGCAGTACTTGGCAATCTCCGAGGAGTAAGCAATACGTACGTCCCTGTACGCATTCTCCAAAGTTTTTACAACTTCCGCCGTTATGCTATTGGTTTTATGAAGCGTTCCCTCGGTTACAATATTTGAATATATAATCGAAATCATTTTCGGCGTAACCGGATTAAGTCCCGCAACCAGCTTATCCGATTGTTTTATACGCTCGACCAATCGACCGGGCATCACGCGGTTCGGGCTGTTGCCGAGGTAAATGTCCTTACCTTCTACTAAACCGTATTTTTGGAAAAACGGTTTTATTATGCTCATCATGGTAGACGGGCCCAGAGTGGATTCAATAATGATAAGAGGCTTTTTGTCAAACTTCTTATCTGCGAGTACTTCGGCAGTTTTTGTCAATGCTTCAAATAAAGGATCGTAGTCCGGTTTAAGTCCGTTCTTATCGGTCTGAACGCATACTAAAATAACATCGGCATCAGCCAGGGCTTCGTAATTATCGCTTGCCGATAACAGACCTTCGCTTACCGCCGAACTTACAAGACGGTCCAATTCCGGTTCAATTCCGCCTATTACCGATTTCCCCTGATTTATGGATCGTACTTTCCAGCCGGAAGACTCCGAATTTCTTTGGATGACAACAACTTCCGCAGGTTTATTTTGTCCGATTTTAATTTTGGAATAAGCCAGCATAGCCGCCATAGGCATTCCTACTATTCCGGGTCCTACGACGCCGATTTTTTCGACTTTCCAATTTTTTATTTCAACCGCGTAATGCGAGTCTTTCATGCTCTTCCTCTTTTAATAATTGAATATCGTTATCAATAAATTGCTGGAACCAAAGTTCTAGACAAAGCATACCCCAAAGCTGTCTGCCGAACGGTCTTTCCGATTCTATTAATTTTTCGACTTTCGAAATATCGAATATTCCCCTCTGCCTGGAAGCTTTTGTAAGCAGGATATCATTTATAAATTCTTTGGCTTTACCTTTTGCCCAGATATGCAAAGGCACGGGGAATCCCATTTTATCTTTTCTATTTAGAATTTTAGGAGGTACAAGTCCGCGCACGGCTCTTTTTAAAATATATTTCATTTCCGCGCCCTTGAATTTCATGGCGGGGGGCATAGAAGCAATAAGTTCAACCAACCTGTAGTCAAGCATCGGCACCCGGGATTCCACAGATACCGCCATGCTCATCCTGTCCTCAACCTGCAGCAGAGCCGGAAGGCTCGCAAACATATCGAAATGCGTCATTTTATTATAATAAGATAAAGTATTAGGATGATTGAAAAGTTTCTGGAACCTGCCGAAAATAAGTTCTTTATTATAGTTTCTGCTGAATTCATCGGAATAATAATTGAAAGCGCCGCCGTTGCGGTCGATCAGCCGGAAATATCTTTTGTCCAT
>JBJKOY010000293.1:0-13483 GCA_046706945.1 Ignavibacteriaceae bacterium | reverse complement strand
TGACTGATTGTCGATCCCATCGCATCCACATCGAATGAAAATTCATTCCCGTTAACTACTCCGTTTGTAATATCGGCTTCACCCATGGATGAAGAGCTTTTTCCCGTTAGCGTGTCCCCTTTTACTTTAAAAGTAAATGTCAGCTCGAACTCTCCCTGCGGACCGCTTACTTTCCCTACCCACGTGCCGTTGATCTTTGATACTTCTTGCACTCTTGTTAATATCATGGGCTGTTCTCTCCGGGGCGAACTTATTTTAATGGTATCGCCTTCCACTTCCCCGGTGTTGCTTATAACCCTTCCGTTGATGTCGATGTCGTATGAAAACTTGTTCCCGTCTACCTTCCCGTTTTCAAGCGGCAAAGTTCCCATCTCGGACGAAACATTACCGGTCAGGGAGTCCGCCTCGACTTTAAAAGTAAATGTAAGTTCAACCTCGCCCTGCATGCCGGTAAATTTACCCTTCCATTTACCGTCGATTTTTGATTCTTCTTTTACCCTGCTTAATATTACGGTAGTGTCTATACGGTTTGAACTCAATTTAACGGTATCGCCTTCAATAACACCTTTATTGATATATACTTCTCCGTTCGCATTTACGTCGAATGACAATTTGTTGCCGTTCACCTTACCGTTTTCAATAGGCAGTAGGCCCATATCTGTTAAAACACTGCCGGTCAAAGAATCCGCCTCTACTTTAAAAGTGAAAAGTATGTCCATATCTCCGTCCGGTCCGGGAATTTTTCCTCTCCACTTGCCATCGAGGTTTTGAGAATAACAGGTTATGCCCGACACAATTAATAAAAGAACAGTAATAAGTGTTTTCATATCCGCCCCGCTGTTAAAGGTTAGTTGGAAATTTTAAAGAATTAATCATTTTTATAAATTAAATGTTTCTTCGATGACGCCTTCAATGCCTTGAATCTTTCAATAATTTCTCAAGCACTTGGAATTTCTCACGGCCGGCAACCGGCCACGGTTCCATCTTTTCTCCCAGGTCCATAGTCTGCGCGGGTGATTTTGTAAACGCCGGCCACTCCGGCAGCCTTTTCCCGTTAGGGTTTCCCGTCTTGATGAAGTTTACCCAATAGCCCGACATTATCCGTTCGATCTTCCTGTCTTCCGCAGTCCACGGCCGGGGCGAACGGTCCAGGTTGTCGAACACGTACGGCAGTTCCGATGAGTGGAATACTTCGTAGCGTTCTTCGGTAGCGCCGGGCTCGGGGTGCGTAAAGAGATAAGTGTATAATTTTGTCCTGCTTGTTTTTTCGCGCTTTATTCCCCACAGGTACATCGAGACGGTAGATACGTCGCGGGCCAGGTTCTTCTGCGAAGCTCCGGCTTCAGCTTGAGTCGAAGCCGGGTAAAGTTTTAGAATTTCATCCGCAAATGTACCCGCTTTTTGTCTCACCTGTTCCCTGAACTCTTCCGCCGGAACTTTGCCGTAGCTGCCCATGAAGCTTCCTTCGTCGGCAACCCAGCCGGTTATTGTAGCGACATCATTCTGTCTGCCTTCTTTAAATATATTGTCGACGCTCTCCGGCAGAAACCATCCGTCATCTACCGGAAGGAAATGATAATTGTTCTTTGTAGAATCGACCAATTCGGCCGCCGGGATAGCTCTTAACGCGGCTAATGAAGCTGCGCCCATTGCCTTTACAAACTTTTCTCCGTATTGTTCCGCCGATTTCAGGCTCTCTCCCGGGCCGTTCATGTAGTTGGTGCCGCTCTCGGCAATTGCCCGGATGAATAGTCCCTTTGCGAGAGGCGATGCCGTGAGGTAATTCACTGAAGACGCGCCGGCCGACTGTCCCATGATAGTTACACGGTCCGGATCTCCGCCGAACGCCGCGATATTCTTATGGATCCATTCCAGGGCCGCTAACTGGTCCAGCAGTCCGTAGTTCCCCGACGAATTGTGTTTTGATTCCTTTGTTAATCCCGGTAGCGCGAGAAAGCCGAATATTCCTACACGGTAATTAATCGTAACTACAACCAGTCCTTTCTTCGCAAGGTTCTCGCCGTTGTATACAGGGCAATTGCCCGATCCGCCGGTGAAGGCGCCGCCGGGAATATACATAACCACAGGACGCTTTTCTTTTGATGATTCCGCGGTAGTCCAAATGTTCAGATACAGGCAGTCCTCGCTGATTGCCCCCTGGGGCTGATATTCCGGGGTCCACGGTCCCAGCTCATGAACCATCACCTGCATCGGGTTAGCGGAAAATTTGTCGGCCTTTCTTACGTCTTTCCATGGCGCAGGAGGCTGCGGCGCGCGCCAGCGCAAATCGCCGACAGGCGGAGCGGCATACGGAACTCCCTTGTAAACAGTCACTCCGTTTTCGATTGTCCCCTGCAATAATCCTTGTTCCACTTTAACCGGCGCAGGCTGCTGCGCAAAGGTAAGTTGAATTACAAAAAAAACAGCTGCCGGGACTAAAAAAATAATATTCCTCATACCGTAAATCCTTTTTGAATGTTGATTTTTCTACTTTTATCTTTGCAGTGCATATCGAATAAAAATATGACAAACAAAAAGCCACGGTCATTAAATAATAGTTCTAATGGAAATATTTCCGTTGTTCCGATTATTGATTCGCCCATGCTTTTCCTTCCGGTGTACGCCGCCATTTAAAATAAGCATCAAGGACCTTAAGTGATTTTAGGCTCGGTACCGATCCCATATGCGGTTTCCCGCTAAAGTACATTACCGCGGGGTCCGAATCGCTGAAGGGCTTCCATTCGGGAACACTTTTACCGTTCGGATCGCCGTACTTTGCGAAATTAGTCCAATAAGTAGCCATATCGTTCGAGATCTCCAGATCTGACTTAGTAACGCGGGGATCGGAAGCTTTGAGATGTTCAAATACGTAAGCTACTTCCTGACCGTGCGGCGAACCGTACCCGTATCGAGGCGAGTCCTTGGGATATTCCGGGTGCTGATCGAAATAGTAATAGTAAACTTTGGATTTTCCTATCTTCGATTCAAGCCGTGCCCAGCTCCATGTATGCCAGCCGAACGCCGCATCGCGCGTCAGGTCGCGGGCTGTTTTGGCAACTTTATCCGAACCGGCCGGATAAGCTTTTAATAGTTTCTCTGCGAACGTCCCGTATCGTTTTTCAACGCTTTCAATATATGCTTTAGTTGTTTTCGGAGGCGAAAAGCTGGCGCCTTCGTCCGAGTTGTAACCCACCAGAATCGGCGTATCGTTGAATTTGCCTTCTTCATAGAGTTTGTATTGATCGCCGGGGATCACCCACCCGTCGATAACCGGCCATGCCATGCCCTGTCCGAAAACGCTCGGCGGAAGTTTATCGGCGGGAATCTTACGCAGTTCGGCGAGGGAGGAAACCCCTGCTTTCTTCATATAAGCTTCCCCGTCTTTTTCCGCGTCGGCGAGAAGCTTCATGTTTTCCCCCGGATAGGTGGTCTTCCGCGGAGGACCGAAATTACCGCCGCTTTCGGAAATAGCGCCTTCAAATAATCCCTTGGCCAGCGGCGAAGCGCACAACATGCTGACGGCAATTCCTCCTGCCGATTCTCCGAAAATCGTTACCTTTTTAGGATCGCCGCCGAAGGCAGCGATATTTTTCTTAACCCATTTCAAGCCGGCAATCATATCAAGCAGGCCGTAATTACCTGAAACATGATGAGGACTTTCAGCGCTCAATCCCGGAAGTGCCAGAAATCCGAGTTGGCCCACGCGGTAGGCAATACTGACAAGGACAACACCTTTCTCAGCCAAATTCGCCCCGTTATAATTCGGATCGGAGGTAGACCCGAAGTTGAAACCGCCGCCGTAAATCCATACGAAAACTGGGATACGGTCGCCGGCGGATTTAGCAGGGGTCCAAACATTCAAATAAAGGCAGTCCTCGCTCATCCCCGGACCGATTTTCGAACCTTGGACCGGTGACGGACCGAATTTGTCGGCTTGCCTCACACCTTTCCATTTCGCAGCGGGCTGAGGGGGGCGCCACCGCAAGTTGCCTACAGGCGGGGCGGCAAAAGGTATACCTAGATAAACGGTTAATCCTTTTTCGTATTTCCCTTGTAATAAACCATCTTGAACCTTTACGGGCGCGGGCTGCTGAGCAAAACCAAACCCGGCATACAAGAATAATAATATCGCAATTAAAAAAGTTTTCTTCCTCATAATATTATTCCTTTAATTAAGAGTTAAATTCCTTCGACAAATGCAAAGAGCACAATAATTTTAACTTTTCCGATCGCTAAATATCCTTATCAATTTCTTACAGCCTCTTTTAAAATATTACATAGAAATTTCCTTAACTTTCCCGCGTAAGTAACACAATCTAGACTGAATTATTTTTTTTCATAACAGTTTCTTTACTTCTACATTATTCTATTTGTTTTCAGCGGGGGTCTGTTTTAATTCGGTTTTGGTTACCTTATAACCTAATAAAGAAAGCATTTTATCGGCATACCGCGTTCCCAGCTCCCTATAGCCTGCCGCTGTGAAGTGAAGATGATCCGGCGGTCTGGCAGGGCAGCCGGCCGATGAAATTACGTATGAATTCGGGATTGTTTCGGGCAGCTCGTCGATGATTTTATTCATGCTCGCGCAGGCGCCCTGCTCATCGGCATTAACTACTTCGCCCGCGAGAAGCGGCACTTTCTCCGCGTTGAGATTCAAGTCTTTGATAAGATTATTGTAAATGCCTTTGACTTTTTCCGGCCAGTCCTTATCGCCCGTATTGGATTCGCCCTGGTGCAGCAGGATTCCTTTTATGACGCCGTACTTCTGCGCCAGCTTTGCCATGTCTACAAGGTACTGATAAGGATCCCCGCCGTACTGCTTGATGATATTTTTCATCCACGGCGGAGCCGTTGAAGCATATGTTTTATAATTATCCTTCTCGAACAGTTCTATTTTACAACCGGCCACCGCTACCACTACAACTCCTACTTTAATATTATCAGGAAGGTTGGCGACCATAGTTCTGCCGAAATAATCGGCGGGACAAAGTCCGGTGGTGGGACGGCACAGCGGAGGAACGGCCGTATACCAATGCCCTTTTTCCCGGCCAAGTTTCGGGAAGTCTACCGCGGCCAGAACCTTGAAGCGGTCATTCACATTCACCGTATCCTGCGGCTCAACCCCCGGGAAGCCTTCCATATTCGACTGTCCGAAGCATACAAAGATGTAAAAGTTCTTATCCTGGGAATAAGAAACCGTATCCGCTCTCGTTAATTTCATAACCACCTTCTGATCCATTACGTTTGCTTTTACGCCGATCGAATCGCCGGGAAGATATTTGCACTGATGACTGATTACCATCCCGTTCAAATCAACGTCAAACGAAAAATCGTTTCCGTGAACGATCCCGTTGGTTAAATTAATTACCCCGAAAGATGAAGAATCCGTCCCGGTCAGCGAATCACCTTTAACCTTAAAGGTAAATGTCAATTCCATCTCTCCCTGCGGACCGCTGACCGTGCCGATCCATTTCCCGTCGATTTGGGACTTTTCATTTACCCTGTTTAAGACTATAGGCTGTTCAGTAAAAGGCAGTTTCAATTTAACGATACCGCTGTCCAGTACTCCTGTGTGGTGAATCGTCTGTCCGTTGACGTCAACGTCGAATGAGAATTTGTTCCCGTTTACTTTCCCGTTTTCAATAGGTAAAGTTCCCATTTCCGAAGATACGTTCCCGTTTAAAGAATCGGCATTCACTTTGAAAGTGAAAATTAATTGCATACTCCCGTTCGGACCGCGCATTTCACCCTTCCAGCTTCCGTCCAGGCTCTGCGCTTTACCCGCTGCAATGAGTACTAATAACAAAAGGACGGTAAAACATGTTTTCATATTTTCTCCGTTTGATTAGAGGGACGTATTATAAGTAATTTAATTTGATATTTACCCCCGCAATTATATGTTCAAACTTTTTGTCGATTGCCTTATTATCAATTCCGTATCCAATACTAACCGTTCGATGGGAAGTATAACCGACGACTCAATATTTCTAATTAGTATTTCCGCGGCTTTCCGGCCTATTTCCATTTGGGGAGATCTGATCGTCGTAAGCGGCACGGAATGAATTTCGGTAAAATGAATATCGTCGTTCCCTACAACAGAAATATCGTCGGGGACCTTTATATTAAGGTCTTTCAGTGCGGTCATAACCGTAAGCGCCTGTAAATCGTTAAAGCATACAATGGCGGTGGGATAATCGTTTTGCTTCCGGTTTTTAAAATATTTTAAGGTTTTTTGATAACTCACTTCTCTATTGAACCCGATTGGGACAATCATTTCGTTATTGAAGGCCAGAGTGGTTTCACTAAACGCATAACGGAAGCCTTCGATACGTTCCTGGGTATGGGCCGATTGCGGAGGACCTGCAAAATGGACAATCTTCTTATGACCGATACTTATTAAATATTCAACTGCTTTTTTAATTGCCTTAATATTATCTATCTCTACGACATTAGCCGTTATGCCTTTAACGTCTCCCAACAAAACGAAAGGGTAATTCAGCATTTTCAATTTGAAAAGATGTTCAATTTCCGAATTGCCCTCTATTATGGGCGCTATTATTGCGCCTTTTATATCCTTAGCGGAAAATATGTTAGTAAATTTTTTTTCGCTTTCGTGATCATAGTCGGAACTTGCTATTATTACGGAATAACCTCTTGAACCGGCATATTCCTTAGCGCCTTCCGCAATAGTAGTAAAGAAAGGATAATTGAATTCTTTAACGATAATGCCGATTATTTTGTCGGCATTGCCGTATTTCATATTTCTAGCCATTCCTTTAGGACGGTAATTGAGAGCCTTCATTACCTGCAAAACGTTTTCTCTGGTGGATTGCTTTACAAAATTTTTCGAATTTAAAACAGCAGAGACAGTTGCTTTTGAAACCCGCGCCTTTTTTGCGATATCCGCGATGGTTATTTCTTTTGTCTTTTTCATTTTTGCCTGCAACAATAAAATTAAAAATTTCTTTTTTTTGTGGGTTTTTCAACCTGTGTTCAACGACTTGACGTAAAGGATAATCCTTTCGAAGCGTGAATATGCTTAATATTATTACGAAATTCAAATAATCGGGAAGAAATTATGATTTCCTTACTACAAAGTACGGCTGCTGTGTCAGCTTTTCGGATAATCCCGGGTACAGCCATGCATTGTCCGGTTTTTCTCTCAGTTCAAAATAGTACTGTAGCGGGTACAGAGTGTCTGTATAGTCTGCCGGTATTGTTGCCCGGTAGCTGTTTCCCGTCCTCTTCATTTCCTCCGTTTTAAATCTCTCGGCTTGATCGACATGCCGGTAGTACAAAGTTACCGATCCTATCGTTTTCTCAATTGATATTTCCAGGTCCAGAGGTTCTCCCGCTTTAAAATTTTTAGGCCGGCTATGGCGGCAGACCGCCGAACCTCGTTCAGGCCGCCCCAAGGCTTCCCGTACCGCCGCCCGCACGTTATCTTTTTGAACGGCGCCCGAGTCCGGGGTGTGTTCCAGAATTTTTCTCATAAATTCGATATCCTCATCCATTGCAGGCAGCCGGTCGAGCCAGTGCCCCCGTATCCAATCCTCGCCGCCGACGGTAATGTCGTGCTTGTATATATCCCTGGCAATATCGGCAAGTTCTATCCAGTAATCCCTTGCCTTGCGGTAAGTTGTTAATGATAATTCCAGCGCTGTGCGGTCGCCGCTCTGCTTGAAGATTCCGAAGAGAAGTCCGGACCTGAATTTGGCTCCGAAGAAGCGGCCGAGGCCTGCGGCGACTGCAACGTCAATAGCCATCCTGCGGAATTCGGGTTTTTGTTTTCCTTTCGACTTTGCTTTTGCAGCCGCAAGGTGCTTATCCGCGGCTTCCGCGAAGTCTTCAATCCACTGGGCGTATTCACCTGGCGAGTATTTGCCGCTTCGTTCGCCTTTCAACATTTCATCCGCAAAATCGTTGATGCGCATGAACAGCTGCGGGTCCATCGGACTTACATTGCCGAATACCTTGGGCGACGGCGTATCGAAAAACGGATTTTTATTGTTCGGATCCGGTATGGAAAGATTGGTATATATCTCCGGCCAGTAAAGATTGTTCGCTGCAGAAACTCCGTGAGATGTTAAAACAATAGGAAGGATGGGGAATGCATTTGCCAGGGCAGCTTCAACTTCTCCGGCTCCCTCGCCGAACTGTTTAACAAGGTACTTTCGCCAAACATCCGGTCCGGTATCGGGATTATAGGCCAGTCTGCCGAAAACCCTGTAACTGTATAGATATTTTTCCCAATCCCATTCCGGTTTCAAGGATTTATCCATGTAAGCGCAACGGCCGCCTGCTATCCCGGAACCGCGGCGGCCCTTGAACGACAGCGGCTCCATAAGTTCTGCCCCCACGCTGCCGCAGAAGCTAAAAACTTTTGAATATGCCGCGCTCATTTCCGGACTGCCCCAAAGCAGGAGACGCTGAGTGCCTGGCCAGATCCTATGCAGAACGCCGTAGCGCCGGTTTTCCTTAAGCAGGTCGGCATAGCCGTAACGCGTGAAGCTCCGGGAACCCGCGCTCAGGTTCAAAAGACCTTCCGCTTTTTCACCCGGCTTCGGGATTTCGAACGCCCGGATATCCGCCTGATGGTAAGGCAGGCCGAGATGCTCCGCCCAGAACTTGGGAGAGACTTTAACCGGCATCCCTGTGGCAAGTGCTATATCGATTATTTCCTGCGTTATTCCCTTCGCGTGCATATCTATCTCTACCTTGCGGCCGCATGCGGCAACTCCGTCGAATACCGTTTTCCAGAAATTGTAGCTGCCTTCTTTTACTCCGCTCTCTCCGTGTATGCGGAAAGTTATCCCGCTTATGGAAGGGCAGGCTTTCAACAGCAGCCGCAGCGCATCGCGGCAGTAAGGAGCGTGGGTTTCATGCGTTAACCCTTCGACGGTATAGTTTGCGTCGGGACTGTCGATCCATTTATATCCGTGCATCCAGATCCCCAGTTGAAACTCGATTCCGCGGGCTGCCGC
Organism: Ignavibacteriaceae bacterium; assembly: GCA_046706945.1. Classification (GTDB taxonomy): domain Bacteria; phylum Bacteroidota; class Ignavibacteria; order Ignavibacteriales; family Ignavibacteriaceae; genus FEN-1297. Next base: position 4,499 of record JBJKOY010000293.1, on the reverse strand, counting down.
CTCATCGCTGATAAATTTCAGGGTTTCCAGGTTCTTATCGCGTTCGGAATCGGGAAGCTGCGGAACCCTTACATTGTATCCGGGAACCGATAAAAAGAACGGGTAGGCGAAAAGGAAATAAGCATCGGTTACGTTCTGAAGAAAATCGTAGCCGATCCCGAGGCTTAAGCTGAACCGGTTGAATCGCTGTGCGGTAAGCATGGTAAGATACCGTTCCCACATCCCGCGGTCGTAGTACCAGGGCTTGTCTTCAATATTGCTTACAAAAAGCCTGGTGACGCTGCGGACGACATTAGCAGGCCGTTCAATTAATGGTTTTTGAACATCCATAGATTTTATCGGTTCATCGGAATAATGAACCCGGTCGGCAAGTTCGAGGATTGCATAAACAAGTCCGCGGACGTCGAATCCGCACGCCAGCAAAATTTCTTTTCCGCCCGATTTAACCGGTATCAAACCGAGAGCTTCGGGTACATTGGGAATTTCCGACTTCGCATCTTTAAGCAGCCGCCGGGCCGAAGGAAAGTCCGAGCCGGCCGCAACAATGATAAAATCCCCGCTTTTGGCCTTAGCAACCCGGTCGCACCTGTATACTTGTATTCCTTCGTTCGTCAGATTCTTTTCCAGTTCCTCAACCGCCCGCTGCGAGGGCTTCGAATTTGCGGTGCGGTCGGCAGGATCAATAACAATGGAGACGCCTTTCGATTCGAATTTGATATTACCCAGCGAAGAAGCCCATAAAGCCGAAATCCCCGCAATCTGTACGAAGCGCCGCCGGCTGATTCCTTTTTGTACGCCGGACGGTTTTTGATTCTCTGGATGTTCCATTTACTTTGCCTCTGTCATGTAATGAGTTTCAATAAAGGGTCTTCTTTAATTTGACACAAATGTTGTAATGCTAGACGGTTCCATTGTAAAAGTAAAACTGCCGCCTGTAAAACTAATTTGATTCCCTTGTTCGCAATTCTTCGTTCCGGAAGTTGTATACGGAGTAAAGGCTGCCGCAGCGCCGTTTTGAATTTTAAACACAACTTCCGCCCGGGCGGAACCCGGGTTTATAGCAACAATAACAATTTTACCGGACGTAGAATCTTTATAAGCAGTAGCTTTAATGTTGCTCAATGTCGGATAAAGACTGCTTTGCACTCTATAATAACCCGGACGAATAAATTTCGCAAACTGCGACATTACGTATCCTTTTTTTGTAACAGCGCCTGCCGGTGAATAATCTTCATTCGGATTCTGAGTTGATTTCTGCCCGTCCGCTATCGGGCCGTAATACCTTACAATGGTCCACCAGACATAAGCGCTCATATCGGCCTGCATCGCATCGCTAAACGACGACCCGGCAGAAATAGCCCAAGATAGATTATTACCCGAATCGTTATCGCCCGATAAATATTCGGTCATCCATATTTCTTTTCCTTTTTGTTCCGCCAAGGGATAAAGAGTAGGATTGACCCCGTATATATGTCCGCAAATAATATCCGTATGCGCACAAGCAATTGAATCATTTAAAATCGGGTCCGAATAACTTCGGTCGAAATGATAGGACTCGGGGGCCATGATCTTCGGTCCTTTAATAGAGTCGGCATAATCCTTCATAAAAGTGAGGATTTCACCCGGCGTCCAGTTGGTCCAGTTGCCGATATCAGGTTCATTTTGGACGGATATGCCGTAAACCGGCACGCCGTTATTTTTCATATAGGTGTAAAAAGAATCCAGGTGCGCGGCATACGCGCCGTACATATCCGGGCGTAAAATGCTTTCGCCGTTTACGGTTTCCGTCATTCCCGGCGGCGCATACCAGGATGAAGCGATGATCTTCGCGCCCATATCGTAAGCCTTTTTAGCGCTGGGTACAAATTGACTCCAGCTGGACTTGTCGGGTTCGATGGTTAATCTTAGAATCGTAAAACCGAGTTCCCCGTTCCCTGTACCGAAGGCGGTTGCAACTTCGGAATCCGTCATGGCAGGTAAATACCATGGACTTGCCGCCCCGAAACCGCTTATGATTTGGTGCAGGCTGTCGGGATCAACCGTTACCGAAGGTATGTATGTTAATAGAAAATTAATGGTAGTATCGTTTTGTATTGTTACATTTTTCAGTTCGTTCTGGACTATTAAAGGTGTTGTTGTACTTGTATTTTGAATTCTGACCGTGAAGTTGTTACCCAGAATATGCTGTACTTTATTTGCTGTCGCCCCGGACGGACTCCCAATTACGGAATATGAATTCGGAGAAGCCGCAAGCCCGCGCACGTTCTGATCGAATATCATTTTTTTAACCCGGGATTCTCCGCCGGCGCTTAACCTGTAAAAGTATACTCCGGCAGCAACTCTTTGCCCGGAATTGTTCAGCCCGTCCCATAAAATATTGTGAGCGCCCTTCGATTGCCAGCCGGCATTAAACCTCCTTACTACCCTGCCGAGGATATCATAGATTGTAACCTGGACATCCGAAACTTTTTTTAAACCGTAAGGAATATTAGTGGTAGTATAAAAAGGATTGGGATAATTTTGTTCCAGTTCGAATTTCGAGGGCAAATTAATACCCGACTTTACCGAGGTTATGCTCAGGTTTATCTCGTAATCTCCCGAAGCGTCGGTAAGTGCCGTGAATCGGCTTGCAGTATCGGCATTGTCTATAAAAGTAACGGAGGCATATCTTACCGGAAGCCTTGAAGCCGTCAATTGACCTTTTACCGAGACGGTTTGAGCGTTAATGTTAATCAAAAATATTGTTTGATACAAAAAGATAAATAGGAAAATAAATAATGAAGTCTTTCTTACAAATATTGCCGATAACTTTTTCAATTTTTTAGTCCTTTCCCAGCGTACTTATTAAACGGCAGAATAATTAGAAGTTTTTAACTTATATAAGGACATTATTTTTATCAAAGATAATTAATTCTCTTATGTCAATGCAAACGAATTATTTTCAAATAGGTCTTTATTTACTTATTAGCGGTTAATAATATTATAACCGACAAAATATTCGATAGGAACTTACCTTTTTGTTATATTTATACACGCTGACAAGCATTTTTTTTAATCAAAAATAACCGGATGCCATATGAAAAATTTATCTTACTTTTTTTTGTTATGCATTTTGTTAACATTAGTCTCATGTAAAGAAAAAGAATTGAACCCTGTATTGACCGTTGAAGGCGGACAGGTAATCGGAGTACAGACCCGGACAAAGGGGGTTATTGCATATAAAGGTATTCCTTTTGCGGCGCCCCCGGTAGGCAGCTTACGCTGGAAGGAGCCGCAGCCGGTTGTGCCCTGGAAGGGCGTAAAAGTAGCTGATAAATACGGCCCTGCCGCAGAACAAGTAACCTGGGATCCTAAAAGTTTTTACGGAAGGGAATGGAGAGCCAGCGGTTCTGTTCCGTTCAGCGAAGATTGTCTTTATCTGAATGTTTGGACTCCGGCCGCAGGCCAAATAAATAAGAAACTCCCCGTAGCTATGTGGATACACGGAGGCGGTTACCGTGAAGGCTTTGCCTTTGAACCGGAAATGGACGGCGGTGAGGATTGGGCTTCACACGGCGTAATTTTGGTATCGGTAACTTACCGTCTCGGCATTATGGGTTTCTTTACGCATCCTCTTCTATCGGCTGAGAGTCCTCACGGCGTATCCGGTAATTACGGATTACTTGACCAGGTTGCCGCTCTTAAATGGATTCACAATAATATTGCACGGTTCGGCGGCGATCCCGATAATATAACCGTATTCGGTCAAAGCGCCGGCGCAGGCAGCGTTCAAATATTAAGTGCTTCGCCGCTTTCTAAAAATTTGATAAGCCGTGCAATAAGTATGAGCGGCGGCGGTTTAAGCAACTTTAGTTTGGGTACCAGTAATCTTGATACTGCCCAGTCGGCAAATAAAAAATTCATGGACTATTTTAAAATAAAAACATTAAAAGAAATGCGGGCGCTTTCTTTTGATAAACTTCTGCAGATGTCAAAAGAATATTCGGATGCCACCAAAACGAGAATGTTTTGGGGACCTGTTACCGACAATTATCTTTCGGATGGCACTTTCAGCGAAGAAGCAAAAGCAGGCAAAATTGCCGATATCCCTTATATGTTTGGATATACCGCCAATGATTTATTCGATATGACAAAAGCTGTTGAAGATTTCTGCGCCCTCCGATCAGAACAAAGCAGCAAACCGGCCTTTGCATATATGTTTGCCCGCCCGCTGCCAGGTGACAGCAGCGGTGCTTTCCACTCCTCGGATTTGTGGTATATATTCCATTCGTTTAGGCACAGCTGGCGGCCATTCACTGCAGGCGATAACGCTTTAAGCAACCAAATGGTTAATTACTGGACTAACTTTGCTAAGTTCGGCAATCCTAACGGAGCGGAAAAAGGTGTCTGGACTCCTTACACTTCTAAAGATCCAAAATTAATGATACTAAATGTTAATGGAAATCAGGCATCCTGCACTATGTCCGACAAGCCTGAATATAAGGGAAGCACATTTAAAT
>JBJKOY010000292.1:0-2464 GCA_046706945.1 Ignavibacteriaceae bacterium | reverse complement strand
CGGCTACCGTACTTGGATTTGCGTTCGGATACACAAGCGAAGAGCATTTACGGTTATTTGAAAAAATCGTGCTGCTGGATAAAATAAAAAGAATGGCAAAGGTTTCCGATCCCGATATTCAGTTTGTTTATCGTAACGGCAAAAAATATTCATACCTGTTTTTACTAAACTATCATAATCAGAAGAAAACATTTAAAGTTAACTCAAAGGAGGTTTCATTGGCTCCTTTTTCATGCAAAGTATTTAAGACTGAAAATAGAAATGGGAATAAGAATATTAAATTATAAAAAATCTATTATCCTGATGTTATGAATCCTTTCAACGCTGTTTACTTTTAATTGCAGCAAAAGAGGAAGGCGAATTAATTGAAAAAAACTATACTGGTATTCTTTTCATTTATTGTTTTATGCGGTTTAACATATTCGCAAGGTTTTATCTTTTTTACGGACAGCCCTTCAAGCAGCTATTATGATCCGAGCTATGGTATTGCGGGTAGTCCAAGTTTTCTTGAGCTTATTAATTCGAACAAATGCCCGGTCGATACGGCTCATTATTACTCCGGTACAAACAGCTTACGTTTGCATTGGATTTCAAAGGCCGGGGGCGGCTGGGGTATGGCAATAGCTGCCGACGGCTGGGCCGGGCATGATGTTAATCAAGTTGATTCCATAATTTTTATGGCTTATTCGACCGCTGTAATTGATCCTTCACAGCTTCCCGAAATGTATCTGGAAGATCTAAATAATAACAAAACGCCGAAAGAATATATTTCAAAATATGTCGATGGTATAAAAGCAAAAACCTGGCAAAGGATTTCGGTTCCGTTATCGATATTTAAAAATAATCCGGGCAGTACAGATCTTACGCAAGTTAAAACTATTTATTTCGGACAGGGAAACAGCGACGGAATTGAACATACTGTCTATTTGGATGATATTATGATGATAAAAGCCGATACTATCTTAATTTCAATTCCGACAGGATTTACGGCGGCAGCTTACGACAGCCATATTGAACTTACATGGGATGCAAGCCCGGATACAAATGTTAGGGCATATTATATATATAAATTAGAGGATTCCACATATAAAAGGCTTGCCATAGTAACAACTCCCGATATTAGAATTTATGATGATTTTGTCGGAGGTCCCGGAATAACAGAGACATACAAAATTAGTGCTGTTGGTTCCGGTGGAAACGAATCGGCTTTAAGTTCTCCCGTTACTGCTACAACATACCGTATGACTGATGATCAATTATTAACGATGCTTGAAAAAGCTACTTTCAGATATTTCTGGGATTATGCTCATCCGGTTTGCGGTTTGGCAAGGGAAAGACTTGGTTCCGGAAATACCGTTACAATTGGCGGATCAGGCTTTGGTGTTATGGCAATTTTGGTTGGGGTCTATAGAAATTTTATTACAAGAGAACAAGGAATTCAGCGTATGCTGAAAATTCTTGATTTTCTTTCGACTAAAGCTGATAGATTTCATGGAGCCTTTCCGCATTGGTTGGACGGCAATACGGGTAAGGTTATTCCTTTCAGTCCTCAAGATGACGGAGGCGATTTGGTCGAAACAGGATTTATGATGGAAGGATTATTAACCGCGCGCCAGTTTTTTAATCAGAATACTGTTGAAGAAGACAGTATCCGGAGTATGATAACGAATTTATGGCAGTCGGTTGATTGGAACTTTTATAGAAGGTATCCGACCAACTATGCTTTATACTGGCATTGGTCGCCGAATTACGGCTTTACCGGCAATACTAATTTCTTAATACGGGGTTATAATGAAGCAATGATAGTTTATCTGCTTGCAGTTGCTTCACCGACTCATCCCGTATCGAAATATTTTTACAGTATCGGATGGGCAGGTTCCTCATATATAAACGGAAAATCGTTTTACGGTTATCATCTTTACGTAGGCCAGGATTACGGCGGACCGCTTTTCTTTTCACAGTATTCTTTTTTGGGCTTTGATCCGAGGAATAAAAAAGATAAATATGCGGATTATTTTATTAATAATAGAAACATGACATTAATAAACAGAGCTTATTGTATTGCAAACCCCAATCATTATGCAGGGTATGATTCGGTTACCTGGGGTCTTACCGCTTCGGACGGCCCGTCCGGATATAATGCATTCAGTCCAACGAATGATAACGGAACGATAGCGCCGACCGCCGCTATATCTTCAATGCCGTATACTCCTACGGAATCCATTGCAGCTTTTAAAAACTTTTATCATAAGTACGGCAAAAAATTATGGGGCCCGTTTGGGTTTAAAGATGCGTTCAATGTAAGCCAAAATTGGTATGCCGATAGTTATCTCGCAATTGACGAAGGTCCTATTATCGATATGGTAGAAAATTATCGTTCGCAGCTTCTCTGGAATAATTTTATGGCTAATCCTGAAATTCAGCCAATGCTGGATTCACTTGGATTTGTAAAAGATGAAACCGG
>JBJKOY010000291.1:0-14502 GCA_046706945.1 Ignavibacteriaceae bacterium | reverse complement strand
TGGGTTTGGTTCAGGTATTACGGTTAAGTTTATTTCCCCGGCAATTTTGACCAGATCGTTCATTTTACAACATCTATCATAATTAATTTCGGTTACATATACAACATCAAAATAATCTTTAAGCTGATCCAGCATTGATCGAACGGATTTGTCATTCATTACGCCGAAAAGAAGGAATTTTTTCCCGTACTTATTGAGGTCTCTCTTGAATTCGGATAAGAAATTATCAATGCCTTCAGGATTGTGTGCAGAATCGAAAATTATATCTGGATTTCTATAATAATACTCAAATCTGCCCTGTAAACCTGTGTTCTTAATTACATTTATGATGCCTTTAGTCAGTACCCTGGGATTGTCCGAAAGCAAAACCTTAGATACCGTTAAAGCCGCCAGAGCCGCATTATACTTCTGATAATAACCCCTTAAAGGCATAGTCCAATCGTCAAGCTCAACTTCTTCCGTATATAATTCCAAGGAATTTTCTTTTTCGTTTATATAATCTTCAATTTTAAATAATTTGCTGCCGGTTTCAGAACACGCGTTTTCCATTACAGCGGCCGCTTCTCCGTTTAATTTGCCTATGAATACTTTGGTACCCTTTTTAATTATCGCCGCCTTTTCTTTTGCTATCTTTTCTATAGAGTTCCCGAGAATTTCGGTATGTTCAAGACTAATAGAAGTAATTATAACGGCAAGAGGATTCAGTACGTTAGTCGCATCAAGGCGTCCGCCAAGCCCTGTTTCAATTACGGCGTAGTCGACTTTCTCATCATAAAAATATTTGAAAGCCATCGCTGTGGTAACTTCAAAAAAAGTCATGCGGAATTTATCTATATAATCGGAATAATCGGATATAAATTTAGCAACATAGGCATCCGGAATTAAATTTCCGTTTATTTGTATCCTCTCGTTGAATGTAACGAAATGAGGAGATGTATATAGCCCTACCTTGGCTCCGGTTTCCATCAAAATGCTTGCGATAAAAGAAGCCGTACTGCCCTTCCCGTTGGACCCGGCTAAATGAAAGGCCTTTAGACTTGATTGAGGATTTCCAATATATTCGAGAAAATTGCCTATATTTTCCAGTCCCAGTTTTATACCGAACGTATGAAGGGAAAACAGTTTATTTAGTGCGGCTTCGATTTCCATCTTATTTATATTTTATACGAACCGGTCAAATCGGAAATTTTTTCTATTCCTTGTTTCAGACAAAATGTTTCCAGTTCTTCCAAGATTGTTCCGGATGCCGAAGGGTTTATAAAGTTTACCGTCCCGAGTTGAACGGCGGATGCCCCGGCAATCATAAACTCGACTACATCATTCCAGTTCATTATTCCCCCGATGCCTATAATCGGTATGTCCACTTTCTGCCGTATTTCCAGAACCTTTGCTAGTGCGACGGGCTTTATTGCCGGACCCGAAAGTCCGCCTGTTACGTTTTTAATTTTAGGACTTCCGTTATAAATATTAAATGCAGTTCCGACCAGTGTGTTTATCGCAGAAACGGCGTCGCCCCCGGAATCTTTTACGGCCTGCGCGAAATCCGAAATATAAGATACATTCGGGGACAGCTTGATAATTACCGGCTTTTCGGTTACCGATTTTACTTTTTCCGTTATTTTTCCTACCGCTTTTAGGTCGTTGCCGAACTGCAGTCCGCCTTCTCTAACGTTAGGACAAGATACGTTTATTTCGAAAGCCTTAATAGTTTCCTCAGCGGTAAGTATTCTTGTGCATTCCACATATTCGTCTACGGTACTTGCAGCGATATTGCAGATCAGGGGTACATCGTATTTTTTAAGGAAAGGTATTTTTTCTTTTAAAAATACTTCAACGCCTACATTTGCCAGTCCGATGGCGTTCAGCATGCCTGCAGGGGTTTCTACTATCCTCTGAGGGGGATTCCCCTTCCTCGGCTTCAGGCTCAGAGATTTGGTAACAATTCCTCCGATTTTATTCAGGTCGGTGAATTCTGCAATTTCATTGCCGTATCCGACCGTTCCCGAAGCAAGTAAAATCGGATTTCTGAAACTCATCGATCCGACTTTAACTGAAAGATCGACCTTGCTCATATGATAACATCCTTCACGTTAAATACGGGTCCGTCTTTACAAACCAATAAGTACTTTTGCGGATCGGAGGCCGATTCAATCGGGCAGCCCTGGCAAATACCGAATCCGCATGCCATGGCGCATTCTGTGGAAACTTCGCATTCAAAATTATTTCTTACGCAAAATTCTTTTAAACTTCTGAGCATCGCATTTGGGCCGCATCCGAAAACTTTTATTCTGCTGGATCTGAGTAATTCGATATTCTCATTTAAAAGTTCTACTACGTTTCCTTTAAATCCGAGAGAACCGTCGTCTGTCGAAACGGAGATATTTTTCATTTCGTGGGTAATTATGTCCTTATAAGTTTTGCCCCCGATAAAGGTGAAAATTTTTTTATCCTTGTTTAAGGAATGGATTAAGTAAGGAAACGGCGCGGCGCCCAGGCCCCCGGCCACCATAATTGCGGTTTCGTAATCTCCTTCGATATTAAAACCTTTTCCCAGAGGTCCCAGGACGTCTATAAAATCCCCGTAATGCTTCCTTGCAAGAATTTTGGTACCTTCGCCGAAGATATTAAACATAATGTAAAAGAATTCCCCTTCAACGTCGCATACGCTGAACGGCCTTCTTAATAAGGGATAGATCGACTCGGACACCCGGATATTTAAAAACTGTCCCGGCGTAATGTTGCCGGCAATTTCGGGGCATTTTATTTTCAGTAAAAAAATTTGATTGTCTAATTCGACGGTTTTTTCAACGTAAGCTTTTATGGTAACCAAGTTTATTCCTTTTGTCGACGAAATATTTCATAGCAAATCGTATTTCAAGGTGTAATTTTGGTAGGCGTTATTAAGTCCATTCATCTTTATATCAGCAACCCATCCCAATTTACAAATATTCATGCGTTTAAAATAAATAATCTCCGATTAATTTCCGATATATTATAAGGTTAATTTTTATCTCTATAGATGTTCATTCAATTTATTAATTTTCAAATATTCGACGATTTTTTTTACGTTCTGCGCCTGGTCCCTCCTGCATATCAATAGTTCGTCTTTTGTATTTATTACTATTAAATTGTCCACGCCAAGAACAGCGGTAAATTTATCCGGAGAATATATGTACGAATCGATAGTGTTTTCCACAAATACTTTGCCTATTGCGGAATTACCGTCGTTGTTTTTATCGGACAACTGATAGACTTCTTCCCAGCTTCCTACGTCGCTCCAAGAAAATTCTCCTTTAATTAAATATACTTTCTGAGATTTTTCCATGACTCCGTAGTCAATCGATATATTTCTAAGCAGTCCGTATATATTATTTAACGTACTTTCAAATTTTGGCTTGCCCATATCTTTTTCTATGGAAAGCAGGCCATCGTACAAATCCGGCATATATAATTTGATTTCGTTTAGAATTACGTCTACTCTCCAGATGAACATACCGCTGTTCCATAAAAAGTCCCCGCTTTCGATGAACCTTACGGCGGTTGCATAATTGGGCTTTTCGGCAAATGTCAGAACTTTAAATATACCGTCGGAAACATGCTTGTCGTCCACCTGGATATACCCGTAGCCGGTTTCAGGGCGAGTAGGCTTGATTCCTATGGTAACTAGGCCCTGGTAGGAGTAAGCGAATTTCGCCGCTTCTTCCAACACCCCGTGGAATTCTTCAATATCCTGGATAATATGATCGGCGGGTAAAATAACCGTGATCCCGTCCTTGCATTTCTTTTCGACGATAATCGAGGCCAGTCCGATGCATGCCGCCGTACTCCTTCCGAAAGGTTCCACGATAATATTGTCGCGGGGTATGCTCGGAAGCTGTAAAATTATTTCTTCCTTTTGCACTTTATTAGTAATAACGAAAACATCCTCATCGGCGACAATCCCGTTTAGTCGTGCAACGGTATCCTGAATCATCGTACTTTGACCGACAATCTGAAGCAGTTGTTTAGGGGTTTTCTCCTTGCTTCTGGGCCAAAACCTTGATCCGATTCCTCCGGCCATTATAACTGCGAAAACTTTCATCTAATTTAAATCCCTTGTTTTGTTGATGTTTAATTTCCTGCCGAATTCCTCCGCACGGTTCAGGTAATTTGTAATGTCCACTTCTTTACCTCTTACAACAGCCACTATTACAATGAGACATGCTCTCATAGATTCGATGACTTCCCTTCCCGGCATCAAGTCTCTGGTCCGTACAAGGAACAAAGCTTTAGAGACTATTTGATGCATATTGGATATTATGTCAAAACCTATCTTAGAAGAAATTTCTCCGTTCGCCTGCATAATCCTTGCGAAATTAAGAACCTCGTCGGGATTGATTTCATTTCTTGATAACTGCTTCAGCATTTCGTCAAGCGGTTTTATCGGTTTTAAGATTTCCGCTTCGTAATTTTGAATGAAGAAAGTCTCTTCCTCTTTTTCTTCATCAAAAATAAGTTTTTCTTTTATTTGTTCGCTTTCCGATTTTTCAAAAGTCGATTCTTCGTATTTCCTTTTCGAAAGATCGACGTTGATCCCGTGTCCGTTCTTAGTGCCGCCGTTTTGAACCTGCGCCGGCATATCCGGAATATTTTTACTTTTATCGCTTATTTTATCAAGAGATTTTTTTAACGTAAGAGGATTTACCATATCCAGCATGTGGTTCAAATCTTTAATAAGGTACTGACTGTGTTCTTTAAATTTTTCCGAAAATTTAAATAAATCGACCTGGCTTTGTGAAAGATAATTAAATATTTCGTTGAGTCTTATGGCAAGCGTCGAAAGTTCCGTAATTTTTTTCATCTCCGAAATATCCGACTTTAAATCGTTTGATTTTGTAATTGCCTCCCTTAACAGTGCAACCACTTCAATTTTTTCCGAACTTAACCTTAAATTATTGGAAGCAGCAGTAATACTTTGGATAATATATTGTTTTATTAAATCCATTTACTTTTTATAAATCCTGGGTACTCGCTTGCTGATGTTACACGTGATTTCATACGGAATAGTATTTAGGATTTTACACCAATCCCAAGCAGTTATGCTTTTCCCTCCCTTCTCTCCCAGTAAAATAACTTCGTCTTTGTATCCTACATCGTCTTTTTTGACGTTGAACATTATCCTGTCCATGGCTACACGCCCGATCTGCCTGTAGTACCTTCCGCGCACTATAGCCCGGGCTTTGTTAGTCAGATTCCTGCTGAACCCGTCTGCATAACCGATAGGAACGCTGATAATCTTTGTCTTTTTCACGGCTTTATATAGCCTACCGTAACCGACGGTTTCTCCTGCTTTGATTTCTTTAACCGAAGTTACGTGAGATATAACCGACATAACCGGCTTCAATTTAATCGACTCCGTAGTCTCAAGCGAAGGATAATAGCCGTAGAGCGAAATACCCGGTCTCACCATATCGAAGTATGCACCGGGCATATCCAGAATAGCTCCGCTGTTTGCCGCGTGTGCCAATCCGTAGTTTACCCCATTTTTTCTCAAATCACGCAGCAGATTTTCAAATCTTACTTTTTGGAGTTCGGCAAAATTTTTATTTCGTTCATCGGATGTTGCAAAATGCGTATAAATTCCGTCAATTACAAAATCCCTGCTTTTATTCAGTCTTAAAATAAATTCCGGAGCCTTATCAAAGTCGATTCCCAATCGGTTCATACCTGTATCTACTTTAATGTGCACCGGGATTTTGTCCGTGTAATTATATTTTTTTTGATATTTTGATCTTCCATTTAGGAGGATCGACAAGTGAGTATTGTTAAAAACCGTGGGAATAAGGTTGTACTTAAAAATATCTTCTACTTGTTCAAAATCTACGGGATCGAAAATAAGGATAGGCTGCTTGACGTTATAACTGCGCAGTTCGACTGCCTCCTCGTTTATGGCTACGGCATAATATTCCGGTTTTTGCCTGCCCATCGAATTCAAAGTGTTCACTACCTGTCTCGCGCCGTGTCCGTAAGCGTCTGCTTTCACTACTGCCATAACTTTTACATTTTTAATTTTCTTTCTAATATTTAAATAATTGGATTTTAAGTTAGAAAGATTGATAACCGCATAAGTTGGACGCATCTATATTATAAATAATTGTTGGCAAAATATAGTTTTTCTTAAAGTTATAATCAATTAAAGCCCGGGTTAACTGTTATAAGATTTTGACTTAACATAAGCAATAAAGTTAAAAACCGGAAGTCCTTCATATTTGCAAGTCTTGCTAAAATAATACTTTGCTTAAATAATTAACACGATTCTCTTATATGAGAATAATATATTCATATTAATCTTATAATTGAAAATCGGATCAAAACTTACAATTATAAATATATATGTATTATTCAATTTATGGTAAAATTTATCTGGCATATAACTTGTCCGGGTATATGCAATTTTGAAAAATCGGGATAGTTCAAGTATTTTAATTTCTTGACATTTCTGTGGGCTTATTTTAATTTTCATCAAAAATTTTGAGAAGAAATGCTAACTGAATTCGGGAAAATTTTTGCTTTTATGCTGCTTTCCGTAGTATTCGTAATTATTGCGGTCATAGCGGCAAAATTTATCAGGCCTTCCAGACCGACCAAAGAGAAACTTTTAACTTACGAATGCGGTGAAGATGTTATCGGGTCACCTTGGGTAAAATTTAATATCAGGTTTTATGTTGTTGCTTTAATCTTTTTAATCTTCGATGTGGAAGTCGTTCTTTTGATTCCGTGGGCTCTGGTTTACAAGGAATTCGGAATGGGCGGTTTTTTAGTGGGTGCAATATTCCTTCTTTTGCTGGGCCTGGGAATGGCATATGAATGGCGAAAAGGAGATCTTGAATGGGTAAAGCCTAAGGTTGTTCCGCCTGTCATTAAAAAAGAATCCAGGCCGGAAATAGTTATAGCGGAACCGGAATCGATTCTTCATCAATAAAAAATAGGTTGTTAAGAATTCTTCAAATCCATTTTAATTATTTAACTATTAAAAGATGTTCAAAATGGGATTATTAGATAAACAGTTTAACGACGAGAATATAGTGGTTGCCAAAGTGGAAGATTTATTGAACTGGGCAAGACTGTCTTCTCTCTGGCAGGTAGGTTTCGGATTGGCTTGCTGCGCAATAGAAATGATGGCTACTTCCGCATCGCATTATGATTTCGACAGATTCGGTGTTATTCCCAGACCTTCTCCCCGCCAGTCTGACGTAATAATTATTTCGGGTACCGTTACTCTGAAAATGGCTTTGAGAGTTAAGCGTCTTTACGAACAGATGCCTGACCCTAAGTACGTAATTTCGATGGGGAGCTGTTCGAACTGCGGTGGTCCGTACTGGGAGCACGGATACCACGTATTGAAAGGTGTGGACCGGGTAATTCCGGTCGACGTATACGTTCCGGGATGCCCGCCCCGACCCGAAGCTCTTCTGGAAGGCTTATTAAAACTTCAGGAAAAAATCAGAAACGAATCACTGGTGAAAAAGACGGCATGAAAAGCGTTGAAGAAATTTATAATCTGTTAAAAGTAAAATTCGGCGATTCGATTGTTGAATTGATCTCAAACGTACCCGTCGAACAGGTAATTACCGCCAATCCCCTGGAAATGGACAAGATCGGATTATTCCTCAGGGACAACGAAGAACTTTTATTCGACAGTCTAATGTGTTTATCCGGTGCGGACGACGCAAACGGAAAAAACGTGAAAGACGAGGAAGGCAACGTTACAATAGAAGGCGGTACGTTGAGCGTGTATTATCATTTTGAATCTACGAAATTGGGTCATAAGATATCGATCAAGGTTTCCGCACCCAGGGAGAAACCGGAAGTTACTTCCGTTGCCGAAATCTGGAGACACGCCGATTGGCATGAAAGAGAGGCATATGACCTGCTGGGCTTTATCTTCCTGAACCATCCGGATTTGAGGAGAATTCTAATGCCCTACGATTGGGATGCCGGTCATCCTTTAAGAAAAGATTATAAGAATCCGGAATTTTATCACGGTATCAAAGTACCGTATTAAAGAAAACGATTGAGCGAATTGAATTATGGCCTTAAAAACTGAACAAATGATTCTTAATATGGGACCTCAGCATCCCTCCACGCACGGTGTATTGAGGCTTGAGCTTGAACTTGAAGGCGAGATTATAACAAAAGTAACTCCCCATATAGGCTACCTGCACAGATGCTTCGAGAAGCATGCCGAAGCAATGACCTATCCCCAGGTTATTCCTTATACGGACCGTATGGATTATCTTTCTTCCATGTACAACGAATTCGGTTACGCCATTGCCGTAGAGAAATTATTAGGCATAGAAATACCCGAACGCGTGGAATTTATCCGGGTGATAATGGGAGAATTCCAAAGAATAGCTTCTCACCTTGTAGCTATAGGAACGTACGGTCTTGATATAGGAGCTTTTACTCCTTTCCTTTATTGTTTCAGGGACAGGGAAAGAATCTTAAGCTTGTTCGAAAAAACCTGCGGAGCCAGGCTCCTTTATAATTATATCTGGGTCGGAGGCCTTTCTCACGATCTGCACCCTGATTTTGTAAGGGAAGCGAAAGACTTTGTTAAATACTTCAGACCTAAGATAAAAGAATTAAACGATCTTTTAACCACCAACAGGATATTTACCGACCGGACGGCTGACGTCGGTATTCTTCCTGTAGATACTGCAATTAATTTCGGAATAAGCGGACCGAACCTTAGAGCCAGCGGCTTTAAATGGGATCTCAGAAAGAACGACCCTTATTCGGTATATGGAAAGTTCGATTTTAATATTCCGGTAGGCGAAGGTACCGTTGGAACCGTCGGTGATTCGTGGGACAGGTATTACATAAGGGTGCTTGAAATGGAAGAAAGCCTGAAAATTATAGAACAGGCGCTGGACATAATTCCCGAGGGCGACGTTGCTTCGGCAATCCCCAAAAGAATAAAGCCGCCCGTCGGACAGGTATATTCCAGAGTGGAAGGCCCGCGGGGAGAACTCGGATATTTTATTATAAGCAACGGAAGCGTAAATCCGTACAGGGTAAAAGTAAAAGGACCTTCTTTTGTACACCTGGGCGTGCTCGACGAACTTTGCCGCGGCCATATGGTTGCGGATATTATAGCAATCCTCGGCAGCATAGATATAGTTTTAGGAGATGTTGACAGATGATTTACGAGTTTTTTTACGGTATCACCGGAAGTTATTTAATCGCCGATATTATTCAGGCAATTCTTCCACTTTTCTTCTTCATCCTTCCATTCGCTCTTTTTGCCGTATACTTCGAACGAAAAGTATCGGCTCATATGCAGGACCGTCTCGGTCCCATGAGAGTCGGGTATCACGGATTGCTTCAGACGGTGGCGGATATTTTAAAGCTTATTCAAAAGGAAGATATAGTCGCGACGAACAACGATAAAAAACTTTTTAACGTTGCTCCGGTCCTGGTCTTTGCAGGAAGCTATGCGGCATTTGCGGCAATACCTTTTTCCGGGGCTTACATCGGCTCGGATATAAATTTGGGAGTCTTTTATATTATAGCGGTTTCAAGCCTTGTAGTAGCAGGCATTTTGATGGCAGGATGGGCATCCAACAACAAGTACTCTCTACTGGGCTCGATGAGGTCGGCAGCGCAGATGATAAGCTATGAAATACCCACAATCCTTGTCGTGATCACTATCGTAATGATTACGGGAACGCTGAATTTAAGGACGCTGAGTGAAATGCAGACGGGATATTTCTGGAACTGGATGATCTTCGGCGGCCCCGTGTTCGGGATTTCCAAAATAATTTTTATCCCGTTAATGATCCTCGGTTTCGGAATAATTTATATCAGCACCCTGGCTGAAGTAAATAGAACTCCCTTCGACATTCCCGAAGCCGAATCGGAACTTGTTTCCGGGTACCACACGGAATACTCGGGGATGAAATTCGCAATGTTTTTCCTGGCAGAATATGCGAACATGTTTGCCGTGTCCGCAATAGTAGCCGCTTTGTTCTTCGGCGGATATCAGTCGCCCGTAGGATACTTGGGGAATTTGCTGAACGCTCACTGGATGATACCGATAGAGCAATTTTTCTGGTTCACGGCCAAAGGAATATTTTTTGTCTTCGTTCAGATGTGGCTGCGATGGACGCTGCCGAGACTAAGGGTTGACCAGCTAATGGCCGCATGCTGGAAATATTTAATTCCCCTGGCATTTGTCAATTTAATTATTGTCGGTTTAATAACGGTTTTGTAGAACTATGAGAGAATATTTTAATACAATTTGGACCGCGCTTGTAACCGTGATGATCGGGATGAAAGTTACATTTAAACATCTTTTCGTTCCTGCGGTAACAATTCAATATCCCGATGTAAAGCTTCAGCTTCCCGAAAGGGAAAGGAACAGGCTTTACGTCAACATGGACGATTGTATAGGCTGCGATCAATGCTCGCGGGCCTGCCCCGTAAGCTGCATTACGCTTGAGACCGTAAAAGGCGTTCCGGGCGAAGATCTCGGCAAAACGTCGAACGGGAAGAAAAAAGCCCTATGGGTAACCAAATTCGACATAGATTTTGCAAAGTGCTGTTACTGCCAGCTATGCGTATTCCCGTGCCCGACCGAATGTATTTATATGACGGACGTTTACGAGTTCTCCGAATACGAAAGAGGAAATTTGATATACGATTTCGTTACGCTCGCGCCGGAAGAGAGAGAAGAAAAGAAAAAAAATTATGCCGAGTACGAAGCGCAGAAAGCTGCTGAAAAAGCGGCCGCCAAAACCGCCGCTGCGAAACCTACAGAAACTAAGGAATAAAAAAGAATGGCTACTTACGATATCATATTCTACCTGTTTGCGGCAATAACGCTGTTGTCGGCGGCGTTTGTAGTTTCGACCAGGAATATTGTTTACGCCGCTTTCTATCTGCTGTTTACGTTTTTCGGTGTTGCCGGAATTTATGTGCTGCTGGGCGCGGATTTTATTGCCGTTGTTCAGCTGGTGGTTTATGTAGGCGGAATCCTGATCCTATTGTTGTTCGGTGTTATGCTGACGAATAAAATAACCAGCGTTCAAATCAAATCCGGCAGTTCGAAAATTATACCTGCAGTTATAAGCGTAGCCCTGTTTATCGGAACCCTGGTTGCCGCATTAATGAATACCAGCTGGAAAAATTACAGTACAGAAGTTCCAACTTCGACCGCAAACACGCTGGGTATGCTGCTGCTTCAGCAGTACGCCGTAGTTTTTGAATTATTAGGCATTTTACTTTTAATTGCGCTGATTGGTGCAGCATCAATGGCGCGTAAATAAACCGGTATATGAATATGTCGCATATTGGATTAAATCATTTTTTAATTGTTAGCTCGGTTCTATTCGGTCTCGGGATCTTCGGAATCGTTACAAGAAAAAACGCGGTGATGGTTCTGATGGGAATCGAACTCATTCTCAACTCAGCTAATATAAATTTTATTGCGTTCGCAAAATTCGGCAATTTCGGTTACCAGGGTCAGATTATGGCACTCTTCGTTATCATTCTGGCTGCCGCCGAAGCCGCTATTGCTTTAGCTATAGTATTAAATATTTACAAAACATTCTCAAACGTTAACGTTGACGAGATAGATACCTTAAAGGATTAGCCGAAATGACAGAAAGATTATTGATTCAACTGGCAGAAATAGTTTTATTCCTTCCCCTTATCGGTTTTATAGTCACGCTGTTTTTCGGGAAAAGGATAAAATATGTCTATTATTTTGAGAATTTTATAATTATCACTGCTTTTTTGCTTTCGGTCTTCATGGTTTTTGCTAAGCTTAACTATTTCAACGGCAAGACGATCATGGGAGAAATTACCTGGATAAATTTCGGAAATACGAACCTGTTCGGCCCGATATCGATATCTCTCGGAATTATGATCGATAACATAACGGTCTTGATGATATTCGTAGTGACCTTGATAAGCATGCTGGTTCATGTATTTTCCCTCGAATATATGAGGGGAGATAAGAGATACAACAGGTATTTTGCTTATCTGGGAATTTTCACCTTTTCGATGTCCGGCATAGTCTTTACTCACAACCTGCTGATGATGTACATCTTCTGGGAGCTTGTTGGGCTTTCATCCTATTTGCTGATCGGTTTTTGGTTCGAGAAAAAGTCCGCTTCCGATGCCGGTAAAAAAGCTTTTATAGTAAACAGGATCGGCGACGTCGGAATGTTTGCCGGCATATTAATTCTGTTTGCGAATTATCATACTTTTACTTTTCAGCAGATCTTTAGCCAGATTGGGGCCGGCCACCTGCCTTTTAACAGCGGTTTTTGGCTTACGGTTACCGGCATTTTGATTTTCTGCGGCGCGATCGGAAAATCCGCTCAGTTCCCTCTTCATGTGTGGCTTCCTGATGCAATGGAAGGCCCTACACCCGTAAGCGCTCTTATACATGCGGCAACAATGGTTGCTGCGGGCGTTTACCTTGTTATCCGCATCTTCCCGATTCTTTCCGGCGACGCGCTGACGTTCATAGCGGTTATCGGCGCCTTGTCGGCATTTATACCGGCGACGATTGCCATTACTCAAAACGATATTAAAAAAGTACTGGCTTATTCTACCATCAGTCAGCTCGGCTATATGATTCTGTCTTTGGGTGTGGGAGCATATGCGTTTGCTTTCTTTCATCTCGTGACCCACGCCTTCTTTAAAGCTTTGTTATTCCTGGGCTCTGGTTCCGTAATAAATGCAATGCACCACGAACAGGATATCAGGCAAATGGGCGGGTTAAGAAAGAAGATGCCTGTTACTTATGCAACGTTTCTGATCGCTTCCCTGGCCATTTCAGGCATTCCGTTTACTTCCGGCTTTTTAAGCAAGGACGGGATTCTTGCAGGCACGTTCGCTTACGGAAATTTAACCGGGCACTGGTTCTTCGCTTTTATGGGATTTCTTGTTGCGTTGCTGACAGCCCTTTATATGTTCAGACTTGTAATTTTAACTTTCCACGGTAAGCCGAGGAACCAGGAAAAATACGATCATGCTCATGAATCCAAATTCGTAATGGCCATGCCTCTGGTTGTTCTTGCAACGCTGTCGATATTTATTTGGTATACTCCTAATCCCTTTAATCCGGAGTCGGGTGCTTTCCTGGGTAAATGGGTTAAAGCTCCGGTGATTTATACTCCCCAGGAATACCGCTATCCGTTCATGAGATCGGATTCGCCGGGAATGTTGAATACAGGCGAGGTATCGCATGAAAATGAAAAAGAAATAGTCTTTTCCGAAGCTTATACCGGCGCAATGGAAAACGCCCATGTTCCTTCCATGATCCTTTCTCTGCTTCTTGCCGGATTGGGAGTATTGTTCGCGTTCCTGTTCTATCAGTGGAAGAAGCTTGATCCCGATAAACTCGCCGATAGAATTAAGCCGCTATATAACCTTTCTTACAACAAGTGGTACTTCGACGAAATATACCATGCCTCCTTCGTAGCCGGTACATTCGGCATCAGCCGGATGTTTGCGTGGTTTGATGCTAAAATAATTGACGGCATAGTTAACGGTGCCGGTACGCTAACGAAAGGTGTTTCCAAATTTATCGGCGGTTTCGATCATATTGTGGTAGACGGTCTCGTAAACCTGATGGCATATATAAGCGGGTTTATAGGTCTTATGTTCAGAAGATTGCAGACAGGAAAAGTACAGACGTATATTGTTTTCGTAATATTTTCAATAGTAATATTATTATTCTTGTTTAAGTCATTTTAAGGTTTGAAAAACTCAGGTAAAGAAAAATGCAAAACTTTCCCATCTTATCGTTCATAACATTCCTGCCCGTAGCGGGTATGATAATAATCCTATTCATACCCAAGTCGCAGGATTTATTAATTAAGCGTCTCACGCTGCTGGTAACCGGGATCCAGGTGCTTGCCGCCTTCTATATCCTGGTCGGATTTAATTACTCGCTCGGCGGAATAAACGATCCGGCATCCTTCCAGTTTATAGAAAGGTTTAACTGGATTGATATTACCGGATTTTCCTGGATAGGAAGAATTAAGATAGATTATTTTCTCGGCATAGACGGCTTAAGCGTAGTAATGGTTCTGCTGACTGCAATAGTTACCTTCATCGCAACTATTTCGTCCTGGAGCATAAACAAGCAGATAAAAGGCTACTTCCTGATGTTCCTTTTGCTCGATACCGGTATGATGGGCGTGTTTGTTGCCTTGAATTTTTTCCTTTTCTACATCTTCTGGGAATTAATGCTTCTCCCGATGTATTTCTTAATCGGCATTTGGGGCGGTCCCAGGAAAGAATATGCTGCTATCAAGTTCTTCCTTTACACTTTGTTCGGAAGCATTTTCATCCTGCTTGTTATGATAGGATTGTACTTCAGTTCGCAGGAAACTTTGGCCAACGGCACAAAGATATTTACCTTCGATATGCTTACGATGATGAATGTCCATAATTACACGGCAACAGGGATTCTGTCCCCTCTCAACCCGAACAACCTGAGGA
>JBJKOY010000290.1:0-9855 GCA_046706945.1 Ignavibacteriaceae bacterium | reverse complement strand
GGATTTATTGATGAAAAAATCGACGAGAGAACGCTGAGGGAAATTTATCTGCCTGCTTTCAAGGCGGCCGTGCAGAAGGCGCATTCGGCGGCGGTTATGGCGGCGTATAACCGGGTTAACGGGAACTTCTGCGCCGAAAATGATTATCTGCTCAATACCGTTCTGAAAAAAGAATGGGGATACAAAGGCTTAATTATGTCGGATTGGGGCGCAGTTCACAGCACGCTTCCGACGATAAGCAACGGCCTGGACCTTGAAATGCCGACAGGAAGGTATTTGAACGATTCAACGATCATGCCTTTAATAAAATCGGGACAGGTAAGCGAATCGACAATTGACGAAAAAGTTGAAAATATTCTCAACACGGAATACCGGCTGGGGCTGCTGCCCGAGTTGAAACATCCGCAGAAATTAACGGACAGCCTGATTAACGCTCCCGAAACAAGAGAGGTTGCATTGCAGACCGCTAGGGAAGCAATAGTATTGCTGAAGAACGAGAATAACCAATTGCCTATAGATCCTTCCAAGCTTAAGAGCATTGCTGTAATAGGTCCGAATGCGGCTTTTGCACGTGCGGTCGGAGGCGGCAGCGCCGAAGTGCACCCGGTATTTACTGTAAGCCCGCTTGAAGCATTAAGAAATCAGTTGAAGGGAAAGGTTGATATTAATTACGCCCCGGGGATATTGTTCGATTATATGCAGACGGTGGAAGCTACGTATTTTTATCAGCCCGACGGAAATACTCCCGGTTTGAAGGCCGAATTTTTTAACGGCAAAGATTTTTCAGGAAAGGCTGTTGTTGAAACCGCTCAGCAGATCGATTACAGGCAGGGATCGGCGGAACAGACTCCGATCATGGGATTCCCGGATCCTAAAAGTCCCTTTTCAATAAGGTGGACCGGTAAAATATTGGCCCCGAGCAGCGGAAATTATGTCTTTGCATTAAGAGCGGGGGCACCGGCAGCTTTTTATTTGAATGGTAAGGAAGTAATTAATGTTCAGCAACGTTACGGAAGGTATGAAGTTCAATTAAAGGGCGGCGAGAAATACGATATAGAAGTAGACTATTACGGCAGGGGCTACGATCCCGACAACGGGCACGGATTGTCCGTAAGCCTGGACTGGGTACAGCCAAACAATGCGAATATTCAAAACGCCGTACGCGCCGCCGCGAAGAGCGATTTGGCAATTGTTTTCGCCGGGACTTCGGATCATTTCGAATCCGAGGGGCGCGACCGTGAATCGCTAGAGCTCCCGGATAACCAGGACGAATTAATTAAACAAGTGGCGAGAGCAAACAAACACACCGTAGTAGTATTGACTACCGGCGCACCGGTAACCGTCGATAAATGGATTAATAATGTACCGGCAGTGCTCGAATCATGGTTCGACGGGGAAGAAATAGGCAACGCAATTACGGACGTTCTGCTGGGCAATTATAATCCTTCGGGAAAACTGCCCGTTACCTTCCCGAAAAGCTGGGAACAGGAACCGCCTTCAATCCGGGATTACCTCAAACACGATTCTACCGAAAGCTATTCGGAAGGCATATTCGTGGGATACAGGTATTTCGACACTTATAATGTTAAACCCGAGTTTCCTTTCGGCTACGGACTTTCTTATACTTCGTTTTCTTTCAATGACCTTAAGGTGACAAATAATTCGAATTCAGAAAATAAAGATGTCGATCTTTCCTTTGTAATTAAAAATACCGGCAGCAGGAAAGGTGCGGAAGTGGCCCAAGTATACATACATGAAGTAAATCCCAAGTTAAAACGTCCGGAAAAAGAATTGAAAAGCTTCGTGAGGGTTGAGCTAAACCCCGGCGAATCGAAAACGGTTAATATAAAATTAGACGGCGATGCATTCCATTACTATAACCCGGATCTTAAAAAGTGGGTTATAGATGATGCCGATTTCGATATCCTTGTCGGGAATTCTTCAAGGGATATAAAGTTAACCGGAAAGGTTAAGCTATAGTTACCGGTAGCATTATACGAAAGATATTTTGTTTAAAGGATTATTAAATCAATATATATTTTTCAAAATCCCCGGAGATTATTGTCTCCGGGGATTTTTATTTTAAAAACCTTTGCAAAGAGAAAACTAAAAATGTACATTTATGTACAGATTTACATAAAATAGGATAAGAAATGAGAACAGTTAATTTCACTGAATTCAGAAATGATGCATCTTTTCTTTTATCGGCTGTTGAAAACGGGGAAACTATAATTATTTTAAGGCACGGTAAGCCTATCGCTAGAATTTCTCCGCCTGAAACAAAAGCAGGAGAAACACCGTCATGGAAGAAACCGGCACTAAGACTTGTCACAAAAGGTAAAAATTTATCATCGGCAATTATTTCGGAAAGAGAATCTGAATAGTGCGTACTTTTTTTGATTCGTCGGCATTTGCAAAAAGATATATTGAAGAAAACGGCAGTGCGGAAGTTGAGCAAATCTGTATGAACTCGCAAAGCATTGGTTTGAGCAGTCTTTGTCTGCCTGAAATCATTTCAGCGTTGAACAGGAGAATCTATGAAAGGAGTATTTTAAAAAAAGACTATATTTCTATAAAACAAAGATTACTTTCTGAAATCGAAGATATAGATATAATTAATGTGACTGCTGAAATTATATCAAAAACTTTACTTATACTTGAACAAAATAAACTCCGCACAATTGATTCCATCCATATAGCTTCTGCGTTGCTTTGGAGTCCTGATTTATTCATTTCAGCGGATAAAAGACAAATAGCTGCTGCAAAAAAATCCGGGCTGAATGTAAAACTCGTTAAGTAACTGCCGGTGAACGGTAGTTGCGGTAACCGGCTTATTGAGGAATAGGCGGAAAGTTACTTTGGACTGTCTTGTCTTTTATGAAACACCCCGTGCCTGTCGTGTTCAAAATGGTAGAGCTTTGCTACTTTTATCTCAAACTTTTTAAACCAGCTCAGGTTATGGACCGCTACGGCAATTAAAGCACCTGCTGCCGGCCCGATCCAGTATACCCACCAGCCCGACCAATAACCCGATATGACCGAAGGCCCCAGGCTGCGGGCCGGGTTAGTGCTCGTGCCCGACACCGGCGCTTCCAGATAAACCATTGCAGCGTAAAGAAACGGGAACAGAAGAGGTGTAAACTGTTTTAATTTTTTATGGCCTATAAATAAGAAAAGCAGGAACACAAGAAAAAAAGAAGTAACCGTTTCCCCGAGCAATGCGGACCAAACCGAATACCCGGATCCCGGGAAAGTACCGCCGTAAATGACCGAGCTTCCGGTATTTCCCCACAAAAGCAGGGGCAGCGCGCCGGCAATGCCTCCCGCAAGCTGGAAAAACATATAACCTAATGCATGCGCACTTCCCATTTTACCTCGTACCCAGAAAGACAGAGTCACTACCGGATTTATATGTGCCCCGCTTTCTTTTCCTATCCATGATACCGCGATCAACGCACCGGTCGAGCCGAACAGAAATCCCGTGATCGCCCGCCTCAGACCGGATCCGGGAATGAGATTTGTTACCGGACTGCCTTTACCGAAATCCAGGATAACCAAAGAAACACCGATGCCGATCAGTAATGCCGTCCCGATAAACTCCGACGCGAATAATGTCCACGGAATTCCGGTAATTTCATTATGCAATTTCTCCGGGCGTGTGCTTGCTTTTTTCATATGAAATTATAAAAAAAAACGGTAATAAGTTTTTTGCCGCATATCAAATAAAAATTATCATCCTTTCATGTTTTCATTATCAAACAATTCCTGCCTTGCTCTGCAAAAAATACCGAATGTATTTTTATAAATATGTACCTGACATTTCCCTTCTTTTTTAATTGAAGTTGTATTTTCGTTCCTACGGAACTTTGTTTTTTGAGAAGATTCTTTTCTATAAATACTGAATATGAGTAAACCGGCAACACACCCCTTTTATTCCGCTCTCGAGAGGGGAAAAGAAGAGGCGTGTTTTTTTGACTAATTGATAAATCCATTCGTGTTTTTAATTAAAAATATTCATATTTTATAACCGGCATCTATTTCACCGGTGAATGAGAAGTTGGGGAACATGTTACTATCTATTGACATAAATGAAAACCATCCGATAATTGCACAAAACACCGCTTCAATGAATGTAAGACTCACCCCGGTAAATTCAATTTTATTACAGGGCGTCATTAAAAATTAGGATTTGAATATTGACAGGTGTGTTTAATTTCGAATAGGGAGAATTTGAAATTTATTATCGCCATACTATGCTGCTGGGCGACAAGTTTGTCCGCTCAGAACGTCGTTTTTCAGAACCTTTCCGTATTGGACGGTCTACCCGATTACCACGTGAAAAGTATTATCCAGGACAGCAGCGGGTTTATCTGGTTCGGCACTCAAAACGGACTGGCACGCTACGACGGGTACGAGTTCAAAATTTTTAAAAACGAACCCGGTAATCCCGAGTCGCTTTCCGATAACGGCATCTGGGTATTGTGCGAAGGAAGATCCGGATGCCTCTGGATCGGTACCCAGAACGGCGACCTTGACAGATATGATTTCCGGAAAAATATTTTCGAACACCGGAATATCTGCGGCAGTAAAGCCGAAGGGAATTATATCTCCTGTCTGCACGAAGATGAAAAAGGCAATATCTGGATAGGGACCTACAACAAAGGATTATACAGATTCAATCCGTCCGGTAAATCCGTTGAACACTGGCTGCACAGCGATAACGACGGAAATTCCCTGAGCAACGATTTTGTAAACGCAATAGTATCCGATGATGAGGGAAACTTATGGATTGGTACGTACTCCGGTTTAAATAAATTTAATCCTTCTGCCGGCAGCCCGGTTTTCGAAAAATATTTTGCGGATAAGACAAATCCCAACTCGCTGACGGATAACCTGATCTGGAATATTACCAGATCAAGAACCGATCCCGCTATCTTTTATATAAGCACTTACAGAGGTCTTACGATATTTGATACCAAGACAAGAACCTTTAGAAAATTATTGCCGTTAAAACATCCGGAAAACCAATTTTCAAACAGCATCGGATCGGTTGTGGAAAAAAAATCCGCCACCGGGACGGAACTCTGGCTGGGGGGGTACGGCGGCCTTATAAAATACGATATGCTTACAAAAGACACGCACCAGTGGCATCATAACCATAAAAACCCGCAAAGTCTCATAAGCGATCGGATAAACGATATGTTGAAGGACAGGTCGGGCGTACTATGGATTGCCACCGAAGACGGCGTAAGCCGCTTATCGGAAAAGATTTTAAAGTTCGGCGGTGATGCGTTGCGGAATTTCTCCGCTTCCGACAGGGAGGCTGTAAACGAACTGGAAATCGGGTCCCTGGCTCAATCGAACGGTTTTATATTTCTCGGCACCTCGCAGGGATTAAAATACATTTCCTTTAAAAACGGCAAATCGAGACTTGTTCCGGTGCATCAATTCGACGGTATAAATATCTGGAGCCTGTCTCCCGGTAATTCAAATGATCTCTGGATAGGTACTTACGGAAAAGGTCTTTATCATCTTAATCTGACCTCCTTTAAATCGGAAAAAATAAATTTCCGGTCCCCCACCGACAGGATAACTCCCTATAATTATGTGAAGTCGGTTTACGAAGATACCCGCGGGAGATTGTGGGCGGGCTTTTGGGGCGGCGGCCTGGCGGTGCTGAATACTAAAACAGGAGAAAAGAAAATATTCAGAAAAGAGAGCGGATCCAATTCAAGCATCAGCTATAACGACGTATGGAAGATTTGCAGGGACGGCTTCGGCAGGATATGGATCGGTACGTACGGAGGCGGATTAAATTTGTACGACGATCGGAAAGGAGACGCTTTTTACAAAATATCTGGGGCCGAGTTAAAAATTATTCATAATAATATTCTATCAATTTGCGAACAGAAAAATAATTTGTCGAATAATAATTCCACCGTCCTCTGGATCGGAACTACCGACGGCCTGCTTAAATTGGAAATCAGAAACATCGATGAATTTAAAGACATAAACGAAATTATTATAAATTCGAAAAATTATACCGAAAAGGACGGCCTAGCTAACGGCGTCGTCTCCGATATAGTTGAAGACAACGCCGGGAATCTTTGGCTTGCGACTAATTACGGACTGACTGAGTTTATCGCCGACAGCGAAAAATTTATTAATTTCTCAACCGACGACGGATTAACAGGCAATAATTTCAGCACCGGGGATTTATTAAAGACCCGCAGCGGAGAAATATTAGCCGGAAATAACCGCGGATTAAACATCTTCAACCCTGAAAATATTAAGTTATCGAATTATCAACCGCAAATTGTTTTCACGGGTTTCTTAATCCGCAACAAACCGGCCGATATTTCGGACAACTCCCCTTTGAAGCAGGATATTTCCTACACCGAAGAAATCACTCTGGATTACAACCAGAATACGTTTACTTTTTATTATTCGTCGCCGGATTATAATGCGACTCACCTGATCGACTATGCATATTTAATGGAGGGGTTTGATAAAGAATGGATCCTGCCGGGACGGCGGAATTACGCATCCTATACAAACCTCGACCCCGGCAAGTACGTATTCAAAGTTAAGGCAACAAACAGCGATAAAGTGTGGAATGATACCCCGGCTGAGATCAGCATTATAATAAATCCGCCCTGGTGGAAAACAAGCTGGGCATATTCGGTTTACATTTTCCTGATCCTCGCCGGTTTGACGGTAATTAGGAAATTTCAAATCAGCCGCGTTGAACTGAGGAACGAACTTAAAATGAGGGAATTCGAAGCAAGGAAACTCCAGGAACTCGAGAGCCTGAAATCTCGTTTTTTCGCAAACCTGTCGCATGAATTCCGCACGCCTTTAATGCTGATCAAAGGTCCGGTCGAGCAGCTGATTGAAAATTATGCAAAGCAGAAGCACGGCCGCAACGGGCAGGAAGAACAGCTCAGGATTATCCAGCGTAACAGCAGCAAACTCCAGGGTCTTATAGACCAATTGCTCGAGCTCTCCCAGCTGGAAGCTGCCTCAATACCGCTTAAGACCAAGTACGAAAATTTGACCGTTCTTCTCAAGGGAATAGTCAACGCTTTCGGTTATATTGCGGAACAAAAAAATATCGAGTTTAATTTAGCGTGCGGCGAAGAGATACTGTCCGCATGGGTCGACCGCGACAAGTTTGAAAAGATCATCAACAACCTGCTTTCCAATGCTTTTAAATTTACGCGGGAGAACGGGAAGATCTCCGTATCGTTGGGTCCGGATAAAAAAAATGCTAATGCGGTAATCAGGATCTCCGATACCGGGATCGGGATACCGGAAGACAAGCTGGAAAGAATTTTCGACCGCTTTTACCAGGCCGACGATTCTTCCCGGAAGGTTTTCGGAGGATCGGGGATAGGGCTTGCTCTGGTTAAAGAACTTGTAGAACTGCATAAATGGGAAATTTCCGTGAAGAGCGAAGTCGATAAAGGTACGGAGTTTACTTTGTCGGTACCTCTGGGAGGTTCGTATCTAGATGAAGGGGAGAAAGAATTAGAAGAAAATTCGGGGAATGAAAACCCGGTTATTCAAAATGGACCGCAAGCCGCAGAAGTCGCCGGTGTAAAGGAAGACAGCGTTGTAAAAGAAAAGTCGGGGGAAACTAATTCGTCGGGGATGCTTTCAATATTAATTGTGGATGACTCCGCGGACGTAAGAAAATATTTATCGGATGTGCTTAAATCATTTTTTGAATCAAATAAGATTATTCCCGAAGGCTCTAAATCATCATCCGGGATAAAAGACAGTTTAAGCTTTATTCAAAAACGTCTTGTTCTTTGGGAAGCCGCTAACGGGGAGTCCGGGTTGAAAACAGCGGCGGAGCAAATGCCGGATTTAATTATAAGCGATATAATGATGCCGCATATGGACGGAATAGAGTTCTGTCAGAAAATCAAGACCGACTGGGAAACATCGCATATCCCGGTAATCCTGCTGACGGCAAAGGCCTCCGCCGAAAGCAAAATAGAAGGCCTTGAAACCGGAGCCGACGATTATTTAACCAAGCCATTCGATTCCCGGGAACTTTACGTAAGGGTAAAGAACCTTCTTGAACAGCGCAGGCGTTTAAAGGATAAGTTCTCGAAGGAAATAAAGATTGATGCGGAGGACGTGACTACTACTTCGCTTGATAACGAGTTCCTGAGCAGGGCAGTTAAAATAGCCGAAGAAAATATTTCGGATGCCGGGTTCGATTCGGAAGCATTTGCAAAAGAAATGTTCGTAAGCCGGAGTCAGCTGCACCGGAAACTGCTGGCCGTAACCGGCCGGGCGCCTGGAGAATTTCTCCGGCTGATGCGGCTAAAGCATGCGGCGAAGCTGCTTCTTGAAAACCGGTACAGCGTCACTCAAATTGCGCTGGAATCGGGTTTTAACAGTCCTTCTCATTTTACCAAGGCCTTCCGGCAGCAATTTAACTGCCTTCCGTCGGAATTTACGGGGAAAGGATTTGGGGTATAGGGTAAAAGGTATAGGGTATAAGGTATTCAATTATTCAGGTATTCTTCATTCAAATGTTCAATTGTTCTTCATTCGGCAATTTTAAATTTCATAGAAGGAGTTATAGAATAAAGAACAATTGAATGCATAATAAAAAATGAATATTCCAAAAAATATGATTCCCCCCAAAAACTGGACAACAATTTAAGGTGTAAAATCTTAAATTATAACAGTTGATTTGGAGGTAAAAAATGCCAACAGTTCGCAAGTCATTTAGCAAGGAATTCAAGGCTAAGGTAGCTTTGGAAGCATACAGAGGACAAAAGACAATAACCGAGTTGTCCAAAGAATACCAGGTACACCCTAACGTAATCAGCAATTGGAAGAAGCAATTGCTTGAGAACGTAGCAGATATATTCAGTACAAAACGAGGACCGAAATCAGAGAGTGACGAGGAAGAAAAAAACCGTTTGTACAGTCAAATAGGTAAACAACAAGTAGAACTTGACTGGTTAAAAAAAAAGTACGAGACAATCAGTTAGTGTACAAAGGAGTTTGATAGAGCCGGGAAATAAAATAATCAGCCTAAGCAGGCAATGTTCTTTGATAGATTTACCAAGGTCGAACTGGTATTATCATCCGGCAGCCCGCCGCGGCGGGCCGGAAGCAGAACTAAGGATAATGAACCAGATAGACCAGATATATACCCGGTACCCGTTTTACGGAGTGCCTCGAGTGACAGCAGAGCTAAGGCGTCAAGACGAAATAATAAATCATAAGCGAGTGGAGCGTCTAATGCATCTAATGGGCATAGAAGCCCTTCTACCAAGGCGAAATTTGAGTAAAAGGAATAAGGATCATGTGGTTTATCCGTACTTGCTAAAGGACGTTGAAGTAACGGGAACAAATCAAGTATGGTCAACCGATATAACATATATTCCGATGCACAGCAGCTTCATGTATCTTGTAGCAATAATCGATTGGTTCAGTCGCTACATACTCAGCTGGGAAATTTCCAATACACTTGATGTCCATTTCTGCTTAAATGCACTTGATAGGGCGCTGCGCCAAGGTAAGCCGGAAATATTTAATACGGACCAAGGGAGCCAGTTTACAAGTAAGACATTCAGTGAAGCTGTCTTAGATAACCATATAAGGCTAAGCATGGATTCCAAAGGCAGAGCTTTAGATAATATTTTCATTGAACGATTATGGAGAAGCTTAAAATATGAGGATATTTACTTAAAAGAGTATCGTAATTATCATGAACTATTTGTAGGATTAAAAAATTATTTTAATTTTTACAATAACAAAAGAACACATCAGTCTCTAGACTATAAAACTCCGGCTGAGATATTCTTTAAATAACATGGTTAATAC
>JBJKOY010000289.1:0-1742 GCA_046706945.1 Ignavibacteriaceae bacterium | reverse complement strand
CGTTATCGAGAGCTTGTTTGCTGTAAAAGAATGTGGCGTTTCCCGAAGCTTTGAAATCAACACTTTGTCCCACGAATATAGATGCTCCGTATATTGCTGCATTGCCGGTTGTTTGAGTAACAATCTGCGACTGCCCGTATACAATGACCAAACCCTTAAAATTGAAATTACCGCTGAGATTTAAATTCCCGTTGACTACAAGAATGCCGTATCCGGTCACATCCGTGAAATGAACATCGCCGCTCACATATGTGATTTTAGGATCGATCTGGGTTCCGAGCGTCAGTCCGGTAGAGTATGTGCCGGACGGCAATGTAATGTCGGCGGCAAAAATATAATCCTGAGTTACTTCTTCCCAGTTGGTAGTATCGTTGACAGACCTGACGCTGGGAGGCCCGCCGGCCCCTTGAATTGCATCGGAGATCTTGGGTTTAATAACATTTACAATGTATGAACTGTCCGAGGTTTTATTTACTCCTATACCCGGTAAAGCCGGGTTGCCGGTGCCGGTGGTTCCGTCCATATAATGATCCGTACCGTCTATATCCATATTACCCTGCAGGTTGAGGTCCAAATTTGTGGATGATACGTAAATGGAAGCATTGATTTGAGGCAGCTTCATGGGTTCCCTTTTCGCGGTAACCATGCACTCGTGATTTATATCGTTAAACAAACCCGTAGATTCAATCCTCAGATTTGTATCCGGCCCGGTAATTGAAACGCTGTAAACTCCTCCCATTAAATCGTTATCGTCGAAATTACCGCTTAGGGTTTTATCGCGTCTTAATTTTTCGAGGTAGATTTCAATTCCCGAATTTGCTATTAACCGGGCCTGCGTGTTGTCGTAATATGACAATGTAGAATCCAGTCCCTTGTTGGTATTGGCATTTAAATTAAGAATCAACACCCCGGTTATTATCGAAGCCCCTAATACTATTAAAATGATGCTTTTTCCCATATCAAATATTCCTCGGATGAATTGTTACTTCCCAAAACGTAGGTATGTATGCCGAATCCACTTTTTCGGGAGACTGCAGCCATATCTCGGCTTTTATATATTTTATACTGTCGAGTGCGCTTGTAACTTTTCCCAAAGCATTCATGTAGGTGAATCTCAGGTTGGTCAGGTTCAGCGAAGGACCTTTCGAGGTATCTCCGTCTACTATCCTGTATAAAATTCTGTCGTGAGGATTCGGCGTGCTGGTTACTTCCGTCGAGTCCCCGACTGTTAAGGTTACCTGGTGAAGTACGCCGTTTGTATCAAGGTCCGTGTAATAAGTAATTAATTGCGGCTGCGCCTTTGTAATAGCCGTGCCGGTGTATTTGTATCCTATCTTTCTTAAATCGAAATCAATCATTGAAGCGAGTGTTTCCGCGTTTTGCTGAAGCCTGAGGCTTACATCCGACGAAAATTTCTCGCTTGACATCTCGGTATTTAAATTAAAAAGAATAAGAAAGACTATTGCCGCTATAATTGACGAACCTACTATATCGAGTATAATATTCATTTTATTTCAACGTATAAATTTCCGATAAAGATATGCTGTGATCTATAAAAGGACTAGTTACCGTTACTATTGCTTTTTTGTAGAACGTTTGAGCGCTGCTTACCGCATCCGGATTATTATCCTGCACATATTCAACAACGCAGCTTATATAGTATGTCTCAAAGTAAGGGGCGGATACCGTATCTTTGTAGTTGTTAAAATCGTCTACGTCGTTAAAATTGGGATATACTTCCC
>JBJKOY010000288.1:0-1633 GCA_046706945.1 Ignavibacteriaceae bacterium | reverse complement strand
CCATTGTCGGGACGTGGGTCCAGCGAATCGCTTTAACCTGGCTGGTATACCGGTTAACGAATTCCGCTTTTTTGCTGGGGGTTGTAGGATTCTCCGGGCAGATCCCCATTTTGATTTTTACTCCTTTTGCAGGCGTCTTGGCCGACCGGATGAACAAACATAAAATCCTGCTTTATACCCAGGCTCTTTCAATGGTTCAGGCTTTTGTTCTTGCATTCCTGGTATTAACAAACTCAATACGGGTCTGGGAGATTATTTTTCTCAGCGTGATCCTCGGCTTTATAGATGCCGCGGATATGCCTACCCGCCAGTCCTACATGGTTGAAATGGTAGGAAACAACCGGGAAGATTTAGGCAACGCCATCGCAATTAATTCAAGTATGGTTAATTCGGCCAGGCTTATAGGGCCGGCAATTGCCGGTATATTAATTTCATTGGTAGGCGAAGGCTGGTGTTTCTTTTTAAATGCCGTAAGCTACATTGCGGTCATTGTTTCCCTTGTTAAAATGGACGTCGATTACAAGCCCGCGCCGTCGAAGAAGAAAGATACGATAAAGGAATTAAAAGAAGGCGTTCAATACGCATTCGGTTTTTCACCCATAAAATCCATCCTTATTCTTCTGGCCCTGGTCAGTTTTATGGGCACGCCCATCAGAATTCTGGCGCCGGTTTTTGTCAAGCAATTTTTCAACGGCGGGGCGGATTTATTCGGTTTTTTAATGGGAGCTTCGGGCCTGGGAGCTCTTACGGGGGCCGTAATTCTGATGAACAGAAAAATCGTTTTGGGGCTCGGGAAGTTGATAACTTACGCCGTTATTGCATTCGGGGTCGGACTAATAGCCTTTGCAATGTCGCACGTCCTTTTCCTGTCGGTCATCTTTATGTTTATGACGGGTATAGGGATGATGATCCAGCTTGCCGGGAGCAATACTTTGCTGCAGACTATAGTAGAAAACGATAAGCGCGGAAGAGTAATGAGTCTCTATGCCATGTCTTTCAGAGGCGTAGCTCCT
Source organism: Ignavibacteriaceae bacterium (assembly GCA_046706945.1). Classification (GTDB taxonomy): domain Bacteria; phylum Bacteroidota; class Ignavibacteria; order Ignavibacteriales; family Ignavibacteriaceae; genus FEN-1297. The sequence continues at coordinate 620 of JBJKOY010000288.1, read as the reverse complement.
TTCGGCAGTCTGCTTGCGGGCGCGGCGGCGGGTTTAATCGGCGCTTCGTTAACATTAATTATAGGAGGAATTTTCTGTCTTGCCGGGGCAATATATTTCTTTATAAACCTTCCGAAGATGCGTGCGCTTATCAGACCGATATATATGAGGCTCGGAATTATACCGGAAGTACTGGAAGGCGTTGGAACCGCAACGCGGTTAACTTATGAGGAAAAAGATTAAAAGTGTTTTTTAGGAAAGAATAATGCTCAATAATATAGATAAAGGAAGTACGAAAGTCTTTACTAATCTGTTCGATCGCCCGTATTATAAGTGGCTTGTGCTCGCGGTTGTTATGGTAGGTACGTTTATTTCGGTGCTGGATGCTTCAATTGTAAATGTCGCTATGCCTAAAATGATGGCGGCTTTTAGTGTGAGTGTGGATAAAATAGAATGGGTGCTAACCGTATATCTTTTAATACGGTCGGTGGTTTTTCCGGCGTCGGGATGGATTGCGGATCATCTCGGTTTTAAAACCACCTACAATTTGGGATTAATACTCTTTACCGTAGGTTCTTTATTATGCAGTCTTGCCGTAAACGAAAACATGCTGATTTTTTTCAGGATTATCCAGGGTGCGG
>JBJKOY010000287.1:0-1858 GCA_046706945.1 Ignavibacteriaceae bacterium | reverse complement strand
CGGCAAATGCGCCTGAAATGCTCGTCATATTCCTGGCATACAGGTTAGAGATATAAAGAAGCGCCGAATCCCGTGATTGGGGGGTATAAGCGACATGTTCCGGGCGGAACGACGAAACTACATCGTCGAAATCGATCAGATTAAATTTATCGCCTTCATTTAAGTTATTGACGATAAACGAGGCTGCGTTTTTTGCCTGCTCCATTTTAGTACCGTCCATGCTTCCCGATCTGTCAATGATAAGCGTAAAAACTTTTGATATCGTAGCCGTCGCATTTCCCGGATCGGGTTCGGCAATAAAGGAAAGGAACCCTCGTCCCAAAGAATCCGGTACGGTCGAATCCGGCTGCATTGAACTGTAAGCAAAAAGTCCGAGCTGATTTGCGCTCAACGTATATTGTACAGCATAATTTTCATCCGCGGGAAGTTCCCGGAGTATAATATTTACTTTTGCACTGTCTTTATAATTTGCCAGGAACGCTGCTTTGTGGCTGCTAGTCACTCTTATGCTGTCGATCGACCGCTGTGAGGCCAGATCAAAATTAAATCTTTGAATTGCCACCGCTCCCGGCTGAATTAAGTGATAGTCGCTCGGATAGACATAACTTACGTTACCGAAAGAATAAGGCAGGAATTCCACGTAAGTCAATTCTACGGCAAGATCGGAATCAGATTTAACCGATTGAGGGATAGAAAAATAAAGCGGGGTCTTTCCCAGGTACGTCTGAAGGTCGGGCACAACATAACCTCCGCCCCCGGGCAATGTCGTATCCTGTTTCGATCCCGAAACGGAAGCGGTGTACCACTTAGAATCCACTCTCCAGCGAAGCTGAATAGCGCTGGCTTGTTCGGGAAGAGGAAATGCATATTTTACTTCAGCGGTCGATCCTGTGTTTTTGAAATACTGAGTCGTAATTGTTTTGGATATTTGCCCGGCTACGGCAACATTCACTGCTGTCGAGTCCAGTCTTAAAAAAATGCCTTTTCCCGCATCGACCACGGCAACACCGTTTGCCGAAACGAATGAGAAAGGGATTATCAAAGTAATTAGCAAAAACCAGAACTTTCTCATTATAACCTCCCTTTTAATGATGATTGCCGGACAAAATGGATTTAACTTAAACGGTCAAATTCCCGGAAACACATGCAGACATCATCATTTATTATCATCAATTAAAACTATGAGCAACTCTCGCTTGTGAAAATATATTTTTCCTAAAACGGAAATTTTCACAAATCGCTTAATTGTTTTTATAGGTTTATCGAAATGCCCCCATTGAAGCTTTTTTAATTTTTAATACCGTACATAAATATATAAATTTTTCCAAAATAAAAATACATTTTGCCGTACCAATTTTACCCGGATAAATATTTTAAGGCGCAAGCCTTACTATCTTCCATTTATTTTCTTCTTTTATATAGCAGATTCTATCGTGAAGCCTGTTCTCTCTTCCCTGCCAGAATTCAAAACTCTCGGGTAAAAGTTTATAGCCGCCCCAGAATGTTGGAAGCGGTATTTCTTTTCCTTTATATTTTTCTTTAACTTCAACAAACTTGCCGTCAAGATATTTCCTATCCGGGATTACGCTGCTCTGCGCGGAAGCAAGAGCGCCGAGCTGGCTTTCGTAAGGCCGCGAATGGAAATATTCAGCGGATTGTTCTTCAGGAACTTTTTTAACTTTGCCGGAGATCCTTATTTGTCTTTCAAGCTCCCGCCACAAAAATAATACGGCCGCATTCGGATTTTCTTTAAGGTCGCGGGCTTTTCTGCTCTCGTAATTAGTATAGAATACAAAGCCGTCGGGTTCAACGCCTTTCAACAGAACGGTCCTCAGGGATGGCAGTCCTTTAGAAGTTG
>JBJKOY010000286.1:0-22059 GCA_046706945.1 Ignavibacteriaceae bacterium | reverse complement strand
AAGCCGAATATATCCGGGGGAATTACGGTATACAGCAGATACTTTCCCCGGTTTCGGCAATGGGCTTTTATGCGCCGGCTACGGCATTCAAGGGACTTAAACCCTACACCTTTGCGGGCGACAAGCTGATAGCAGTTCATATAGAGCATAACTGGCGAACGATATTTTTCCAGATCTTGGGACTGGACTTTCTTACAAATTCCGATCTTGATTTAATTACCGGTGCCTCCCTATTGAGAATATTTAACGATTCTCAATATCTTCCCCGGCTTACTCAAACCAAACCGTACTGGGAAGCATATGCGGGTATTTCAAGGATTTTCGGTCTGATAAACCTGGATCTAAGCTACAACTCATTTAAAAAAGTATCGGTTACGCTTTCAGTTGCCCCGCTCTTTTAAAATTTGAGATAGTAAGAATTCGAAAATTATTTTTGTCAATTTTGATAAGTATTTCTCATTTCTTAACCTGCAGCATATCCTTTATACGCTCATCTTTTGATAAATACAACATTTTATAATCCGAAGCATCTCAAGTAAAATGGCATAGATTGTGTTTAAGATGTTTTCGCATAGTCATTAATATATTTATATAATCTGGTAATCAGCGCGATCAAATAATCGACGTTTGCTAAATATTGATAAGTAAATAATCTGTTTTTAAGTGGGGAAATAAAGTGGGAGTAAAGACATTTAAAGGCGGAATCCGTCCGGATGAAGAAAAGCATTTTACGGAAGGCTTAGCCTTTGAATACATGCCCGTTCCGAAACAGGTCTTTTTGCCGTTGTCCCAGCATTTGGGTAAACAGGCTGTACCGCAGGTGAAGAAAGGAAATCCCGTCGCTGCGGGTGCGGTAATAGCGCTGCCGGACGGATTCGTTTCTTCGCCCGTGCACAGTCCGGTCTGCGGGACCGTTGCAGGCTTGGAAAAGCAGAATAATGTTGCGGGCTTTCCTCGTGATACGGTTATCATAACGGTAGACGGACAGAACGAGAAAATCTTTTTTAATCCGCTTAATCCCGAAACCGTCACGCCCGGCGAAATAATTAAGAGAGTAGCGGATGCAGGAATAGTAGGACAGGGCGGGGCCGCTTTTCCCACCTCGGTCAAATTATCGCCTCCCAAAGAAAAGAAAATAGACTGCGTAATATTGAATGGATGCGAATGCGAACCGTATCTAACCAGGGATTACAGGTTTATGGTTGAACGTCCCGATTCGGTGGTTGCGGGATTAAAACTAATAATGAAAGCATTAAACGTTAAATGCGGAATAATCGGGATTGAGAATAATAAACCGGAAGCTGCCGGTATACTGAGTAAATATGCCGAGAAAGAAGATAATATTTCCGTAGTAATGCTGAAGACCAAGTACCCGCAGGGAGCGGAGAAGATGCTTATAAAGGCGGTGACCGGGAAAGAAGTCCCGCCGGGAAAACTTCCTATGGATGTAGGAGCGGTAATTCAAAATATCGGGACCGCCGTTGCAATATGCGATGCCGTAATAAAAGGAGAGCCGTTAATTACGGCCGCAATTACGGTTTCGGGCAGAGGCATAAAGGAACCCAAAAATCTAATTGTTCCCGTCGGTACCCCGGTTAAAGATGTAATCGAATTTTGCGGCGGTATTACGGATGATGCGGTTAAAATAATTGTAGGGGGACCGATGATGGGCGTTGCGCAGTACGATCTGTCTGCCCCGGTAATGAAAGCTACTTCAGGCATATTGGTGCTTACGAAAGACGAAGCGGAAGGTAACGAAGAAACGGCGTGTTTAAAATGCGGACAGTGCGTCGATGCATGTCCTCTTAATTTAATGCCCACGCGGCTTGCCCGCTTGACTCAGCTCGGCAGGTATGAAGACGCGGAGAGAATGGGAATTGCCGTCTGTATGGAGTGCGGGACCTGCGCGTATACTTGTCCTGCCAACATACCGCTTGTACAGTGGCTAAGGCTCGGCAAGCAAAAGGCTGCGCAGATTCAAAGAGAAAGAATAAAGATTAATTAATAACGGAGCACGGAATAGTAATCCGTGCTGCAAGAGGTTATGTCGACAGAAACCGAAATAAAATTATCGAATCAATTTTACTTAACGACTTCTCCCCACATGCATTCGAAACAGTCGGCCAAAAAAGTTATGTGGACGGTTGTTATTTCTCTTTTACCTTCCGTAATTGCGGCCGTTTTGTTTTTCGGAGTTTATCAATTGGTAATTATGCTTGTTTCCGTCGTCTTCGCAAACCTGACGGAAGCCGCGGTACAGGCAATTAGAAAAAAGAAAATTACGGTATACGACGGCAGCGCCTCGATTACGGGAATAATACTTGCTCTGACGCTTCCGCCGAATTTCTCTCTTTCCGCTGCGGCAATAGGTGCGGTAGTTGCCGTTGGATTGGGCAAACAGATTTTCGGCGGCCTTGGATATAATATTTTTAATCCGGCCCTGGTCGGAAGGGCATTTCTTCAAGCCGCGTTCCCCGTGGCAATTACAACGTGGACAAAGCCCGGTCTAGCCGTTGACGGCATTACATCGGCAACGCCGCTTGCCGCCTTCAAATTCGATAAGATCGTTGCTTCGACCGGTTCCATGTTCTGGGGAAACACGGGTGGCTCTATGGGAGAAACATCTGCGGCTGCGATTCTAATCGGCGGTATATTTCTTATTGCGGCAGGCATATCCAATTGGAGAATCCCGGTATCGATTATAACAAGTCTGGTAATTTTCGGCGGCATTTTCCGGCTGATTGATCCGGTTAAATATCCCGATCCCGTCTTCCAGCTTTTGGCGGGCGGGTTATTGTTTGGTGCTTTTTTCATGGCTACTGATTGGGTTACCTCTCCTATTACGGGAAGAGGGATGTGGATATTCGGATTCGGCATAGGCGCAATGGTGGTTGTTATCAGGCTGTTCGGGGGCCTGCCGGAAGGCGTTATGTATTCCATCCTGTTTATGAATGCTTTTGTTCCTTTGATAAACCGTTTTACCGTACCGCGAATTTTCGGCAGCGCCGAAGGTGCCGTAAGATGAAAAAGGCGGCGCATATAATCCTTACTCTTACTTTTTTAGGTATTGCGGCCGGAGCTTTGCTTGCGGTGGTCAGCAGCTGGGCTTCGCCGCTCATCGAAGCGAATAAAAAAGCGGAAACCGAAAGAGCTATCTTTCTTGTCCATCCCGAGGGAAAGTCGTACGAACCGTTAAAAGCGACCGGTCTGGAGGCTTATAAGGTCTTTGATAAAGACAAAAAATTTTCAGGCTATTCCCTGGTATTCGAAGGGAACGGATTTCAGGGTAAGATAAGACTGATGGTAGGATTAACGGAAGACCTGAACAGCATAACATCGCTTGAGGTGCTGGAACAATCCGAAACGCCCGGACTTGGAAACCGCGTGGTCGAAGCGCCTTTTAAAGATCAATTTAACAAGTTAGTTAATATACCCTCGGTTGAATGGGTGAAAGGGGTCAAGCCGTCGAAGCCTAATGAAATTCAGGCAATTACCGGCGCTACTATTTCTTCGAAATCCGTTGTTGCTATTGTTAACGCAGGGGTTTCGAAATTAAAAGACTTTGTTAAAAAGGAAAGGAAAATATGAAAAAAAAGGTGGGTCTGGGACGCGAATTTACAAAAGGGCTTTGGGAGATAAACCCCACCTTTAAACAGATTCTCGGTATGTGCCCCACTCTGGCCGTAACCGTTTCGGCGCTTAACGGCATTGCAATGGCTCTTGCCACTACCTTTGTTCTCGTGTTTTCCAGCCTGATGATTTCGCTCGTAAGAAAATTAATTCCCAACCAGGTAAGGATTGCGGCATACATTGTTATCATAGCAACGTTCGTAACAATAGTTGATCTGGTAATGAAGGCGCAGTTCCCCGGGTTAAGCAAAGCGCTCGGTCCTTTTATTCCATTGATTGTAGTGAACTGCATAATACTCGGCAGGGCGGAAGCTTTTGCTTCAAAGAATACCCCGCTGCGTTCAGTGCTCGACGCACTGGGAAACGGAACGGGCTTTTTAATTTCTTTGACTGTTCTCGGAAGCATCAGGGAACTTGTAGGCTCAAGAACCGTATTGGGATACCGGATCCTTCCTTTCGGTTTTGAACCCCTTTTAATAATGATACTACCGGCGGGAGCTTTTTTAACGCTCGGACTTTTGATGGGTCTTGCAAATATGTACACGCGGAAGAAGAAAAACCTTGAACGCGAATCGCTGGTTCAGCAGTACAGAAGTGTAAGCAGGGGCGAGCTGGCCGAAGAAGTTCTTAAAGAGACGGGAGCATAATATGAACTTGATAATAATATTTATATCGGCGGCCGTCGTAAATAATTTTGTCCTTTCCTACTTCCTGGGAATTTGTCCGTTTATCGGCGTGTCGAATAAAATTTCCTCTGCTGCGTCGATGGGAATGGCAACAACGTTCGTTATGGTTCTAACGGCGGTTGTAAGCTGGCTGCTTTACAATTTGATACTTATTCCGTACGGTCTTGAATTTTTGGAAATACCGGCATTCATCCTGGTTATAGCTTCCCTCGTCCAGTTCGTAGAGATGTTCATAAAGAAAGTGAGCCGGTCTATCTACCGCGCTCTCGGCATTTTTCTTCCCCTTATAACTACTAACTGCGCAATTTTGGGCCTGGCGCTGTTGCTGGTATTGAGGGAATATACGTTTGTCGAAAGCGTAGCATTCGGATTGGGAGCCGGCGCAGGTTTTACTCTTGCTTTAATTATAATGGCCGGCATAAGAGAAGAACTTGAACTTGCCGACGTACCGGAATCCTTCAGGGGCGCGCCCATCACATTAATAGTCGCGGGAATTCTTGCTCTGGCGTTTATGGGGTTTGCGGGGATGATTTAAAAAAGTTCAAGTTCAAGTTCAAGTTTAAGATTAAGCTCAAGAAGAATTAATGATGGTAGCGAATTTTAACAGGAGAAGAATATGATTTCGAGGCGTTCTTTTTTGAAGGTATCGGGAATCGCAGCCGCCGCGCTGGCGGCGGGATACGGCGCAGGTAAAATTACCGGGCCAGGGGCGTCAAAGTATTTTTCGGTCCACGGCTTTCTTCCGGGCGATGCAAATATAATAGCCGGCATAACAAAATTATTCGGCAAAAAATGCTCTTCAAACCCCATCCCCGTTATTTACGCGGATAAGCGATGGGCAGGAATTATTTCGAAGGTATACAAATTAAATGCGGTTAACAATAATAATCCAAGTATTTCAAGAGTTACGTTCAGGATGATGAAAATAAATGATAATGTAGATGCCGATATTATGCTGGGCGACGGCCGAAATTTTATTTACGATCCGTTAAATGATTTTGATGCATCCTTTACCGAATTAAGAAAGAGGGTTCAAAACATGAAGGCGGAATATATTTTCTCCGCCGAATATTCGGAAAGCGATCTGTTTTCTGCTTTGTTCAAATCGAACAAGTCCGCAGTAGTCATAGAAAACGAAAAGGGCATCTTCGATAGAATAGACCCGGATAAAAATTTTAAAAACATCGAAATCGCCGGACCGCTCGGAAAGACAGCAATATGTATTGCGAACGGTCTAGTTAAGGTAAATTCCGCACCGTGCCGTCATCAGTTATGCATGCATACGGGCGTTGCCTCCGGGAACGGCGATATAATTGCCTGTGCGCCAAATAAAATATTAATAAGAATCGGAACGATTTAAAATATTTTGTGTCTTTGGGACTCAGCGTTAGATAAGTCAATAAGTCGCAAACGGCAGATATAAGGTTTAGCTGCAATGAAAAAGAGATTTCTATACGGAAGTTTCATCTTCCTACTTTTTATAGTCGGATTTATAGCATCGCGCAATGGAAACGGTAATCGGGCAGTAAAGCGGTCTCAGATACTTATGGGTACCGTTGTTGAGATCCAGGTAAGAGGTGCTGATGAAGCAGGGGCGGATAAAGCAATAAGAGCGGCGCTGAATGAGGTTAAAAGAATTGATCTTGAATTCTCTTCGTATAACGAAGGAAGCCCGGTATGGAAATTAAATCATAGTAAAGATCCGGTTATTAAAGTCTCGTCCGAGATATACGCTATTATGCTGCTGAGCGATTCTTTATGGAAAAAAAGCGGCGGGGCTTTCGATGTCGGACTTGAGTCTTTAACGGAAGCATGGGGTTTTAACCGCAGCGATCCTTCATACCCGGGAAAAGAGAAAATACTGAATGCGCTGTCTTCGTCGGGATGGAAGCATATCCGTCTGCTCGGGAAAAATTGTTTTGTCAGAGATGCAAATATAGGCTTGAACTTCGGTGCGATTGCTAAAGGGTATGCTGTGGACAGGGCGCTGGAGATATTAAAAAAGAACGGCATTGCCGACTGTCTGGTCAACGCCGGCGGTGAGATTCGTACTCTGGGCAGCGGATGGGTTATCGGTATCCGGCATCCCGGGAAAGAAAACGAAATTATTGGAAAAATAAAACTGAACGGGAAGGCGGTTGCGACGTCAGGGGACTACGAACAATTTTTTATTAAGGACGGAAAAAGATACAGCCATATCATGAATCCGGCGACAGGATATCCGGCGGACAGCTGCCGGAGCGTAACGGTTATCGCCGGCAGCGATGCGGAAGCCGACGGCCTGTCTACCGCTGTTTTTGTAATGGGACCGGTAAAGGGAATTAATTTGATAGAAAAACTTCAGGATGCGGAAGCAATGATAATTGATGCCGGGGGCAGAAAGATATTATCGTCGGGATTTAATAAATATTTGTTGAGGTGAAAATATGGAGACGGGCATTATTTTAGCCTTGGCTACTATGGGAGGTCTTGGTTTGTTTTTTGCCTGCGCACTTGCAATAGCAGATAAAAAATTAAGGGTGGAAGAAGATCCGAAGATAGGAGAAATAAACGAAATACTTCCGAATGCAAACTGCGGGGCTTGCGGAAATGCCGGTTGTTACGATTTTGCAGTTAAAGTAGTCGAGGGTAAAATAGAACCCGACAAATGCACCGTAGGCGGACAGGAGACGGTGGACGAGATTTCGAGAATTCTCGGTGTCGAAACCAAGCAAAGCATCAGATCCGTAGCCAGGGTTATGTGCCGCGGCGGATTAGCAGAAGCCGTAAGGAAAGACGCAAAATACAGGGGGCCGGAAAACTGCGCCGTTCAGGCGCTTGTATCCGGCGGCGATAAGCTTTGCCTGTACGGATGCCTCGGCGGGGGAGACTGCGTTAATGCATGCACATTCGGGGCTATGTTTATGGACGGCAACGGTCTGCCCGTAATTATTGAAGAACTTTGCACCGGCTGCGGTTTATGCGCAAAGGCCTGTCCAAGAGGCGTTATAGAAATTCAACCATCCGGCAGGAACGTATTTGTCTTCTGCAAAAACCTTGACGATCCCAAAACTTCCAAAAGAATCTGCTCCGTTTCGTGCATCGGCTGCGGGATATGCGCCAGGAAATCGGACGGGGGAGTGTTTATGGAAAATTATCTAGCGGTTATAAATTACGATAAATTGGATATGAGCAAAGTGCCTCTTGAGAAATGCTCCACCAAAGCAATAGATTACTTCCGCTGTAATATTGAGGTAAAGAAGGACTAAATTCATTCACATTGGAAGCTGCCGTAAATCCCTGTAATCTTATTTAAGAAATTTTTTATATGGCCGAAGAAATATACGAAGACGGAATTGTTAAGGAAGTTAAAGACGGTTTCGCTTTGATTATTTTAAAAGAATCGGGTGCATGTTCCGCGTGCTGCGCGAAGGCATTATGCAGCCCTGGAATAGACGATGAAAAAACATTAACCGTAAAAGATCCGCTCGGAGTGCATGCTGGCGATACCGTGAGGATAGCAATTAAAGGAAAGAATATTTTAAAAGCGTCGTTTCTGCTGTACGGAATTCCATTGATTTTATTTTTAGCCGGTATTTATGCGGGTATGCTGTATTTTGAACAGCAAAAAGAATTGCGCGGAACGGTCCTTGGATTCCTGCTTACCGCTGCATACGCCGTTATCTTAAAAACAATTTCCGATAAAAAGAAGAATAAAAACAAATTCATACCAGAAATAGTGTTCGTGCATTTAAAGTATAAATAATCTGTTCTTACTCCTGAGAGCAATTTCATAATCATATGAAACCGTCAAATAAAATGACCTCACCCTGTCTCCCTCCTCCCTGCCCGCCGGCAGGCAGGTTACGAAGGAGAGGGATTAAGATAGTAGAAAAATTTACATGAACTAACATTTGTATTCTCCCCTGTTCATAATTTTACTTTATTTATTTCAGAATATTATCATTGCGGAGTATGAACCAGTTTTATTTCCAAATGACCGATAAGTTCTATAGTACCTAGAGAACTTGAAAGTGTGCTGTCCACTTTATATGTGGTATCGACCGCATTAATATTACCGTTATGGATATACGGATGAAGATTGAAGCCGTTCCGGTAATAATCGTAATAACTTTCATCCGAGAAAATTAAACTATTTAAGTCCAGCGTTAGCGAAGAATTAGAAGAATGCAGCATATCCGAGCCGACATTCATGCAGCCGTGTGCTCCGCTGATATCAAAACCGTAATCCCAGTTTTCCAAAGATGAACCCAGAGAGTCAAAATGAATGGCAATATAATTTTGTTTGCAAAGGTTCAGGCTGTCGACGAATACCGACAATTGAAAATCTTGAGGCAGCACAATTTTATCGTGTCCGCCCTGGGGATTGTCCGAAGCGTCGTTGCATTCGTCGGGCGTAAGTCCGTATACATAGTTAATATTACCTTCGCCTTCATACGAGAACCCGGACATTGAGGCGATCTGATTTAAATTTATAGAGCCCTGGACGATTACATGCTGGGTGTCAGGCGGGATACCGTTGTCTCTTATGATATCCTCTACACTTTCGTTTAGGGCAAATTTGAAAGAAGCAGCCTGAGTTATTTGATCGTAATACGGTGCATCGACACCGAAGAGCTGTGCCTGGGCGGCAAGGGAGAATAAAGATTTAATGACGCCGTAATCGTGGTTTTGCGTCAGTTTGTTCAACTGGTCGTCGTAATAATTTTTTGCCCAGGTTCCGAGCTGTGCCATCATATCGGGGGGAGTAGATCCGCCCAATAGTTGCAGACGGGCATCCGCGGACAGCATTGCTTTCACAACGGCAGGGTATTTTTTATTGTCGTTAGAATACTGACTGTAAGCCGATTGAGCTTTTTTAACAAGATGCTCAGCTAATTTTCCCGCCTGTGCCAAGCCGCCGTCGGTTATGTTTTGATTACACCCCGCCAGCTGCATTGCGGAAATTGCGCCGAGCATTTTTTTAATAACCGAATCCTCCGGCATCATAAACTGTTTTATATAATCATCCAGGATTTTTTCTTTCGACGGATCCATGCCACATTCTAATTCGATATCGGGTGGGACCGGAACCACCGGATTCCGGGCTAATATATTATTTTCTTCTTCCAGAGCAACGTTGTATTTCGCTGTACCTATTGCGCATAGCTTGTCAAGACTTGAAGGCACGCCCGCGGCCGTACCGCTGAAATGAGTCACGGGGATATTATATACCCCGCCTGATCCTGAAAATGAAGCAAATTCAACACTCTTCCCGTCCTGCGAGAAAATATAAAAAGCATATTTTTGTGATGACTGCGGGATTGTGACTGTTAAAGTAGCCGGGTTTGTGAATGTAAAACCGTCCGGCTGAAATACAACACCGGCCGTTATGTTATAAACGGAATCCGATTTAACGTTTTGAATCGGTGTCATGGAAATCGTTACGCTGCTTTCGATATCTTGTTTTGGAATATAGAGATCCCATTTTATACCGCCGGCATCGGTGGTTGAGATATCGACGGCAGTTGTGTCCAGTTGTACGGACTTTTCCCGTGAGTTGTCAGCAGTGTAAGAAATTGTACCTATGTTTGTTGTTCCCCCTACCGGATTCTGCGTACCCGAGGAACCGTTTTGCGGTTCGGTAGGCGCGGATTTTTTGCAGGAATTTATAAAGATAAAAACCGCGAAAACAAATAACGGAATAAGTATTGTTTTTATTTTTTGCTTCATTTTCACCCGTAAGTTAAATTATGAAATTGGTAATAACATTATTATTAATACCGATGCATACCCTTGTAAAACACTTGAATTTAAAATTCGGCAATATGCGTCGGTTTTTTTAAAGTTAACAATTATAATTTATTCCTTCAATCATACCGCAGAATTTTTATCCCTTATGTCATAATAACGGCCCGAAGTTCAAATAATTTGAAGACCTCACCGAATTTAAAGACCTTCATAATGTTCACTGTAAAACGCCTAAAAATCCTTTTTACGTCTGAATAATCCGCTTTACGGCATTTTGAATGCAATAAAACCACTTGCCGGCTATTATTGGACCGTAAATAAAGAGGTGTAAAATGAAGACAATCCGTATGTCACTGTTGACCTTGATGTTGGTGATAAGTTCGCCGGCTGCTGTGTTCTGCGGAAGTATAGTAGATCTTCCCTACTTAAACGTGCGGCCTGAAATCGACGGGATAATGAATGAACAGGTGTGGGAAAAAGCGGCGGTATTCTCGGATTTTAAAACCATGAAGCCTTCTTACGGAATGAAGCCCTCCCAGAGGACGGTGGTAAAAATGTTTTACAGCGATTCATATATATTTGTCGGCGTAATTTGTTACGATACGAAACCCTCCGGAATTAAAGCTTCACTGTCGAACAGGGATAATTCAATGTCTGACGACTGGGCGGCTTTCTGCATCGACACTTTTAACGACAATTTATCTGCGTATTATTTCGCATCAAATCCCCTCGGCATTCAAAACGACGGCACGCTGAACCAGGACGGAAATCCCGACGGTTCGCCCGATTTCATTTGGCAGTGCGCGGCTAAAATTTCAAATAACGGTTATACCGTGGAATTCGCGATCCCGTTCTCATCGCTGCGATTTCCCGGGAATAAAGAGCTGACGATGGGATTCAAGGTTGCCAGACAAATAACCCGTGATTCCGAAGAGGACGATTACCCGGGTTATTATCCCGAAAAGGGACCGGCCCTGGCGCAGTTTCAGAAAATAAGGTTAAGAAATATTGACCACAAAAATATTTTGGAATTCATTCCGGCATACACGATGTCGCAGCCGTACGAATTAAGCAGCGGCATTATGCGGGAGAACGGTTTCCAAAAGAGTTTCGGTTTAACCGCAAAAGCCGGAATTACCTCGGATGTTACCATGGATGCCGCTTACAATCCGGACTTTTCCCAAATTGAAACCGATGCGGGTCAAATAGATGTCAACCTTCGGTATTCGGCTTATTATCCCGAGAAAAGGCCGTTCTTCCTTGAAGGAAAGGATATGCTGGGGTTCGCAGGTAAAGTAGATAATTTCCCGCTCGGGGAAATAGTTAATACGAGAACCATAGTTAAGCCTAAATTCGGTCTTAAGTTATCAGGCCGGCTGTTTGCAGGCGATAAGTTTTACTTTCTTTATGCTCTCGACGACTACCCCGGCGAGTCGGCTGCCGAAAATAATATCCCTGGCTTGAGCAACAAGGGAACCAGTGTCTCGGTATTGAGATATGCAAAAACATTCGAAGGAGACTCTTATATCGGCGGCATATTTACGGGAAGGAATTTTTTCGACGAATATAATTACATAACAGGCATAGACGGCAGGCTCCGTTTAAACGGCCGCAGTTATTTCGAATACAACGCGTTCGGCTCGGTAAATAAAATGCACGGGTTCTCCCCGGAGCAGACCGGTACCGTTGCCAGCGTTGTCTACCATTACCGTACGAAAAATATTTATGCATATTCCGGTGTTTATAATGTCTCCGGGGACTTTGATACAAGAGTCGGGTACCTGACAAGGACGGGCATTACAACGATACCATTGTTGTTCCAGTACCGTTTCGATCTGAATAAGAAATGGATATACAATATCGAAACACAATATTGGGGCTCTCATTCCCTTGACCGGTTTTCATATATGTACGAAGGGTTAAATATGATCTCTTCCAGCTTTACAATGCCGCTTCAATCGGTTCTTATGCTTGCGCTGAAGGCAGGCAGCGAGATCTATTCGGGTAAGAGCTTTCGCCGGGATGCGGTTATTATCGATTACAGTATGGTCCCCTTGAATGATTTCAGCTTTTACTGCGATTTGACGGCCGGCAGGTTCATTCTATACGACCCGTCAGATCCGCAGCAGGGCAAAGGCAAGCAAATTATAACCGGGTTCCAGATCCAGTTGACCGGACATTTCAAAACCGGTGTCGATGTATCTTACTCGGATCTTTACAGCACGGCTAACGGGAAAAAATTCTTCGACGCCGTTATTTACCGGAACAACACCGTTATACAATTCAACGAGTATTTCTATTTAAGGGGAATACTCGAATACGACGATTACAAAAAGCAGATGGGTCTCAATCTGCTGGCGGCTTTTACTTACATTCCCGGAACGGTAATTTACCTCGGCTACGGATCGGCTTATCAAAAAATGAAATGGGAAAACGAGCGTTACGCGCCCTCGGATAATTTATTGATGACTCAGAAATCTTTTTTCTTTAAGGCGTCATATTTGTTCAGGATTTAATTGTTTGAACGGAAGATGATTATATTTAATTTTAAATCGTTAAAAAGTCAAAATAGCCGGAAAGAGAGAGCTCTGCCGTGAAGAAAAATATCGCCGGAGACGAATTAAAATACACGGTCTACAAATATACGTTTGTCTTTTTCCTGATAATGGTTCTGGTTAATTCTGCAAATTACACTTTTCAGGATCTTGCCAACGGCTACCATCCCGAGTTCGCCCAGGTGTTGATTGCCGAAGTTATCGCATTTATCCTGTTTTACTCGTTTGTACCTTTGATATATTTCTTCGTAGTAAAATATCCGGTTGCCAAGCCCCGCCGGTTAAGAAATCTTCTCAATCATTTAATAATAAGCCTGGCTTTAAGCGTAGTGCTTACGTTTTCTATGTATCTGGCAAGGGGACTGCTCTGGCCTCTTCTCGGGTTCGGAAAATACTATTACGGAATATTGAAATACAGGCTTGTTATGGAGTACTTCAGGATAGTAATGATGTACGCGATCTTCTACGGCGGGTATTACTGGCTTAAAAGCTTCGGAGAAAGCCAGCGGCGGAAACTGCAGGCGGCAAGACTTGAGGAGCAGCTGGCAAAGTCAAAAGTAGAAGCCCTTCAGATGCAGCTCAATCCTCATTTTCTTTTCAATACCCTGAACGTAATATCTTCCACGATGTATGACGACGTAAATGTCGCGGACAAAATGATCGCCGACCTGAGCGATCTGTTAAGGATGACGCTTAACAAAAAAGGTGAAGCTGAACACCCTCTCGGTAAGGAAATAGAAATGGTCACTCTTTACGGGGATATTATGAAAGCCCGTTTTAAAGATAAATTGAAGTTCGCGATTGATTGCGGTAAAGACGCCGCAGGTTGCCTGGTGCCGGTTTTTATTTTGCAGCCGCTGGTTGAAAACTCAATCCGTCATTCTACAGAAAGCGTGGAAAAAATATCCGTGGAAATAACCGCGGTTCGGGATCAAGACATGCTGTTCTTATCAGTTAAAGACCACGGACCGGGTATGGGAGGATCTAAATCCGGAAACGGCATCGGAATTAATAATACGGCAACCAGACTTGAGACTATATACGGGGCGGATCATAAGCTTACCTGGGGAAATATAAACGGCGGAGGCTTCGAAGTGAAAATAGCAATTCCCGTCAGGAAAGAATAAAATGAGCGCGAAAAAATACAAGGTCTTGATAGCCGACGATGAGCCGGCTGCAAGAAAAAAAATAATCTCCTTTCTTAAAAAAGAAGACGGTGAATATATAATAAAAGAAGCTCAAAACGGGATTGAAGCCGCGGAAATTATAGACGGATATAATCCGGACTTGATCTTTCTTGACATACAAATGCCGGGACTCAGCGGCTTCGAATTAATCGAAGCCGTCGGAACGGATAAAATGCCGGCGATAGTTTTTACCACAGCGTATGACCAATATGCCGTTGATGCGTTCGAGGTTAATGCCGTAGATTATCTTCTGAAGCCGTTTGACTCAACCAGGTTTAAAAAATCCCTCCTTCGCGCACTGGCCGAAATCGAAAAGGGCGACAATCCCGTAAAATTAATTTCGGGAATATTGGATCAAATTAGTAAGGGAAATAATTCTTTGGATAAGTTCCTTGTTAAAAAGGACCAGAGATATTTTTTCGTCCCGGCCGATAAAATTTATTTCTTCAGCGCAGAGGATAAATATGTAAAGATTTCCACCGAAGAAGGTTCATATCTCATAAGGGAAAAATTGGCCGATCTCGAGGAAAAGCTCGATCCCGCCAAGTTCAGAAAGATACACCGCAGCACAATCGTCAATATAAATTTCGTTAAGGAAATCCAGCCCTGGTCGCACGGAGATTTTATCGTGATTTTAACTAACGGTAAGAAACTGAATGCAAGCAGAAATTTCAGGGACAATATTTTCGGCTGAGATTATTATTGATAATAACTTTTCTTTTTTACAGATTAGATCCGAGAATTCCGAATCATTACTTACCGGATTACCCTATGAGCAAAATAAAATTTAAAAAACTTACAACGGAAAGCTGGAACGACTTCCAGAAACTGTTCGGCAGTAACGGCGCATGCGGCGGATGCTGGTGCATGTGGTGGAAATTGGCGAGAAAAGATTTCGAAGCCAATAAGGGCGACGGAAATAAAATACTGCAGAAAAAAACGGTAAATTCAGGTAACGTTCCGGGCATAATGGCTTACGTTGACGATGAACCGGTCGGATGGTGCGCTATCGAGCCCAGGAGCGCATACCCGAAGCTGGGAAGTTCCAGGATCTTAAAACCGGTTGACGATAAACCCGTTTGGTCGATCGTATGTTTCTTTGTAGCTAGAAAATTCCGGAAACAGGGTCTTTCGGTAAAACTGCTTAAAGAGGCTGTAAAGTATGCTTCGAAGAACGGGGCCGTTATTGTGGAGGGCTATCCCGTAGAGACCGAAGATATAAAACCCGATGCGTTTATTTACCACGGCATCGCATCGGCGTTCCTTAAAGCGGGGTTTAAAGAAGTTGCCAGAAGATCCGAGACCAGACCGATTATGAGAATTGCTGTGCGTTAGATAATTCAGATCCTCCGCTCGATTATATCTTTCGAAAAATCAGCCGCAAATTGCACGAACAATACGAATTATAATTCAGAGTTGAGCTTTTTAAATTAGATTTTCATCACTTTGCGGCTGTCTAAAAAGTTCGTAAAACCGAGCATTAAGACTTCAGCATGAGCTCAGTCGAACGCTTGCCTGCGCGTCCGGCAGGCGAGTCGAAATGCGGTTATTAATTCAAAATGGCGGCTTCGACAAGCTCAGCCGCCGAAAATTATTAGTTTTTAGACAGCCCCTAAGTGATAAATTCAAACAATATTTATCAATAATATTACTAGTAAGAACCAAGCTCCGTTTTGGCTCCCGAACCGTACGAGGTTAATTCGCACGAGTACAGGTCGCCGTTGTCTCCGGTCATTTCGTATTTAACAACTCCGCCGGGGACGCTCTTTGCTCTCCAAAGGCGCAATGTAATTCCCTGAGCAACTCCGAACTCGAGCTGATCGCACGTAAATGTTCCCGCGGGTACCGTTACGCTTACGCCCTTTTTAACTACGGATCCTTCTATCGACTCCGGGGTCAGCTGCATCGGCGAATTATACCATCCTTCGGTAACCGGCACTTCTTTCGGTGACTCGTTCCCGAATCTTGCCCTCATCCTGCGGATCGACTGCTGTTTATCGCTGAAAAGCACTTCCATCAGCATCGAATCGGATTTTGTTTTAAAATCTACCTGCCACCATTCCTGTCCGTTCGGCAGCTTATCCAGATAAGCTTTCCTCGTAGAAAATTTATCTTCGCCGTTTGTGCTGATCTCCCAGTTGGTATACTGGCCCGGTTCGTATTTTTGAAGATCCACGCTGTAGCCGTATGCATTAAATACGTACTGGAAAAGAATGGGATAAAATCTGGCACCCATCATGGCGAAATAATTTCCGCCGCCGCCTGCCGCCATTCCGGCGTTGCCGCCGGACGGTGCCGCGGACGCAACATAGTTCGCGGTTAACGTCTTTCCGCCGTCGGAAGGCATTGAAACATTATATGAAGCGACTATGTTGTCCTGGTATCTTACGGTAATGTAGTAGGGTCCGACATCCGAGAAATGAAGGGTTGCAATGCCCGTAGAATCTACGGTAACGGTCTCGCCGTTGCTGCTGCTTACTACCGCTCCGATCAGCGGTGCGTTTGATGCGCCGCGGACATCAATCTTTAACGAGAAAAGACTGATTCCCATCGGATTTAATCCGTAGCAACCGCTGCAGCCTGCGGATGTAAGCGAAAGTACGGCAATTATAAAAAATGCTTTTACGTAACCAATACGCGTCATTTGACTTTCCTCCTGTAGTTTTTATTGATTGGTATATCTGACGTACAATGAAATTGTTTTCAAATAATAGCCGATATTAGACTAATAAGGTTCTCTAAGTAAATCATAATAAAGGGAAATAAAACACAGTAACCTTTTATTCCGAAGCAATGCTTTGCCTGCTTTGATGATCTATCTAATAAACCTCAAATACAACGATAAAATCAAATGCGCGAATATAAGTATTTCTTTTTCCTGAAATGAAATATTCAAGGCTGCATTACAACTTGGTAAAAAAGTCGGTAAGACACAATATGTTTCGATAAATCTTTTTTGATTATCCAATATTTCTTCGGCTCTGCTTTTAGACCATGCGATGTCGAAATCTTCCGGGCTGCCGGCAGGCCGCTGCGAACAGTTCCGGGCGTATTTACCGCATCGGCCTAAACTGATCAATAAAGCAAAAAACATTTTCCCGCGGAAATATTTATATACTGATTGCTTCATTCAACTTATCCCAGTCGATTTTTTGAATGATTTTATCCGCAGCGGAAGACGGCGCATTTACCGTAACTACGAAGTTTTCAATAAAAGGCCCCTGCTTTTTATGAACGAACGGATAGCCGGTATAAGCACCGGCGTTCAAATTTGCGCCTTTCCAGTTTCCAAAGAAAATCTTGGTTTTTTCTTCAGGTGATCCCGACGCATCCTCAGGCGCAGTATAAATCCGACAGGCATACGCCGCTCCCGGGATATGCAGCACCGTATATTTATCCTTTGCGCCTAAGTGATAGTCTTCTTTTAAATAAGGGTCGTTGGCATCTATGCTTATCTCGGCGCTTTGCATGCTTTCCACCCGAGAAAGATTTTGTGTAGCTTGCTTAAGAGCCTTACTATCGGCCGCCGACATCGGCCATTGTTTACTGTATTGTACGACTTGTTTATTATAGTACTCTGCGGAGTCCTGCATCAATTTACCATATGCGGAATTAGGATTGAGCGAAAGCTTGAGGCTGAAAAAATCACTGCACATAAATAATGGACGAAACGGATCCGGGGTGATTGCAATTTGAGTATTATGGCCGTTATTTTCTTCGGTTATTTGCCAGCCTATAGCCTGCAAGGGTTTGTTGAAAGCATCTTCAAAAATTTTTACCGCTTTATCTATAACCGCTTTTTCCGATTGTTTTTGTTCTCTGCATTGTGCTTCCAGCATTTTATATTGCACACAAGAAAGCAGTACTAAACAAAGGATAATCGTTTTCATTATGCCCTCCGGCAAATTTAAGTTTTGCTTTTACTGAATTATTTACGGATTATCGTTTTCTTCCAGTATCCAAGTATATCCGTCATATCTTGGTAATCCCTTGTCCTTATCGTTTACGGTATATGTGTTATATGACTTCGGAGGAAAGATAACAGGATCTGTGAACGGTTTTCCGGGCTCAACATCCTGATGCTGCGTCTCGGTACCTATAGTTATCGTGAATCCGTAATAGTCGGCTTCTACCATATTCACATTCAGTCTGATAAGATTATTTGCCGCGTCGTACCCGCCGCTGAAGCCGGTAACCTCCATGGGATTCCCGGTTTGAACGGTAATACCCCACTGCGGATCGCAGGAGCCGACGTTCGCAAGCCCGTAAAAATGCGGTCCGGGTAGCCACGAAGCAACTTGGAAATCACTACCGAGCTGAAAGTCAACTTCAACCGTGTCGCCGTAGTCGAAATGAACTTCCCACCCCGATTCGCATTGAAACCCGGATGAATAAATATTTTCATATCGCCAGTTCTTTGCAAGCACTGCAGTATTGCAGATTAAATACAGCTTGGATGAATTAGGCAGAACTATTTCGGCGGCAACCGCAACGGGATTGCTATCCGGCATTTTTGCGGGAGACGTATATACTGCCTCGCCTTTGTTCGGCGAGGCATTGATAGTTCCGACAGTAGAAGTTCCGCCGATAGTTCCGTTTACCATCCACTGGTCGGGCTGAACCGGCGTGCGGGTAAGAGGCGTAGGTCCTCCGACATCTTGGATTACAATACCCGTTTTAAATACGTTGAACAAGGTCGAACTGTTTGTCAATATGGCGGTACTATTCGTAACAACATTCTCTTTGCTTATAAAATATGTCTGATAAATTCCCCAATTGCTGAAATGATTTATGGGAATGGTAAAAGTATGGGCCGTCGTATCCACGCTTCCTCCTCCCACTCCGATCCAGTTGCCGTTGTTGTCTTCGTAACCGATTCCAGCGTTAAGCGGGTTTAATCCTGCCAGCAACGAATCGTTATAATGAATGATAAGAGTTGCGGGTTTGCTGAATTGTAATCCGTTGGGTGTAAAATTATATAATACGCGGAAACCTGCGGGAAGAGAATCGGCAGACGTATTTATCGCGATTGCCGTCGAGGAACTTAATCCTCCCTGGGGTATCTGCAATTTAACGCTGCTGTCGCTGGAAACAACGGTTCCTCCTTCCGGCCCGATCTCGCCCGGTTTTGTTTGACCGGAAGAGCTGACGGGATTATTGGATGAATTCTTACTGCATGAACTTAACATTAAACATAATAAAATAAGACTTGCACCGGTTGTTTTAAGAAATATTTTTAAAATATCTTTCCGCATGTAGAGCCTCTAATATTTATTGGGGAAATGATTTTTGTATTAAAAAAATCACTGCTTGCATTAATTCGAATACGCGCATCGAATTAAGAAATAATTTTCGTTTGTAGAATAATTGAAAAAGAAGCTGCATCCGCTGTAAACTTACTTATTAACATAATGCATGAAACAGGTGTAATCAACTGATCATTTGATTAGTTTATCAGGGGTAAAGAGAGGTGAGGTATTAATTATAAATGCACAATGACATAACGAATAAAGGGGCTGTCTAAAAAGATCGTAAACTGAGCATTGAGACTTCGGCGTGAGCTCAGTCCAATGCTTACCTGCCCGTCCGGTAGGCGGGTCGAAATGCGGTTTTTATTTCAAAACGCCGGCTTCGATAAGCACAGCCACCGAAAATTATTAGTTTTTAGATTGCCTCGATTTAATATGCCGCAACTTTAAAAATGCCCCGCGAAAATAAATTCGCGGGGCATGTTAAAAATTTCATTCTTTAAAATTTAAAATCAACCCCGAAATCAACTCCGGAATATCCGAGAGTACCGAGGCCTATTCTGCCCGAGATCGCTATTGTAGGCGAGATCCAATATCTTGCGCCGCCCTGAGCGGCAAGCCATAAACCTCCGTAAGTCGGAGACGCATAGTTTCCGTAAGAACCGCTCCAGCTTACCGAACCGGCATCGTAAGCTAGGACAATGCCGATATAAGGATCGATCTTATTGTTTTCAAGGACAAAATGGTAATTTCCCTGGGCCCCGATCAAAATATTAGTATATTTCCATTCGCCGTCAAAATAAGATTCACTGTAACCCCAATACCTGAAGAGACCTCCTATTCCGACTTTCCCGAAATTTTGAAATTCCATACCGTACTCATAACTTAGTCCGAAATCGGGAGTGCTGCCCAGAAAAGCAAAACCGATTGACGGTCCCAGATAATTCTTCTGAATTTCGTACTGGGCACTCGCAGGACTTTGCAGAAGACAAAACATCAATAGAAGGAAGGGGATAAAAAGAAAATGGCGCTTGTTCATCTTATACTCCTTTTAAAGTTAAAGTAATGTTGTTGCGATCCGAACAAAATTATTTTTCGATTTGGTGGAAAAATACACCGAGTAATTTACAAAAATAAATTTCAGATGAAAACATTTTATTAATTAAAATTTTATTTTAATACGATCAATTTTTTAGTCTGTTCAAAACTTCCTGCGTCAATTGAATAAAAATACACGCCGCTCGATAATTCAGAAGCATCGAAGCTTACTGCATACTTTCCCGCGTTTTCGTCCTTATTAACAAGTAACGAAACCTGATTACCGAGGATATCGAATACTTTTATCGTAACGAAGGATTTTTTGGGTATTTGATAATCTATAGTTGTAACAGGGTTAAACGGATTGGGAAAGTTTTGTGAAAGTCTAAATTCTTTGGGCAGATTTGATTTATCTTTAATCCCCGTAAGGAATGAAGTATTAAAACTGTATACGGAACTGAACTGCCCCCAGCCTGCGTCGTTTTCGGCTTTGACTCTCCAGTAATAAGTTGTATTGTTTTGCAGGCCGGTGTCAAGCTTGCTGGTTACGGTTAAGCCGGAATCAATCATTGAATTAGTAAAAGAAGAATTGTTAGCAATCTCAAACCAATATCTCGTTACGCCCGGACAGGCAGGCTGCCATTTACATTGCACGGCTGCCGCTCCTACAACCGATGCGTTTGCGGGCAAAGTTAAATCCGGTGTATGGGGCCGCGGCTTGTATTCGGCAAGACCGCCTTCCGTCCCGAACCACAAGTGGCCGTTAACATCGGTTGCCATCGATAAGACCGTATCGTTAGGCAGGGAAGAATTTTCCTTTGTAAACCATTGCCAGGTTGAACCGTCATACTCCGCGGCGCCTCCGTTCGTACCCGCCCAGATATCTCCGCACTTGTCGATTACCTCGCAATTGACATGATCGTTCAAGAAGCCCGCAGTCGTATTTGAGCTGAACTGCGTAACAAGCTTCCCGTCGAATTTCATTACTCCCTTCTGCTTGGTTCCCAGCCAAAGGAAGTTGGACGGGTCGACGGCAATTGCCAGGGGTCCGTCAGTCGGAAGGGCGGGGTTCGTTATTTCCGGCAAACTTGAAGTTCCGTCGAATTGCTGATAAACCAGCGTATCCGTATATGCGGGCTGGGATCCTTCAAAGTAGTTGAGCTTTTCCATACCCTGCCCATAGGTAGCATCGCTCAACCATAAACTTCCGGAAGAGTCGAGCGCCATCGCAAGAAAGCCGTCGTCGTTGAGACCTCCGTCTTCTGAATAGCCGAAAGCACCCACAAATGTTTTTGAGGACATGTCGCGTCCTATTAGACCGTCAGAGTTCGTTGCAATCCACAAGATTTGCCCTGATCTATCATAGACCATTGATGTTATATCGCTAATACTGAAAATGTTATTGTTATAAGTCGACCAGGATGTTCCGTTGAATTCATCAATGCTCGTGATATCGTACCAGCCGCCTCCTGCCCAGACCGAATCGTCGGGCGTAATTGCAATTGCTTTTGCTCCGTTAGGATTATTTCCGACGTTTGGATCAAAAACTGTCCAGTTGGAACCCTTCAACTCGGCGATATAAGCATAAGTCCCGACCCACATAGAAGAACGTCCGTTATCATAGGCTAGAGCATATACCGTATCCATGGGAAGACGAGAATTCGCGGTTGTATAAACTTCCCATTGAGAGCTTTGAGCAAAGAATGCTGCGGAAAACATTCCGGTAATTAATAAAGTCATATAACATAGCTTAGTAATTTGTAGCTTCATATTATCCTCCCGTAAATGGAATTTGAACCAAATAAGTACCGGTCTTATCTACTTAATATTGGTTATCTTGTAATATTACATTACAGTTATTTTAATAGTATTAATTTTTTAGTTAATACATAATCACCCGCCTGGATCCTGTAAAAATAAACTCCGCTTGCAAGCGCCGCGGCATTAAAATTAACCGAATAACTCCCGGGCGATTTATTTTCGT
>JBJKOY010000285.1:0-8480 GCA_046706945.1 Ignavibacteriaceae bacterium | reverse complement strand
ATATACGATGATATCCAGAAATATTCCGCCGCAAAGGGAAAAGTCGATATGAATAATTTCCCGGCGGAATTCCCGTATCTGTTTAAAAGTTTTAATAAGACATGGGGCGATATTGCAAACGCCCGACTAAAAGATCCGAAATTAAAAGCTATCGTCTCGTCTCTCTGGGGATATTACGGCCTTCCTCCGTCAAAACTTTCTCCTTATTATTATGCGATGCCTACGTGGTCGTATTTAAATGCCGGCGGTTACTACCCAAGGGGCAAATCGCAGAAAATAAGCGACGCATTTAAAAGCTACATTGCCGGAAAAGGCGGTGAAGTAATTCTAAACTCGAAAGCGGATAAAATTCTGGTTAAGAACAATTCCGCTTACGGCGTGCGGACTTCGAACGGAAAGGAATACACCGCGAAAGTAATTATCTCCAACGCGAACGTATTCGATACTTTTAATAATATGGTCGGCGAAAATACGTTGCCTAAAGACTACCTGGATAAATTAAACAAGTACAGCGTAAGTTTGTCCAGTTTTCAAATCTTTCTCGGCCTGAAAGAAGATCTTTTAAAAAAAACCGGGGTAACCGATACGGAAATTTTTTACAATACCTCGTTCGATCCGGAAGCGGATTACGAATCGATGAAAAATGCGGAGTTTGAAAACGGGGGCTACGGCGTGATGCTGTACGATAACATATATAAAGGTTATTCGCCGGAAGGGAAGAACACTCTCAATATTATAATTGCTCAGGGGTTCGGCCACTGGGAAAAATATAAAGACGATTATTTCAATTACAGAAAAACCGAGTACAATAAAGAGAAAGAAAGAATCGCCGATATACTTATCAAAAGAGTTGAAGAAACAATTCTCCCCGGCTTAACCGGCGCGATCGAGATTAAGGAAATAGGTACCCCTCTAACTAATATGAGATATACAGGAAACTATAAAGGGGCGATTTACGGCTTTGACCAGACAATGGATAATTCCGGGCAGAACAGGCTTGGGCATTCCACGCCCGTAAACAACTTGTATCTTTCGGGTGCATGGACGTCTCCCGGACACGGTTACGGAGGAGTGATCTACAGCGGTCTGCAGTGCTTTTCCCAGATTATGGAAAAATGGTAAGCGGGGAACGCCGAGCCGGCATATAGACGTTGACTTAATTTTATTTCCGGATAAATAATAATTCGGAAATGCTTACAATAAAAAAAAGAGTATTGCCGCCGGAATAATCGTTAAAAAAAGGAAAAATACGGATGTAAGAAAATACCTCCCGGCGATCCACAATTTAAGCAGGTTCTTAAAAGGAGAGATCTTAAACTGTTCTATCCGTTTGTTTAAAAGCCACGAACGGAATCTTTTAGCCATCGGATAATCTTTTCTGATAAGCATTATACCGGCGAACAAGGAACACCAGGTAGCCGCGTATAATAATACAAAGATCGTCAGCGTACCGGAATAAGTCATGGCATCCTTTTTTATTCTACTATATTAATTTTTTGCAATACCGTGCAATTCATTAATATATCAAAACAAACCTCTAACCACTGCGCCGTGTTTTGTGAAGATACCCTATTAATAGATGTGCGTGAATTTATAAAGCTTCAAACTTATTGTGACATTTCAGGAAATATAATTATGTTTAGGTTAACTTAAAAATTCTTAATATTACCGCAATGAATAAGTAATCTGACGGCGGAGGAATCAGAAAATCATGAAATATGATGACGATAAAAGAACGGTGATGACGCTTGACGCCGGCGGCACAAACCTGGTCTTTACGGCAATGAAGGGAAACCGGCAGATAACCGGCGAGATAACTTTGCCGTCTCATGCCGATGATCTGGATAAATGTTTATCGGCGGTAATAAGCGGATTCGAACAGGTTAAAGCAAGTCTGTCTGAGCCGCCTTCGGCGATCAGTTTTGCTTTTCCCGGGCCGGCGGATTACCCGAACGGAATAATCGGTAATCTCCCAAACCTGCCGGCGTTTCGGGGCGGCGTAGCTCTTGGACCGATGCTTGAAGATAAATTCGGTCTCCCTGTTTTTATAAACAACGACGGCGATTTATACGCTTACGGCGAAGCCATTGCAGGATTTCTGCCTTATATTAACGATATGCTCGAAAAAGCAGGCAGTCCGAAACGGTACAAGAATCTTCTCGGCTTAACGCTCGGTACGGGATTCGGGGCGGGTATTGTGAGGGACGGGAATTTATTTATCGGCGATAATTCTGTCGCGGGAGAGATTTGGCTGTTAAGGGATAAACTAAGCCCCGCAACCCACATTGAAGAACACGTAAGCACACACGGACTAAAAAAAGCATATGCCGCACATTCCGGAATTAATATTAACGATTCGCCTTCTCCGAAAGACCTTTACGATATCTGCCTCGGTAAAAGAGAGGGTAATAAAACTGCGGCTCTCAATGCGTTTCGGGATATGGCGGTTGCGGCAGGCGACGCTGTTTCGAATGCCGTTACATTGATCGACGGACTTGTAGTTATCGGGGGCGGCCTTGCCGGGGCTTCCGATGTTTTCCTGCCTTTTTTGGTCGATGAAATGAACGGTGATTTTGTCAAACCCGACGGAAGCAGGTTCAGGCGGCTGATAGCCTCGGTTTATAACCTTGAAGATAATGAACAGCTCTCAAGGTTCCTTAAAGGAAAAACAAAAGAAATATCCGTTTACGGTACCGGCAGAAAAATTAAATATGATCCGGAAATCAGGATAGGCGTGGGAATTTCCAAAATCGGGACAAGCAAAGCAATCTCCGTCGGCGCTTATGCTTTTGCATTAAACGCTTTAGACAGTTAAATTTAACCCGGGGAATTAGCAGCGGAATTAAACAGTCCGGAATATAAGGTTATAAATCCTATATGAGAACCATAAAAATATTTTCCATCTTTTCCTTTGCCGCCCTGTTGCTTTTTTACGGGAACATTGATGCAAAGGATAATCCGGGAATGCCCGGTAAAACCTCAAAAAATCATAATAATAATACCGCTTTTGAAAACATTTCTTCTCCGGATAAAATAAATAAATCGAAAATTGCGGAAGAAATAAAAAAAGAATTTCTGCTGTGCTGGAATTCTTATAAAAAATATGCATGGGGGTACGACGAGCTCCGGCCTTTGAAAAAAGAAGGGCGCAACTGGTACGCGGTATCCTTTTATATGACCCCGGTCGATGCCCTGGATTCCATGATTCTCATGGGATTAAAAACCGAAGCCGACAGCGCCCGCAGGCTTATCGAGACTCACCTGAATTTCGATCAGGATATTTTTGTTTCTAACTTTGAATTTACCATCAGGTTCCTCGGAGGCCTGCTGTCGTCATACGAACTTACCCGGGATAAAAAACTATTAAACCTTGCAATGGACCTGGCCGACAGAGAATTGGCTGCTTTTAAATCTCCGACGGGCATGCCCTACCGGGAGGTTAACCTGAAGACGGGCGCAGTTAGAGGGCCGGTCAGCAATCCTGCCGAAATCGGTACTATGCTGATAGAATTCGGAACGCTGAGCAGACTTACTGGAGATACCGTTTATTACAATACCGCCAAACGGGCGCTGGTAAAATTGTTCAGCCTCCGCTCAAAGATCGGACTGGTTGGTGAAGGGATCAACGTTGAATCCGGGAAATGGACCGATACGGACTGCAGTATTTCCGGCGGGATAGATTCGTATTACGAATACCTGGTTAAGAGCTCCCTGCTTTTCAAAGATAAGGATTGTAAGATAATGTGGGATTCCTCGATAACGGCAATTAACAAATATCTGCTGGACAGCACTTCAACGGGCGTATGGTACGGGCATGCCGATATGAACAGCGGTAAAAGGACTTCCACCGAGTTCGGATCATTGGATGCTTTTTTCCCGGCAGTGCTTTGCCTGGGCGGCGAAGTCCGGAGGGCAGCGGAATTGGAATCTTCGTGTTTTAAAATGTGGAACAGGTACGGCATTGAACCTGAACTATTGAATTATAATACGATGACGGCTGTAGATTCCGGTTATTATTTGAGGCCGGAGATAATCGAATCGGCATATTACCTATACCGTTTTACAAACGACCCGCTGTATTTGGAAATGGGAAAGACCTTCTTTGATGATCTGAAGAAATACTGCCGGACCGAAAACGGCTACGTTACTCTGACAAGCGTGGTCACGCATGAAAAAGGCGACAGTATGCCGAGTTTTTTCCTGGCCGAGACCCTAAAATATTTGTACTTATTATTTGCTCCTAAAAGCACCCTGAATTTTAATAAAGTAATTTTCAATACCGAAGCTCATCCGCTTCAAAAAAATTGGAATAAATAACCGGATCTATCCTCAAATCAAAAGTTTTAATTAGAAAGGATGAATTTATGGCAGGTATCGGCACAACTGTCGAAGCAGCTTCAAAAACTACCGGGGGAAAAAACGGAAAAATGTACCGCGGTCCATTTGCTATCATGACAACGCTGTTTTTTATGTGGGGATTCATGACGGTTTGGAACGATATTCTTATCCCCAGATTTAAAGAAGCTTTTACTCTGAATTATTTCCAGGCGATGCTGGTACAATTTGCTTTCTTCGGCGCCTATTTCGTCGGATCTCTTATCTATTTTACAATATCCGTTACTGCCGGCGATCCGATAGCCAAAATAGGATACAAAAACGGAATAGTGATAAGTCTTTTAATTTCCGCTCTGGGCAGCGCCGTTTTCTGGCCGGCTGCCGCCGCTACTTCATATCCTTTGTTTCTCGTAGCGTTATTTATAGTAGGTTTGGGCTTCGCGATGCTTCAGATTGCTGCTAACCCTTATGTGACCATACTCGGACCGGAACGAACGGCTTCCAGCCGGTTAAACCTCGCCCAGGGATTTAATTCGGTTGGAACGACTATCGGACCGTTGATCGGCGGTTATTTGATCTTCCAGTATTTCAACAACGCAGGCATGCACGGCGCCGAATCCGTGAAGATCCCGTACCTTGCATTTTGCGTCGTGTTCATAATTCTGGCGGTTGTCTTCTTTTTTATCCGCCTGCCTCACATCGGTGAAGGAGAGATTGTAAAAGGAGCGGGAGCGCTGAAGTACCCGCACGTAGTTTTAGGAATAATAGCAATCTTCATGTACGTAGGCGGGGAAGTATCCGTAGGCAGTTCCATTATAAATTTCCTCGGACAGAACAGCATAGCCGGGTTAAGCGCCGTGGAAGCAAGCAAGTACGTTTCGCTTTTCTGGGGCGGCATGCTGGTAGGACGTTTTATGGGCGCCGTTGAATTAAGCGAAATGAAGAAGGCAAACAAACAGTTGATACTGGCTGCGCTCCCCGTACTGGCGTTTATCGTGATTTTTTCGCTGCGCGGGTGGGACGTAGTAAGAAATTATCTCCCCTTGTTGTTCCTTTGCTGGCTGATGTTTCAGTTCGGAAAAGCGAACGCCGGGCGCTCTCTTTCGATCTTTATGGCAACGATTGTTGTACTTCTTGCGACTGCAATTATTGCGGGCGGAAAGGTCGCAATGTGGTGCGTTGTCGGCGTCGGATTGTTCTCTTCAATAGGGTGGTCGAACACTTTTTCGCTGGCCTTGGAAGGCACGGGCACATTAAAAAGCCAGGTGTCTTCGCTTCTTGTTATGGCAATTCTCGGCGGCGCGCTTTTACCCCCGCTGCAGGGGCATATTGCCGATATGGGCGGACTGCAAATTTCATATATTGTCCCGCTTATAGCTTATTCATACGTCGGATTTTACGGCTTGGTCGGTCATAAGATAGGACGCAAAAGCCTTGATACTGCGGCTTAAATATTCGTAAGCGCGTTAAGAAAACCGCGGAGGTTCGGGAGAGAGATTTTATTAACATTTTCTGCCTGACCTCCGGGAATTTATTATTTATCTTCTTTGTTAGAATGAACCGGAATAAGTCCGTTCTAAATTATTGAGCACTTACCAGGCCATGAGAGCATAGCCTTTTAGTTGATAAGTAGGCACTACGGTTAGCGCGGAAAGGGCTACAGTTATATCCTTATTTATCCATTCATTTTTATATTTATTGTCCGCCAAAGCCTGCCCGCATACATAAAAAACCACGCCGTTTTTTTTCAGATCATTAATCAATTCTATATTCGGATTATCTATTCCGAATTTTGATTTAAAAGCCTCGTTGTTTAATACGACCGGCGTAGCCGGACCGTGTATTACAGCAACAAGTTTCATCTTATCCGGCATCATTCCGGCAGACGCGTAGACATTTATCAATCTTGCAATATGATCAAGCGCTGGATTTACTTTATTCTTGTATTTTGAAGCTTTGGTAACATCGAATAATATTTTATATTCCAGCGACTTGTCCGGTTGAACCGCGGCGTCCACCAAAGGGTGAACAGGCCCGTAACCCTTTATCACCGGGTATTCCCATTTGGTCTGCGCGGATAATAGACTAGAAAAACCTGTTATTAACATAACGGCAACTAAAAAACTTAAACTGCTTTTCATAACGATCCTTTTGTTTTTTTAACGATACTGAATGAATTAAATTATCGGTGAATTTTGATGAACGCTTTTTTTGAAAAATCAGAACAAATAATAATTCCTTTTCATGTAAATTATTTTGAAGTAAAATGCGGCCGGGGCCGGCCTGCAACATACGCCGCTACATCCAATGACTGATTTTCGGTAAGGTTGGAAATATGATACGGCATATTATTATGGGCGAAGGCCGCGAGGTTTGCCAAATGGGACATACCGGCACCATCGTTAAATGAATCATGGCCCCATAAAGGAGGTGCGGCCTGGGTTCCCTGTCCGGCGGTACCGTGGCAGGCAGCGCAGGTTGAAGCGAATATTTTTTCTCCGTTTAACCCGTCCGGTTTATGCCTGCTATTAATGTGTTTTAAACCCAGCCACGGTAATTTCTGATAAATGGGCAATCCCCTTGATATCCATTGAAAATAAGTAACGAGCGCAACCATTTGCCGGCTGTTCTGGGGTAAAGCTTTTCCGTTCATGCTTCTTTCGAAGCAGCTATTGGTGCGGAATACTATATCTACTACAGCTTTC
The DNA here is from genome assembly GCA_046706945.1 of Ignavibacteriaceae bacterium. GTDB lineage: Bacteria > Bacteroidota > Ignavibacteria > Ignavibacteriales > Ignavibacteriaceae > FEN-1297. Next base: position 1,440 of record JBJKOY010000285.1, on the reverse strand, counting down.
GCACGCGACCTGTATTTGGGATATTCGGTCGCTACTCCCACTAAAGAAAGTCCCCCGTTTTTACCTCCTTTTGTGATGCCGCCGTTGAAATGGCAATTGGAGCAATTAAGTTTATTGCCTACATATTCGCCTGCATATTTCTTTGTACTGTCCATAATTTTAAAACCGAGCATTACTTCATTTCTGATACTTTCCGGTGCGTCTTCAGGCAAAGGCGGATTATATTTTATCCCGTTATCCGCTCCGCCGACCGAAGAATTTTTAAAGTTCTTCTGAGCTGATCGGGGAGAGCCGGAATTCGATATGACAAAGCCGGCCGACGATAAAATCAAAATAATAAACGATATCCATAAACTTTTTTTCATAATATTTATCCTCATATATAAATTCATTGCGGCTTCTAAAAAATCATGCATTTATTTTGTAGACATAAAACCGTATTTACGGTAAATCTCCGAACAGGTCTTACTTTTTAAAAAATTCAGAAAATCTTCGGCGGCCCGGGGATGCGGCGCATTTATTAATGAAGCGGCCGTATAAACAACTTCCGTATTTTCCTTCTCCGGAATTGGAACAACTTCAATCGGGTTGCCTATCATCTCCTGAAATTTTGCTTCCGTGTACCAAACAGGACCTGCGTCCGATTTCTTTTCCATAATACGCATCGGGGTTTGCCGATGATGAATATGGGTTAAAAAAGTCATCCCCTCATTTACCTTTTTATCCATGATAGCTTTGATCAGATTATCGCCTCCTGCTTTCTTATATGTGCGGATAATTATTTTAGCGATTCCTTCCCATTGAGGATTAGGCATGCTTATTCTTATATCCGGTTTTGCCAAATCCTTCAGCGAATTTATATTCATAGGATTTCCTTTGTAAACCATTATAGCCAGTTTATTGCGTGTGTAATTTACAGTCCGATTAAATAAATGTTTTTTCCCCTGTATTTCTTTAATATGTCCCTTCCCTGCCGTGAAGATATCCGGTTTCAGTGAGACCCTCATATTGCCTATAACAACCGCTCCCTGTTCGATTTGATCAAGCAATATTCCAGGCGGCAATGTCTCAATAAAAATACGCTTATACTGCGGGTATTTTTCTTTGAAAGCTTTGATCAAATCCGGTACGACCATAAATTGATTTCCCGCGAAAAAAATCACCAAATCAGGATTATTTACTTCTCCGTGCAGATCGGGGACATTATCGATTCCCGGAACAGTAAATTTTTTCCCTTCCTGTTCATACTTTGACCAGGGCGGGTCCAGCCTTTGTGCTCTAGCTTCCGCAGGGAAAGCAATTTGAAAGATCAATATTAAAAACATAATTGGGAACAAGTATTCGATTTTTTTATTCATACGAACCTACCTTAATAAATAATTATATAAATCCGACAAATATTTTATACGGAGCGGCACTAAGAATTCATATCTCTGACAA
>JBJKOY010000284.1:0-30360 GCA_046706945.1 Ignavibacteriaceae bacterium | reverse complement strand
GCTTCTTTCAGAGTCGCCCGGGGCAGATTAACAATTTCAATTATGATATCGCCATGAGTTTCTTTGATAAAGTCCATATTTAACCCTATGTCTTTTAATTTGATAAAATATTAATCCGAAGTTCTGTTTTCAATGTTATATTTCTCCATCAGCCGGTAGATCGTCGCTCTCCCGAGATGAAGTCTCTTAGCGGCTTCAACAATATTCCCTTCGGTAACTTTCAAAGCATGTCTTATTGCTTCTTCTTTTAATTTCTCGAAGGGGATAACCGTATCGTCGCTGAAAAAAGATCCTGAAATATCCGCCGGATTCATCGGCTCAGTCGCTCTAATATGCGGAGGCAAATCGTCGACTTCAATAAATTCCTTTTCGGCTATAATCAAACATCTCTCAATCGTATTTTCCATTTCCCTTATATTCCCGGGCCAGCTGTAATCGTATATTAATTTCAAAGCTTTCTTGGAAAATCCTTTGCATTTTTTGTTCAATTTATTGTTGAAAATATCCAAAAAATGCTGGGCTAAAACCAGGATATCGCCTTTTCTATGCCTTAACGGAGGAATCGAAATCGGGAAAGAATTTAACCTGTAATACAAATCTTCCCTGAATTCCTTTTTCTCGACGGCTTGTTTTAGATCCCTGTTCGTGGCCGATAGAATGCGCACATCCGTCTTTATCAGCTCGGTACCGCCGACCCTCTCGAACTCTTTCTCCTGTATAACGCGAAGCAGCTTGGCCTGCAGCAGCATTTCCAATTCTCCTACTTCGTCCAGGAATAAAGTTCCGCCGTTGGCAATCTCGAATTTACCCAATTTCCTTTGATGCGCGCCGGTGAAGGATCCTTTTTCATGCCCGAACAATTCGCTTTCCAAAAGTTCTCTCGGTATGGATGCGCAGTTGACTACTACAAACGGTTTATCTTTTCTCTTGCCGTTATAGTGGATGGCGCGGGCAATTAACTCCTTTCCGGTGCCGCTTTCTCCGTATATAAGCACAGTTATGTCGTTGTTCAGAACTTTCGACACCAGCTTGAACACATCCTGCATTTTGCCGTCTGCGGATATTATATTATCGAAACTATATTCTTTTTTTACATTTTCCTTTAAATTTTCAAGTTCTCTCAGCAGATCGTAGCTTTTAATGGCGTTTTTAATCGCCGGTTCAAGCCTCTGCATATCGATCGGTTTGGGAAAATAATCGAACGCACCGAATTTCAAGGCATCGACGGCGACTTCTATACTGCCCTGGGCGGAAAGCATTATAACCGGAAGGTTCTCATCGTACTGCTTTATCTTTTTCAGTACTTCCATGCCGTCCATTCCCGGAAGCATGATATCCAGCAGGACCAAGTCCGGCCTGTTGTTAATCTTTCTTAGAATATCCTCACCGTTGGAAAAAGTTTCCGTATTGTATTTCCATTTATCCCGCACCCAGTAGGTGATCAATTTCGAGATGGCCTGTTCGTCGTCCACTATATAAACTAATTTGCTCAAATTTTAACCTCAATATAATGGTTATAATTTTGGTGTTTTCGGTAATTTCAAAATAATCGTGGTTCCTTTGTTAATATCGCTCAGTATAGTTATATATCCCTTGTGCAAATCTACAATTTGTTTAACAAAAACCAAGCCTAAGCCGGTTCCGGGAAGGTGAACACCCGGCCTGCTGACTTTATAAAACTTTTGGAAAATATACGGTAAGTCCTTTGCGGGTATTCCAATCCCGGTATCGCTTACCGTTATTTCGAATTCTTTATAAAATTCACGCCCCGAAACAGTAATTCTACCGTTGAGGCCGGTAAATTTTACGGCATTTGTAAACAGTCCGTTTAGCACCTGCGACATTCTTGCCTCGTCAACCTTTAAAATAACACTTTCTTTCGGTAAATCGACGGTTAAAGTTATATTTTTATTATCGATTCCGCTCATGTTATTTTTAATTACTTCATTGATTATTTTAATAATATCCGCGTCTGTCTTGTTCAATTCCAGCCGGCCGTTCTCAATTCTTGAAATGTCGAGAACGTCGTTAATGAGTTTTGCCAGTCTTTTAGCTTCGTTTAATATTATCCCGTTGAATTCCTGCTTCATTTCGGAAGGCATCTGCCGGTCTGATGCTACCGTCTCGGCAAATCCTATTATCGAGGCGAGCGGCGTGCGGAGCTCGTGGGATATATTGGAAAGGAAACTGCTCTTCATGTTATTCAGCTCGTAAAGGATGGCCTTCTGCCTTATCGATCTTTGCCTTTCGATCGAAATTATCCTGTTTGCCTCTACGAGCTTTGTGTTAAGCCGGCTTATCTTTTCTTCAAAAACTCTCGATTCGGTAACGTTTTTTCCAACTCCCAGCACCCCGGATATTTTGCCGTCCTCCGCAAGAGCATTTCCGCTGATTTCAAACAATATTTCTCTTCCGTATTTGCTTAATAAAGGGACTTCGAAAGTTACGATTTGATCTTGATTAATAATCCTGCCGAACGCATCTGCTGCAGCCGCTTTTTCCCTGGCCGGGACGAATTCGAGAAAATGTTTTCCGATTAGTTCGTCCGGCTCGCGATCCAGCAGTAAAATGCCGAAATTATTTAAAGCGGCAAAACAACCGTTTGGGTCTAAAATAAAAATAAAATCTTCCGAAACTTCAAGCAGTAGACTGAAAAATTCGCGGTAATGCTTTAATATATATTCTTTGTTAAATTCAAGCAGGCTGTTTTTCGTATTTTGATTTTTTTTAATTAACTTTAATTTTTCGATCAATATCTCGACCGCAGGAATAATCTCTTGTTTAAGTCCGCCGTCGTAATTATTTTCTTCGGCAGATACCAATACAATAAAGAAAGCTGCCTGATTTTGACCGGAAAAGAGCATTTTAATAAAAAACGACTTTACGGGGAAACTGCAATTTAAATCGTATATGAAATTAAATTCAGCCGGATTATCGCTTCCGCTGTTTCCGGAAACGTAATTATCGAATAGTTTATTGTTAACCGGTTCTATTAGTTCAGTAATTTCACCGAAAGACGTAACGGTTTCTGCTGTATCATAATTGAGCATCGACAAAAAACCTGCATTGCTTTTGCTGAGGCGGCATATTATCTCGAGTGTGTTGTTAATAAGCTCAATCATTAAAATATTGTGAAATTCCTTTATATAACCGGAAAATGTAATAAAAATTGTCGATTAAAACATTTAAAATTATCTTATTTTTTAAAATAAGAAGTTTATTTAAAATAAATGGACAAAATACTTAAAAGAGCCACCAACATTTCGATGGCCGCAAATATATTTCTTTTCCTTATCAAAGTCGCGGCCGGTATAATGTCCAATTCCATTGCCGTTATATCGGATGCGATAAACTCACTAACGGATATAATTTCTTCGGCGGCAATAATGTACAGCGTTCGTATATCCCTATTAAAGCCCGACCAGGAGCATCAGTTCGGGCATCATGCCGCGCAGCCTATTGCCGTGTTTTTAGTTGCCCTTTTTGCCGGCATTGTAGGCGTAAATTTAATAGAAGAGTCCGTATCCAGGATTATATCTCCGGGGAAAACTAATATTACTGCAGCGGTTTATATTATCCTTTTTACTACGGTAATAACAAAGCTGATTTTAATGCAGTATCAGAAATTGATAGGTAAGAAATACAGCAGTCCCGCCTTAAGGGCAGGCGCCGTGGATAGTTTAAACGATGTGATGGCGTCTTCGATATCGATTGTGGGAATTTTTTGTATACAATTAGGTTTTAAATATGTTGACGGAATTGCGGGAATTTTCATCGCTTTATTCGTTTTTAGATCCGGTTATCAGATCGCAAAAGAAAATATCGATTATTTAATGGGGAGATCGGCAGACGAAAAATTAATTCTGGACATAGCGAAGGCGGCCTTAAAAGTTGAAGGCGTAAAAGGATTGAACGAACTTAAGTCGCATTACGTCGGCAATAAATTTCATATTGAAATTCACATCGATGTAGACAAGAACTCCACCACCGGGGCATCTCATGAAATAGGCAAGGAAGTGCAAAAAGCCGTATCGGCTCTGCCCGAAATAAACCGGGTTTTCGTTCATATCGACCCGGTTTAACTTCCCCACGGGTTTAATACCTCGTGTACTAACCGGATAGTCCCTTATAAGAATTGATTTACCTACCGGCATATAAACAACCTGTTTAATAAAAGGAGCTGATTTATTAGTTTTTTAAGGCCGATAGGGATAGGAATTTTTATTTTTCCTATATTATTATATCTTAATAAAATAAAAGTACTATTTTCAAGTTAAATTATTACAAAGAAGAATTAATTATGGCAAAATTCGAATTTCATGTTTCAAAAAAATCCAGAGACAAATATAAAATAGAACATTCGCTGTTCTCGATTAACGGCGATCTGGTTATTGCCGATTTTAAACAAGCCAGGATTCTTGCAAATAAAATAAACAATACGCGCAAAGAAAGCGGCGATTCACGGAATATGACTTCGCCGGGACAAATAAACGCGCTAGGTTTGATTCACGAGATATTTCACTTTTTAATCCGCATTTATGAAGTCAATATAAACCCCGGTGTCTTCGGCGTTGCTTTATCCAACTTAATTTCGTCCATAGGCGAAGACGAAGTGGAGCGGATATTGACCGAACATATTAGGGAGTTTCCTCCTTCCGAAGTTTATAAAGGTAAATTGTCCGTCTACGATTATTTAGCCGGTTATACCGACAATAAACCCAACAGAGAAATAATACTCGAAGAATTAATCTTATTAAACCTGGAGAATAATAACCCGGCGGCTCTGCAGCTTGAAGAACTGTACACCGACGATCACCTGGCGCAGGGGACAAAATATCCGGGATTGATCGAAAGAGTTAATGAATTTTTTGCCTCCCAAAAGCCTTTCGGTCCCGATAATATTCCGATCATCGAATTTCTTAAAAAGCCGATTATAAGCAGTCCTTACAACCTTGAGGGCCAGCTCGAGTTTATTAGGCATAACTGGCGGATTTACGTCTTCGATAAATTCAACAAAAGACTTCTAAGCGGGAGGGATCTTATAATTGAGGATTTGAAATTATTCCTTCATTTGGGCTTCGGCCCGAAACCTACGCCTCCGGTTCCTCAGTACAAATACGATGAGGAATATCTGAGGAGAATCCGGGAAAAACTTGCCCGGGGAAAAGAACTTACCGACGAGGAGCTTGATTATTATAATTCGGAAATAGAAAGATTTACCAAAGACATCGAATGGATGCCGAAAGTAGTAATGATTGCAAAGAACGTATTTGTCTGGCTCGACCAGCTATCAAAAAAGTACAACCGCGCTATTTATCAATTAGACCATATACCGGACGAAGAACTCGACAGGCTGGCAGGCTGGAATTTCACGGCATTGTGGCTGATCGGGCTCTGGGAAAGGAGCAGCGCGTCAAGAAAGTTAAAACAGCTCATGGGAAATCCGGAGGCTGCCGCTTCGGCTTATTCTTTATACGATTATGTTATCGCGTCGGAGCTGGGCGGCGAAGAAGCGTTTCAAAATCTAAAACACCGGGCTTGGCAGCGTGGAATAAGGCTTGCAAGCGACATGGTGCCTAACCACACGGGCATATTTTCGAGGTGGGTGGTGGAAAAACCGGATTATTTTATCCAATCGGATTATCCGCCTTACCCGGGATACACGTTCCACGGACCGAATTTATCCGACGACAATAGAGTAGAAGTCAGGATAGAAGACAAATACTATTCAAGGGAAGATGCCGCAGTCGTATTTCAAAGAAGGGATTCTTATACCGACGGCGTAAAATATATTTATCACGGCAACGACGGGACCCATATGCCTTGGAACGATACCGCGCAGCTAAACCTTTTAAAGCCCGAAGTTCGCGAGGCTTTAATTCAAATGATAATGCACGTTGCCCGGAAAACGCCTATTATTAGATTCGACGCGGCGATGACGCTTTCAAAAAAGCATTACCAGAGACTCTGGTTTCCGCAGCCGGGAACCGGCGGCGCAATCCCCTCGAGGTCCGATTACGGGCTTACGAGAGAAGCTTTCAACGAAGCAATGCCGGAAGAGTTCTGGCGCGAAGTAGTTGACCGCATGAACGCCGAAATGCCCGATACGCTTCTGCTCGCCGAAGCATTCTGGCTTATGGAAGGTTATTTCGTAAGATCGCTGGGCATGCACCGGGTTTATAACAGCGCCTTTATGCACATGCTTATGAAAGAAGAAAACGGCAAGTACCGCGAGCTGATTAAAAACACCCTGGATTTTAATCCCGAAATTCTGAAGAGATACGTTAATTTTATGAGCAATCCCGACGAAGAAACCGCCGTGAATCAATTCGGCAAGGGAGATAAATATTTCGGAGTCGCAATGATGATGGTGACTCTTCCCGGAATGCCAATGTTCGGGCACGGACAGGTGGAAGGACTTTCCGAAAAATACGGCATGGAGTATAAGCGCGCCTATTACAATGAGTTCCCCGACGAGAATCTAGTACGCCGTCACGAATACGAGATATTCCCGCTCATACGTAAAAGGTACCTGTTCAGTCAGGTTGATGACTTCGATTTCTACGACTTTATAGACGATTACGGGAACGTAAATGAAAACATATTCGCATACTCCAACAAGTACGGCGAAGAAAAAGTTTTTGTAATCTACAACAATTCGTACGACCGCGCTAAAGGTCATGTGAATTTTTCGGTAATGAAAGCTTATAAGCACGGCGAAAAGAGAAGCAGGAAACTAGCCGAAGCTCTTAATATAAACGGCGGGTGGGGTCACTTTTACATTTTCCGGGAACACAAAACCAAACTCCAGTATTTGACGGCCGGCGGCGATATTCATGAGTCGGGTTTATTCTTCACTTTAAACGGATACGAATATAAGGTCTTTGCGGCCTTTAAGGAAATTTACGATACTTCCGGAGAATACGATAAACTGTACCAGACGATGAAAGATGAAGGCGTGCCTTCAATCGACGAAAAATTAAGGGAAATTAGACTGGCTCCCATCCATGAAACATTAAGCTTTCTGATGGACAAAAGTAATTTGGACGAAATCATAAATGTTTGCTTTAAAGAAGCCGGCTCGCCGGGAAAAGCCGGGGAAACCAGGGAAATTAAATTACCGGTACTCGTTAAAGACAGGTTGAACGGCTTTTTGAATGAAGTTAGGGACTTCCAGAAAATACCCATTAATCCGGACGAGGCTTCAGAAGATATCAAGCGTTTAATAAGGTATACGATTACATTTCAAAGCTCATTATTAGGCGGAAAAGACAAAAAGAACGCCAGGACTAATTTAGAACCTGCGGAAAAATCCCTTACCGCTGTTGGAACCGACGGAAAAATAGAGAAGGACCTGCTGATCTCGTTTTTTATTGTCTACGGTATTTTTAGCTCGATTATAAAAAATTCCAAGACCAACTGGGCCGAAGTATACGATAATCTGCAGATTACCAAAGCTATGACGGAAATATTTAAATCATGCGGCCACAACGTTGAAAAAATTTACGAGGAAGCTTTGCTGATCAGAGCCCTCTTTTCAAAAGTCTATATTTTTTCAAAACCGGATCTGCTGAAGCCGGGAAGCGAAAGCATTTTTATCGCCGAACTGATAAACAACAAAGAAGTCGCGGAATATTTATCGCTCAACGAATTTGAAGGGAATCTTTTTTATAACAAAGAACGATTCGAAAATCTTTTAAACTGGGTGCTTACGCTTTCGGGAATTTTTTACGAAAATACTTTTTACGGCGGAAGAACCGGAACTCAAAACGTTAAAAAGCAGAAGACGGACAGTAAGGCTGCGGCAAACGGTTCGGTACAATACGAAAAGGCTTTATCGGAATTTATATCCGAAGGATTTAAGACTATAACTTTACTGAAGTCGAAATCTGCGGAGGCAGGGTACAAGCTGGTCGCACTTAAGAAATTATTTTATACCGATCTTTCGGGCTCCGCATCAAAAGGGAAAAAAACCGGTATTAAAAGCAAACGTACTTCCCCGGGCAAAAACAAGACCGCTTCAAAAAGAAAAAGGACTTAGGACTTTTAAAGCCGGCCGTCTGCCCGTATAAATCCTACGCACGGCGGTTCGAATTGAGAAAGAAAGGACCAAAAGGTTTTTCCGCTGGAGCGGGTTTCACTATAACGCTCTGCGCCTTTTTCAGATAATACTGATTTTTCTGCGTATATTTTTTTGTAGGAGCCAGCATTACAAAAACCACCGCAATGCAAACTACGATGATGCCGACTATTATTAGCCATAACGGAGGATTGTTCTTCTCGTCGTAAACCGACATTTTCATTCTCTTGTTTAGGTGACAAATATTTTAGTTAAAAAATAATATTATCTTATTATTAAACAAAGACCGTAAAAGTCCGGGCGGTTTTAATTTTGATTTCTCTCACACATTCATTAAAGTATTGCCGTATTTAACGGCCGCATCGGCGCAATTTTCCCCGTCAATTGAAGCGGAGACTATTCCGCCGGCGTACCCGGCGCCTTCCCCGCAGGGGAACAATCCGCGGATTTCAACGTGCATAAACGTTTCTTTATCCCTTGGAATTCTAACGGGAGAGCTTGTACGGCTTTCGACCGCAACCATAACCGCTTCCTCGGTGTAATATCCCTTCATCTTCCTGTCGATTTTAAACAGAGCTTCTCTTAATCCCTTCGTGATAAATGCCGGCAGGGCTTCGTGAAGCGAAGCGGAAGTAACACCGGGGATATAAGACGTTCCGGGAAGCACCGACGAAAATTTTCTTTCCGCAAAATCTGTGACCCGCTGAGCCGGAGCCCTTTGCGAATTTCCTGCAAGTTCGAATGCGAGTCTTTCGGTTTTCTTCTGCAGGAGCAAACCGCCGAACGGGTACCCTTCATTGAAAGCTTCCCAATCACCCGGTTCAACCGTAACCACAAAGCCTGCGTTGGCAAAGGGCGAATCTCTTCTCGAAAGCGACATCCCGTTTACCACAATTTCCTCCGGCGAGGTTGAGGCCGGAATTATAATACCGCCCGGACACATGCAGAACGAATATACGCCCCGGTTTCCCGCATTGCACGACACGTTATAACTTGCCGCGGGAAGATTCTCGTTCTTAAATTTGTCGTGATATTGAATTTCGTTTATCAGCGTTTGGGGATGTTCTATTCGTACTCCCATTGCAAACGGTTTCGGCTCAAGTAAAATATTTTTCCTATGAAGCAGAGTAAAAACATCCCTTGCAGAGTGACCGGTTGCAAGTATAACAGAGTCCCCGGTAATTTCAAGCTCATTATTTACAATAACTCCCAGTACCCGTTTTTCTTTTATCAGCAGGTCGGTTAATTTCGATTCGAAATGAACTTCGCCGCCGCTGCGTATGATTGTCTCTCTAATATTTTTAATAATCCCCGGCAGTTTATTAGATCCGATATGAGGGTGCGCGTCTATTAAAATATCCGGATCCGCGCCGTGCTGAACAAAGACGCCTAAGATTTTTTTCACATCCCCCCTCTTAGTCGCTCTGGTGTATAATTTCCCGTCGCTGTAAGTTCCCGCCCCGCCTTCACCGAAGCAGTAATTCGATTCCGGATTAACCGAATTAAACTGCTGAATTGCTTTCAGATCCCTTCTTCTTGCCTGGACGTCCTTCCCCCTTTCTATCACCACAGGCTTTATTCCGTGCTCTATCAGCCTGAGCGCGGCGAACATGCCTCCGGGACCGAAACCTATGATGATTACTTTCCTGTTCCCTTTTACCTGCTTATACTCTATTCTTGGGTTATTTTCAGGCGGGATTTCATTTATATACACGTCGCACAAAATTCTGTACACCGGTTTGATCCTGCGGGAATCAATGGATCTTCTAAGCGGTACTACGGCCTTTATTTCCTGAGGCCCTGCTTTAAGAATTCCGGCTGCCGCATTGTACAATACGGATTTATCATTAATATTCTCGGGAGATAAGACAATTTCCACTTGCTTTTTCATTACTCATGTCCTCTTCCTATGAGGAAATATTATTCATACTAATAAATGCCTTTGTTCAATCCGCCGTCCACCTGGAACGTGTTGCCGGTTATATAACTTGCATTTTTAGAAGCCAGGAAAACTACTGCCGAAGCTATTTCTTCCGGCGAAGCGAGTCTGTTCACGGGTATTTCTTTGGCCATGTCTATCAGGACATCTTCATGCGAAATCTGTTCGTGTTTGGATCTTTGTACGGCAAGATCGTAGATCCGGTTTGTTAAAGTATAACCCGGAGCTATATTATTGACCGTAACGTTAAATTTGGCTATTTCGTTGCTTAAAGATTTGGCAAACCCGATAACGCCGTTTCGAAGCGAATTCGAAAGCATAAGATTGTCTATCGGCTGTTTTACGGCTACCGAAGTAATATTTATTATCCTTCCCCATTCTTTAATGATCATATCCGGCACAATTAAATTGCAGAGTCTTACCGTACTAAGCAGCACCTGATCGAATGCCGCCTGCCATTTTAAATCGGTTAAATCCTGAAAATTTCCGGATTCGGGACCTCCGCAATTATTTACCAGGATATCGATTTTCCCGAACTGTCCGGTTACGGATGAAACCGTATTTTCTATATCGCTTAGTTTATTTAAGTCGCATACGCACCATGAAGGTTCGATGCCGTATTTTTTTTTGACCTCCGCGGCCGTTTTCAGCAAGTCCTCTTTATTTCTTGAACATATCGTTACGATACATCCTTCTGCAACCAGTCCCTCGGCAACGGCTCTCCCGATACCTTTGCTGGATGCGGTTACCAATGCAACCTTGCCTTTTATTCCCAGGTCCATATAACTTCCTCAATAAATTTTTTTTTGAATAACCGAATTTAAAAAATATTTTAATACTCTACTAAAAATTTTTCCGAGTAACGAACAATAAAAAACCCGCGGCTGTATGGGCCGCGGGCCGAAGAGTAGCTTAATTTCACTGTTAACGGACGGGCTGGTTCTCCTTTTTTATATTCATGCCTTCGACTATCTCACTCGTGTCCAAAGCTATTACCAATTCTTCGTTGGTAGGAATCCTTAAGACAGGCACCCTGGAGGAACCTTTCGATATAATCAGATCTTTATTCTGATTTTTATCGGGATCAAGCTCGATTCCAAGGAATTCCAAACCTTTGCATACTTCCTCCCTTATCTCGAACGAGTTCTCACCTATCCCGCCGGTAAACACGAAGGCATCTAGACCGCCCATTGCGGCCGCATACGCTCCGAGGTATTTTTTCACCCTGTACGCGAAAATTTCAAATGCATACCTGGATCTTTTCTGGCCGTCCTTTGCAGCGGCCAGTATTTCTCTCATGTCGCTGCTCTCCCCGCTTATTCCGATTAACCCGCTGTGCTTATTAAGCAGAGTATTCGCTTCGCTGAGGGATAAACCTTCCTTCCCCATTATGTATAATATGAGCGAAGGATCCAGGTCACCGCTTCTCGTCCCCATTAGTAATCCCTCCAGCGGCGTAAATCCCATTGTAGTATCAACCGACCGGCCTTTATCTACTGCGGCCATGCTGCAGCCGTTTCCCAGGTGTGCGGTTACAATTTTAATATCTTCCAAATTTTTACCTAGAATTTCTGCTGCCCGGTTTGAGACATAAAGATGAGAGGTGCCGTGAAAACCGTACTTTCTTATTTTATATTTTTTATAAAGCTCATAGGGGATGCCGTAAAGGAACGCTTTGGGAGGCATCTTTGTATGGAAAGCGGTATCGAATACCGCAACCTGCGGAGCATCAGGCAGATGTCTTTTAACCGCTTGAATACCTTTTATATTAGGCGGGTTGTGAAGCGGCGCAAGTTCTATATTGTCCTGCAGAACCTGTATTACGTCGTCGGTAATCAATATTGATTCGCTGAATGTTTCTCCTCCGTGCACCACGCGGTGGCCGACGGCTTCTATATCTTCCTTATCGTCTATAACGCCGTGGTTCTTACTCAACATCACTCCGAGTACGTATTCTACGGCAATGGAATGGTCCAATATTTCACCGACAATTTTTATTTCGTCGCCGTCGTAACGGGAATGTGATAATACGGCGCTGCTCATGCCAATTCTCTCGACAATACCTTTGGCAAGCGCGGTCTTTTCTTCCGTATCTATGAATTGATATTTGATCGAAGAACTCCCGCAATTTAGTACTAATACTTTCATTATTATTCCGTTTTTCTATGCGTTGTTGATAAATGGTTTCGAGTTATAATCTTTCAAAATTAATATATTATTTGACCGTTTTCATCGTATTTATAAAAACCTTCACCAGTCTTTTTTCCGAGCTTCCTTTCGCGGACAAGCTTCCGTAAAATCGGACACGCTCTGTACCGCGGTTCGCCCAGAGTCTTCCATAATGTTTCCATCCAGGCAAGCACTTCGTCAAGCCCCATCATATCGGCCATCTCAAGAGGCCCGTACTGGAAATTATAACCGAGACGCATTGCGGTATCTATATCTTTCGCGGTTGCGACTCCTTCAAGTAAGATGTACATTGCTTCATTTAACAGCGGTACAATTGCCCGGGTAGTTACGAAGCCGGGATATTCGTATACTTCAACAGGCGTCTTCCCTATCTTGGCGGCAAAAGCTTTTATTATCTCAACCGTCTCGTTCGACGTATGCAGGCATTTAACAAGTTCCACCATTGGAATTTTGGGAACCGGGTTAAGAAAATGCATTCCTATTATTTTATCCGCTCTCGAAGTGGTTTCTGCCAATTTTGTAAGGCTTAAAGTAGAAGTATTGGATACGAATATTACGTCATTTCTTGCAATTTTATCGAACTCGACGAATATATTTTGCTTTAACTGGAAATTTTCATCTACCGCTTCTACGATCAAATCGTATTCCTTCACCTTTTTTAAAGATAATTCCCATTTAATACGACTTAAGATAGATTTCTTTTCGGACTGTGTCATTGCCCATCTCTTAATCTCCCGTTCCATGGATTCTTCAAGATTTTGTTTTGCTTTTTCTAGATGCTCGCTGTCTTTTTCGATTATCACAACCTCGAAACCCGCGGCTGCTACGGTATGCGCAATTCCCTGCCCCATCACTCCGGCGCCGATAATTGCTACTTTAGTGATATTCTTCTGATCATCGTCCTGTACTTTTGTTTTGCTTAGAAGATCTTCCAGCCTTAAGTTCTGTTCCTGCATTTTGTTTCCTATTATGTTAAACTTAATTTTACTCTGACGCGCGAAAAAATCCGCACCGATTATTATTCCGTTGAAGAAGACGATAGGTTCTGAAAATTGCTTTGTCTATTCCGAATTCCGTTATCGGAATGTCTGTGTTGTCCCCTTAAAGTTTGTCTTTCGGAGTACCGGCAAATACACATTTTCCGGATTAAGTCTTTCTATCCTTTTCCGTCCTATCCTAGCGCGTTAAATCGGCTCAATCGCGTAATACACGAACAAATAATATGCCACTTAAATTACTGTGCAAGTTAACCTGCTGAAATTTGTAATAGACCTAATATTTCGAAATTTAATAGAAAATAACAAAAATTGTTATTAGAACACAGATTGCTTAAAATAAATCCGTGTAAGCAAACAAATCCGCGGCTTTATTAAATCCAAATATTTAAAATAACGAACGATTCGACTTAAAAAGCTTTTTAATACTTTAATATATTTTATAACTGAATCGTTCCTTTTGAGATTATACTTATGCTTATGAATAATAATTGCCAATAGTTTCGGTTACAATGTATTTTCTGGAATATTAAAAGTCTTTCTTTCTAAAAATTGAGATCGCAATTCCCATAGTTAAAATAATAAATAACACCGATATCCATACCGGGTTGTAGCTTTCAACGGGCTTACCGAGCACAATATTGTTTGTCAGCGTTCCTGATACTTCCGAAGTCTGCGGGATTATATAATAAAATATTTTAATAATCCAGCGGGTAACCTCGCTCGATGTAAAGAACTCGTAGTTATGAAAGGCGAAATTCATTACAGGGCTCAATACCAGGTAAGTCAGGTAGCTCACCATCATTCCCAGGACGGATCCTTTTGTCATAACGCCTATTAAAACTATTACGGAGTAAAGTACGGCAAAGGAAAAAGTTATCAGAATTATCGACCAAAGGAACGCATAATTCCAGTATGAAAATTTTACCGAAATAATTATCCATATGCCCAGGACCAGGAAAGCAATATTGAGAAATACAACCAGCAGGCCGCCGAAGAATTTACCCAGCAGCAATTGATCTCTAGAAACGGGTTTTGAGATCAGCAGGTCTATATTTCCTTTTTCAAGCATAACCGGAACGAAACTGGCGGTAACGAAGATTGAAAACAAAATACATAGGCCGGTTAAAGGAGTCATAAATATTAGCTCGAGATGATTGACCAAATCGGTCATAGACATACTGACCTTTGCATTTTTCATCCCGGTAATAAAATCTACCGTATTGCCGCTGCTGAATATTATCAGAGTTATAATGATTGAAATTACGGATATAATCCAAAAGAAAATAAATACTTTTCTGGCTAATGCTTCCTTCAGAGTAAACCAGGTTAAGATCCGGATATTGTTCATATTACTCTCCTTTTTCCGCTTGGTTAATCAAAGAAATAAACATGTCTTCCAGAGTTTCTTTTTTCTGTATTAGCTCCGCAATTGTCAAGCCTTTGGCTCTTAAATCGTCAATTATCTTATCGAGGTCACCGCTTTCTGCGATCTTAAGGGAATAATATCCGTCGCTGGTTTTCACCAAAGAATACTTGGCCGATAATTCGTCCGACAGAAGAACTTCGCTTCCGCTTGAGAATCTGATCTTATATTCTTCTTTCCTTTCGGTTAATTCTTTTACGTTGCCTTCTTTGAGGAGGACTCCTTTATTTAAAATTCCCACCCTGTCCGTAATTAATTCCACTTCCGATAAGAGATGGCTGTTCAAAAATATTGTTTTCCCCTGGTCTTTTAAATTAATAAGAAGGTCTCTGATTTCTTTACGGCCGATAGGGTCGACTCCGTCGGTCGGTTCGTCTAAAAAAATAAGATCCGGGTCGTTAAGCATTGCCTGGGCCAGTCCGAGTCTCTGCATCATACCTTTGGAATAATTTTTTACCTTGGTTTTTTTCCACTCTTCCAGTTTTACTATCTTAAGCAGTTCGTCTATTCTTTCCTTTAATGCCCTGTCTTTCATTCCGCTAAGCCTCCCGAAAAAATAAAGGACTTCTCCGCCGGAAAGGTACGGCGGGTATTTATGGTTCTCCGGGAGATACCCGATCCTTCTTTTCACATCGTAATTGGAAATATCTTCCCCCAGTATTTTCGCGCTCCCGTTTGTAGGGAATGTTATCCCCAGAAGCAGTTTTATTAGAGTTGTTTTTCCTGCTCCGTTAGGTCCGAGCAGCCCGAATATCATTCCGTCTTTGACATCGATATTTAATTCGTTCAAGGCGCGAACGGTTTTATTGCCGAACGAAGAATGATAAATTTTGGTTAAACCGGTTGTTTCTATTACTTTTGTGTCTGCCATTCTTTACCTATTGAATTGGATTTTAACACTAAATATAAGAAAAAATGGCTTTGCATGATCAACAAATAGAATAATTTCATACTATCCTCTTATTAAAAATATTCTTTGAATTTTCGTATTTTAAAAAAGGAAAATATATTGTAAGGCCCTTTAAAATCACCCGATGAAATTGAATCAAAAGAAGAACATAAACGAGAACCCTGCCGAGGCTCTTAAAAAATATTTCGGCTTCGATTCTTTCAGAGCCGGCCAGGAAGAAATAATTTCGGAAATATTAAACGGAAAAAATGTGGTGGCGGTTCTGCCCACCGGCGCAGGCAAATCGCTTTGTTACCAGCTGCCTGCGCTTATCTCGGAAAATTTTTCGATTGTTGTCTCCCCCCTGATTGCTTTGATGAAAGACCAGGTCGACTCGTTGAACAAAAATTCGGATACCGCCGCTTTTATCAACAGCACGATGAGCTTCTCCGAAGCCGAACAGGTGCTTACGAATATTGCCTACGGCAGGTTCAAACTGCTTTACGTCGCTCCGGAAAGACTGGAAACGGCCTTCTTTGCGGAACGCATCAAGCCTTTACTACCCTCCTACATGTTTGTCGACGAAGCGCATTGTATAAGCGAATGGGGCCACAGTTTCAGGCCCAGCTACCGCAAGATAAAGGATTTTGCGGATTACATCGGTATAAAGAATATTTCCGCTTTCACGGCAACCGCAACGCCGGAGGTAATCAACGATATCACGGTGCAGCTCGGGCTGAAGGACCCGGAAATTTTCGTCAGGGGATTCGAACGAGACAACCTAAGGCTGAATGTCCGGATAACAAAAAGAAAAAAAGAAAAATGTTTTGAATTAATTTCGCGGTATAAAACCCCGGCAATAATCTATACAGCTTCGAGAAGGAAAGCGGAAGAAGTATCGGAATTCCTTAACCTGCATAAGATCGGCTGCGCTTATTACCATGCGGGTCTGGCCCCAGAGGAGAGGAAAAAAATTCAGGAAGATTTTCTGAGCGATAAAACACCGGTAATCTCCGCGACTAACGCTTTCGGCATGGGAATAGACAAAAAGGATATAAGACTCGTAATTCATTTCAATATGCCCGGGTCGATAGAAAATTATTATCAGGAAATCGGCAGGGCAGGCAGGGACGGTAAAATATCTTCGGTTTACCTGCTTTACGACGATTCCGATATAAACTTACAGAATTTCCTTCTCGCGAACTCGCACCCAGATAAACCGCTGATCAAAAGAGTCTACGACGCAATCTGCGATTACGGTCAGGTAGCTGAAGGGAATATTCCGGCGAAAGAAATCCATATCAATAAAGACTATATCACTTCCTGCGTAAAAGCGGAATTAAACAGGGGTCTGCTTGTCTCGGTACTTAATATTTTGGAATCCGGAGGTTATCTTAAGCAGATATCTGAACTGGATAAAAGAGCCTCGGTGCGGATCATTATGGAAAAGGACAGGCTGCACGGTTTTACAAAAAATACTTCGAACGAAGCCTTACAGGGAATCCTGCTTCTGCTGCTTAGACAGTTCGGGAGCGAAATCTTTGCCGGCAGCGTTTATGTTTCCCTTTTCCAGATAGGCCAGGCGCTCGGACTCCTGGAGTCGGAAGTACTGGACGGCCTGAATACGCTCGATAACCTCGGCATACTGGTCTTCAACAATCCTTCGCCCGGGCAAAATATAATTTTAACCTCACCGCGCACAAATTCCGACAGGTTAAACCTGGATTACGATAGGATTAACAAAAGCTATTTGTACCGCAGGAAAAAAATAGGACAAATGGTTAACTACGCGTATTCGGGCGAGTGCAGGTTTAAATTCATTCTAAATTATTTCGGCGAAAAAGTAGAAGATTATAACTGCGGCAAGTGCGATAATTGTATGAACGAAGATAAACCGACTGAAAATGTTTCCGCGTATTTGAAGGAAATTATTTTAAGAACTCTTTCCGGACTTACTTCCCCCGTTACCGAAACCGTCCTGTTTTCCATTTTAAAAGGGAATAAAAGCGCCGGGAAATTCTCTAAACTCGAAACATATTCCTCATGCCGGAACCATACAAAAGAGGAACTAAAATTCTCCCTGCATGCTCTTATTTCCGAAGAATTAATTATTAAACCGAACGATAAGGACAATTTCGTTCAGCTTTCTGAACGGGGAGCGGATTACCTGCGAGAAAAAGGATTTATGCAGCCGGCCGGCAGCACCCCGTTTAATTATGAGGAAAACCTTGAACTTTTCAATCTTTTAAACGAAGTCAGAAAAGCAGCCTCTAAAAAGTTTTTACAGGAGGGGTATTTAATTTGTCCCGATGAAACTCTTAAGGAGGTTGCTCAAATAAGACCTAAAAACAGGAATGAACTTTTATCGGTAAAGGGATTCAACCACAGGATGTTCAATAAGATCGGACAGGAATTGCTCGAGGTACTGAGCGATTTCGAAAAAAAAGATACCGAATCCGTCGAAGGAGAGGAAGGAAGGAAGGAGCTTCCCCAAAACATTAAAGAGACATACAATCTTTTAATCCAGGGCTATTCTCTGGGCGACATATCTTCTTTAAGAAAATTAAATGAGGCGGTTATTTCGATGCAGATTGAAACTATTCTCGAATTCGCGCCGGGGACCGAGATTAAACATTTGTTTCCCGGTGAAACGCTGACGAGCGTGCTCGAAGAATTGAAAGGAGGATTCACGGATCTTAAAGACCTGAAGGAAAAGTTAAAAGTCGAGATAAGCTACTCGCTGCTCAGAATCGCAGTGGCTAAATTCCGCGTTTCTTCTTCAGCGAATCCGCGTATGTAATTGCTTTCTGAAAAAATTTACGCCACTTTTCAGGATCACGGTTATAATAATCTACCGTCTCTTTATATTGTTTTTCGCTTACACTATAACGGGAAAGCACTTTTCTCAGCAGGCCGTTTCCCTTGGAAGAAACGGCTGCGGACGTATCTTTAGCGATTATCAATTCGGTATAAATTCTGACGAATTTGTCTTCGTCCAATATTTTTTTATTTCCGCAGCCGGTGAAATTTAACGATGCCGGAATAACCGCGCCGAAAAGGAGCAAAATATAGAAAAAAACCGGGTAGCTTTTTATTCTCATTTTCTTAAAACCCAAAAGTTGTTCTAAGGTTTTCAATCCAAAAGTATAAAAACAATATATCTCAATAAATAAATTAACATTATAAACTGAAAGGATGAGTTACAAAGAATAGTCCGAGATGATTCCTATGCGATCGTACTGTCTATTAATAACAACCCGGTTAGCAGGGCTCCCGTTATTTCATTTTTTTACTTGCTTCGAATAAAATTTTCTTTTCTTTTTCCGTCAGATTCTGGTAGCCCGATTTACTGATCTTGTCGAGGATGGCATCGATTTCGGCCTGGTTTATTTCGGTATCATGCTTCGGGTCGTCCTTCACTTCGTAGAAACTCGCATCTTCCACGTTATCATCATGCTGTTTACGGAAGACATTGGCTGTTTTTTTAAAAGAATCGAACACGTTTCCGGAGCCCGCGCGGGGAGTCGATTTAAATATATTGCCCAAACTCAGATTTGATTTGCGGTCGAGCATAATGTATACAAAGCCGGCCAATGCGCCTCCAAGGTGCGCAAGGTGCGCAACGTTGCCGCCGCCGCTGTCGACAAAATATATCTCGGCCAATACGAATAAAGCAATAAGATACTTGGCCTTAATGGGGAGAAGAAAATACAAATAAATATACCTATTCGGGAACAGCATGCCGAATGCAACCAGTACGCCGAAGATGGCTCCCGAAGCGCCTATGGTCGGAGCCAGCGTTTCGTTGAACAGCGGGGGAAGTATTAATTGAAAAATACCCGCTACCACTCCGCACATTAAATAAAAAATAAGAAATTTTTTAGATCCCCAGATATTTTCTATTTCCACCCCGAACATCCACAGAGCGAACATATTAAAAAAGATATGCGCAAATCCGCCGTGCATGAACTGATAAGTAATTAACTGCCAAGGATAGAAGCTCCAGTGAATAAGACCTACTCCGTTGCTTAGAGTTAAACCCCCCAGAGGGATAAGCGCAAAATATTTGGTAATAATATCGTTAAAAGTCAAACCGTTTCCCAGGCCTACCTGCTGCCCAAGCATTTCTATTACGAACACTATGCCGTTGATTATCAGCAGATTTTTAATTACCGGTGGAAAGAAACTGAACCCGCCGAATCCGTATGGTTTATAATAATCGCTCACTAAACACCTTACATTTTGTTAAAAACTTTTGCTTGGAAAACGGTTTCAATCAACACAAATTAGATGCTCAAAACCCGCAAACGGTTTTAAATATCCGTTAAAGCCGCAACACCCGGAAGAGTTTTACCTTCGAGAAATTCCAAAGAAGCTCCCCCTCCGGTTGAAACATGAGATACTTTATCGTCCAATCCCGCTTTTCCGACTGCGGCGGCCGAATCTCCGCCTCCTATGATCGTAATAGCGCCTTTTTTCGTAGCTTCGACAAGGGTTTGAGCTATTTCAAATGTCCCCCTGGCAAAATTATCCATTTCAAAAACCCCCATCGGCCCGTTCCAGACAATGGTTTTGGATTTTAAAAGTTCTTCTCTAAACAATTTAACAGTTTCCGGGCCTATATCCAACCCCATTTTGTCTGCGGGGATGTTGTCGATGCTCACCACCACAGAGGGCGAATCGTTTTTGAATTCTTCGGCTACCACTACGTCCTTGGGCATTAGGAACTTTACTTTTGATTTGGCTACTTTTTCCAAAAGTTCCTTTGCCAGTCCGATTTTTTCCTCTTCTAGCAGGGATTTCCCTATTTCTTTTCCCTGAGCTTTATAAAACGTATATGCCATCCCGCCGCCTATTATCATAGTATCGACCTTATCCAGTAAGTTCATTATCACGTCTATTTTTCCCGAAATTTTCGCTCCTCCCAGTATTGCACAATAGGGCCTTTCCGGGTTTGAAATTGCGCTTCCGAGATAATCCAATTCCTTCTGCATTAAATAGCCTGCAGCGTTCTGCGATATATATTTCGTAACTCCTTCCGTAGAGGCATGCGCGCGGTGTGCGCTGCCGAATGCATCGTTCACGTAAACATCGCCAAGTTCGGCCAATTTTTTTGCGAAATCGGGATTGTTCTTCTCTTCTTCCTCATGAAACCTTAAATTCTCAAGAAGTAGAACATCGCCGTTCTTCATCGAGGCGACAATTTTTTTAACTTCTTCTCCCACGCAATCCGGTGCGAGCTTCACATCCTTTCCCAACAGCTGACCGAGCCGCTTTGCCGCGGGGGCCAGGCTGTATTTTGGGTTCACTTTGCCTTTCGGACGTCCCAGATGGCTCATCAATACTGCTTTTCCGCCGTCGCTAATTATTTTCTTTATGGTCGGCAGCGAGGCTTCAATCCGCCTGTCGTCGGTAATATTCAGGTTTTCATCAAGAGGGACGTTGAAATCCACCCGAACAAGGACTCTTTTATTTTTCAAATCGAGCCGGTCAATAGATAATTTTTTCATTTATTTACACCTTCTCTTTCTATTTTCAAAATTTTTTTATAATACCGCGCCGGGTTAAAAATACCGACGTTATTTCAAACTTTTAAAGACCCCCAAAATTCTTTAACCGGCCGCCTTCACTTTCAAGTGTTTTTATTTTTAAAATAGAGGCAGGACCGATAACTAATAATTCAAAGAATAGCGCTTTTTTCCGGTGCATCGATAAAGAGTTAAGAAGTGAACTTTATAAAACAAAGACGAAGCGGGTGCTTCGTCTTTGTTATCGGAAATTAAATTTACTTGGCAATCTTCATTAATAAATCGACAACCCGGTTCGAATAGCCCCATTCGTTATCGTACCAAGATACGATTTTAAAGAACCTTTTTTCGTCCTTAAAGTTGTTCTGAAGAGTAGCAAGCGAATCGTAAATAGAAGATCTTTCGTCGTGGACGAAATCCGTAGATACCACTTCTTCGCTGCAATACCCCAGATAACCCTTCAGGTAGGTTTCCGATGCCTTTTTCATCAAGGAATCGATTTCCGCGATTGATGTTTCTTTTACCGAACGGAAAGTAAGATCTACTACCGAAACATCTGCCGTCGGAACCCTAAAGGACATTCCCGTTAATTTGCCCTTAACTACGGGTAAAACTTCGCCGACAGCCTTTGCCGCGCCCGTAGTTGAAGGTATTATATTAATTGCCGCTGCACGACCGCCTCTCCAATCCTTTTTGGAAGGACCGTCGACGGTTTTTTGAGTAGCCGTGTATGAGTGAATGGTTGTCATCAAACCTATTTCTATCCCGATTCCTTCTTTAAGGATCACATGAACCAGCGGCGCCAGACAGTTTGTTGTACACGACGCATTTGAAATAATATTGTGCTTCGCGGGATCATATTCGTTGTCGTTAACGCCCAGTACGATGGTCTTTACATCGCCTTTACCCGGCGCCGAAATAATAACCTTCTTTGCTCCCGCTTCGAGATGGCCTTTGGCTTTTTCGGACTGGGTGAATAACCCCGTGGATTCTATCACGTAATCGACTCCCAATTCCTTCCAGGGCAGTTGCGAAGGCTCTTTAGTAGCCATTATGCATTTTATTTTGTTGCCGTTAACGACCAAAATATCTTCATTTTCCAGACTCGGATTACTCTTTTCAGTACCTAGTTCTGCGTTAAGTTTTCCGTGAACTGAATCATATTTCAGTTGATAAGCAAAATAATTTGCATCGGTGCTTATATCAACAACCGCAACCACATCTATTGCTTTTCCCAATAAACCTTTACCTACAAGAGCGTTAAAAACCAAACGTCCGATTCTTCCGAAACCGTTTATTCCTACTTTAATAGCCATGCTGTAACTCCTTTGTTTGAATTAATTTTACATAACAAAATTAATTAAAGAGTATTATAATATCAATCTAAAATAAATGTTATTATCAATCTTTAGCACAAAAAACTAATTGTTTGGGTAATTTAGCTCATTTTTAAAGCCGGCCTCCGGGCTTTTTATTTCCCATAATTCAGATACCTTCAAATTTTTTAATGGCGTTTTTTATATCTTCCGGTACCGGCACCGATGTTAACTTTTCGAAATTATAAGATACCAGTTTCGTCAACGCCTCGGCGGCAACGGTTCGGTTCCCTTCTTTTTCGACCAGTATCATACTCTCCAATTCCGAGCTTTTATTTCCGATTCTCGATACCCTGGTTAATACTTCAATACCGTCGCCCAGCATTATCGGCCGGATATAACTGATTTCAATCCTGGCCACTACGGCTCCGAAATCAAGATTATCCATAGGAAGATTCAGGACTTGGTTGAAATAACCGATCCTGGCTTCCTCAAGATATGTTAAATAAGTAGCGTTGTTCACATGCTGCATAGCGTCCAGGTCCGAGAACCTAACGTTCAGACGGATTTTATGTTTAAAGTTTTTTGTTTCCATAAAACCGATGATTATTATTCAGAATAATTTCTAAGCGAAGATTTTTCTCAGTATTTTCTGTGCTTTTTCTATATCTTCAAAACTTACGTCAAGATGAGTAATTGCGCGCAACAGTCCGACCTTTCCTTCCGAAAGCAGCAGACCTTCTGCCCTGCAATTTTCTATTGCGTTCTCAACGGAAATTTTAAGCGGTTCGAATACCAGTATATTTGTCTGTACCGAAGACAGATCGATTTTAAGCGAAGGAATTTCGGCGATCGTCTCTCCCAGGATCTTCGCTTTTTTATGGTCGTCGGCAAGACGCGCGATATTGTTTTTCAGCGCGTATAACCCGGCGGCGGCAAGTATGCCTACCTGTCTCATACCTCCTCCCCAGGATTTCCGCACCCTGAACGCTTCTTTGATAAAATCTTTCGTACCGCCGATAATCGATCCCACCGGTGCGCCCAAGCCTTTCGATAAGCAGCAGGAAACACTGTCGAAATGAGAAACATATTCTTTAACCGGGATTCCAGAGGCGACGGATGCATTCCAAATTCTCGCGCCGTCCAGATGATACATTAGATTATATCTCCTTACAAGTTCCTCAACCCTTATAATATTTTCGATGGGATGGACGGCTCCTCCGGCCCGGTTGTGCGTATTTTCAATCTCCACAACCTTTGTTCTAGGCATGTAATAGGCGCTGCGCGGGCGGATAAAAGGTTCAATTTGTTCGGGAGTAATAACGCCTTTGCTCCCGTCTATCGGCATCAGCTGCAGTCCGCTCAGCACCGCGGGCGAACCTGATTCGTACTGAAAAATATGCGCGTCCCTCTCGCATATCACTTCGTCTCCCGGATTCGTCAGAACGTTAAGACATATCTGGTTTCCCATTACCCCGCTCGAAACAAACAGAGACGCTTCCGTACCCAGCAGTTCCGCGGCATATTCCTGCAGTTCGTTAACAGTAGGGTCTTCCTGAAAAACGTCGTCTCCGACTTCGGCGTTATACATCGCTTTCCGCATTGCATCGGACGGCTTTGTAACCGTATCGCTTCTTAGATCTATAAATTTTTTCATTTTAAGCTCTGCAATTTTTTATTTGTTTGTGTTGGTTTGCTGCCTTTAAAAAAATTTGAAACATTCACTACAAAAATTGGGATAAAATGCGGGAAATAAAAATCGAGGTGATATTAAAAACGGAACTTGCCTAAATCAGCAGCAATTAAAATTGATATTGAATAAGTCGGAGACGGGGGAACGATTGATGTTTAAGCGTGCTTATTTACGCCTTCAAAGGTTTTCCGGAAATCATTATTTAAATTAGCCGATAAATTGAGCGCCAATGCATCCTCTTTTTTTACGGAGCATGCCGGACCGGCAAAATATGCAAAATCTTTACCGTGATTCGGATATGCCGGGCATAAACCCAGTCTTCTAACCTTTGTACCGCCTGCTTCGCGGCCGCATTTCGCATATTCCCAGCAGTTCATGGATTTTTCCGAAAAAAATTTAGTTTAACTTATAATCGTAAATTTAGACGCATAGTTTAAAGGACAGGATGTGATATATCGGCATCCACTGTTATGTATCCGGGGCTAAATCTGCAGATTTAAATACTATTTAACGCGGAAATTTTTTAAGCTTTCAGTCTCGCTTTTAATCTCTTCAGTATGAAAAAGGCGAACACCCAGAACGAGAAGAGAGATGCCGCTACTGGTATTATTAAAGGGTGACGGGTAAAAAAAGTTTCTCCCGTTTCCAGCTCGACGTTTCCTACTATGTAAGTTCTTGTAAATAATTCCGATTGTACTTTTGTTCTTCCCAGAGGATCTATAATGCAGCTTATGCCTCCGTTGGCGGCCCTTATAACTGACCTTCTGTTTTCTACCGCTCTCAGAACCGCTATCTCTTTATGCTGGTAAGGTCCGCTAGACCTGCCGTACCAGCTGTCGTTTGTTACAATAGTTATCATCCTTGCGCCGCGCTGAACGAAATCGACCACGAAATACGGGAATACGGATTCGTAGCAAACAAGGGCGTTAATTTTAATGGAATCCCGCTTGGTACTTTCTTGTTCGGACGTGCTTGTGACGGCAACGGGCAGTTTAAAGTTTACTGTATCTCTTCCTACGTTCCATCCTGATATGCCTACTCCCCAGCTTAGCAATTTCCCTAAAAAAGGAATTTCGTTTGCAAAAGGGACTTTCTCTCCGAAAGGGACCAGCTTCATCTTATCATATCTTTGAACCCTGTACGAATCCGGGGAAAGAAGAATTATTCCGTTGTACATTGTATAATAATAGTCGCCCCATTTGGCTTTGACCGCATCGGGCGGGATTTTTTGTCCCTTGAAATAAAACCTAACATCGGGCAAGCCTGTCAGAAGATATACGTTATTGCTTTTAAGAAAAGAGTAGATTTTATCAACCGTTTGATTACGCGATCCGTCCCAGAAAAAATCACCCAGTGCGGTCTCAGGCCAAATTATAAGTTTGGCGCCTTTCGATACCGCTTCTGCTGATAAGTTCAAATATTCGTCTGTAAGCCCGTTCAAATCCCTGTTTTCCCATTTCTTCCACGGGTCGAGATTCGGCTGTATTAATCCGACCCGTATGGTTTTATCGGTTAGACGGAAAGCGTTCATTCTGTAAATACCGTAAGACAATACCGGTATAAATATCAGGAGAGCCGAGCCGAAATAAACCGCGGATCTGATCCGAGAAAATTTAAAATTAATTATGCCGCGGTAAAGCAGTAAATTGATATATAATATTACGAGTGAGAGTCCCACCGATCCTATAATATCCGCAATTTGTATGAAAGGGATGAAGGTAGCCAGGCCGTTGCCGAGGGTCAGCCAGGGAAAACTTAAATCCGTCAGCATATAAAGATATTCGTAAGTAATCCAGAACAGCGGGAAAAAAAACAAGGCATATTTGGAGGATAGATTTTTTTTAAATATATAATAAAGCGTAGAAGGAATAAAAAATAAAATGGGATTGAAAAACAGGAGAACGCCGCCGGCAATCATAAGGAACGGATCCGTCGCTTTCTGCCAGCTGCCCACCCAATAAATAGTGATCAAGTTAAATACAAAAAAAGCAAGGTAAGTTGCTTTATTTATTCCAGCAAGCGTGCTCCTTTTTTCAAGGACATACAGGTAAGGGATCAGACCGATAAACAATAAAAGCGAACACGGGAAAGGAAACGGCGGAAAGCCGCATCCCATTAAAAGGCCGGTTAATATTAATAAGTATCTTTCTTTTCTTCTTTGTTTTTTCTCTTCTTCGGTCGGCGGCTGGCGATATTTTGAAAAAAGAATTTTCAACTTTCCGTTTTTTTCCTTTTGAAGAAAATCGATTTAATGATTAATACAAGAACTATTACTAAAGTCAGAATTAATACCGCATTGCTGTAAGTGGACAAATATTTGTCGACGATATGGATATTTTTGCCGAAAATAAATCCCAGGTAAATTATAACCGAATTCCAAACAAAAGCGCTTACGGCAGCAAGAACGGCAGTTTTTTTAAAATCAAGTTCGCTTAATCCCGCAAAAAAGGAAATTACGGACCTTGTCCCCGGCATAAATCTATTGCCGAGAATAATTAAATAACCGTATTTAAGGAACCATTTCTCCGCTTTATCCAAAGCCTCTCCGGATATAAACTTAATTTTCTTGGCCCTGACCACTTTTTTATCCAGTTGAGTGCCGATTACGAACAGCATCATAAATCCCAAAACACTTCCGATTGTAGTAATCATTAACGTCGGAATAAAATGAAGGGAATGAGTCGAAATAAGAGAGCCGCCGACAAGAACGACAAGATCGCTGGGAGAAGGAGGAAAAACATTTTCTATAAAAGCAAAAAAGAATAAGGCGACATATATCCAGAACGGACTCAGCGCCGATATAAAGTCAAGGATTTGCTCAATCATATTATTAAACTTTTTGAATTAATACGGTGGCTAAAGCGGAAACTCCCTCTTCGCGACCGACGAATCCCAGCTTTTCCGTGGTTGTCGCTTTAACGGAAATCCGGTCCTCATCGCACTCAAGAATGCCTGCAATTACCTCTACCATTCGCGGGATATACGAGGCCAATTTGGGTCTTTGCATAGCAACAACAGCATCCAAATTGGCGATCTTATATCCTTTCTCTTTAATAAATCGGAAGACAATCTTAAGAAGATCCTTGCTGTCGGCATTTCTATATTTTTCGTCGGTATCCGGGAAATGCCTGCCGATATCTCCGAGCGATAACGCTCCGAGCAAAGCATCGCACACGGCATGCAGCAGAACATCCGCATCCGAGTGTCCCGACAGACCCCGTTCAAACGGTATTTCGACGCCTCCTATTATCAATCTTCTGTTTTCTTCAAAAGCATGGACGTCTATTCCTATTCCGGTTCTAAATTCTGGACTCAATACCTGACCTCGAAAATTTCAAATTCGTTTTTATAATCATGCCATTCAATATTGCATTTATTTACGGACGCATGCGCGGGACCTATTTTTATTTGCAGGAACAAATCCTGGATTTTTAATTTCTCTCCTTCCACTACGGTAAGAACTTCCCCGGAATATAGGTTTTTCACATAACCTTTCAGTCCCAAAGCAGCGGCTTTTTTATAAACAAAGTACCGGAAACCGACACCCTGGACCAAGCCTACGGCGACAATTTCAGCCCTCGACAGATTTGCGCTCATAATTTAACTTTAGCTTATCGTATAATTCGGTTACTAATAACCCTGTAACTATAAGTATACATCCGATAAAGCCAAAGAGTGAAATCCTTTCACTCAGCATTGCAAAGGCCAATATCATCGAAAAAATCGGCTCGAACGACAGGATTATGCCCGCCTTCGTCGGGGTGATGTATTTTTGATATTTTGTCTGCAAAGTTGTAGTTACTATGGTCGCGAGAATAGCGGTATAAAGAAGAGAGAAGATAACATTTGAATTGACAACAAACCTGAATGTTTCGAATCCGGAATAGGATAAGATTATAGCGGAAAGAATACCGCAAATGCCGGTCACGGAAACCTGCATAAACACAAGCGGCCGGTAATCGTATTTACGGCTTGTAATGTCAAGATAAACCAGATACATGGCAAAAAATGCCGCGCAAAGCAGCGTAAAGAAATCCCCGATATTAAATCCCGTCCCAATTTCCTCGAAAATATCAAGCAAGGAAGTACCTTTGCTTGACAGTATAACCAGCCCGAGAATTACAACTCCCACGCCCAGGAGGTTGCCCGTGCTGGGCTTTTTCCTTTCGAATATCAATTGAAACACAGGAGTAAAAAGCACAAAGGTCCCGGTGATAAAACCCGATTTCGTAGCGGTCGTAAAATTCAGGCCTATGGTCTGGGTAGCAAATCCGCCGAAGAACATAAGTCCCAGTACAGCACCTTCTAATATTGTACTTTTGTCGGCTTTTTTAAGAGACTTTACCATAAAAGGAAACAACAGTACCGCGGCAATAGTGAATCTTGTCGCAACGAACATCATGGGTGAAATATCGCTCAGGGCCATTTTAATGATGACAAATGTGGCTCCCCAGATAACCGTATTAAACAGTAAAACGCCCTCTCCCAAATATTTTTTCGTCATATTAATTTTGTTTTTCGGAATTGCAATAATAAAAGAAAAAGCCCCTTTTAGCAAAACAGGGAATTATAAATTTATTTTTTTTCGGCCGAATATCCGAATGATTTCAGAATATTCTCATCCGACCGCCATTTGTCCCTTACCTTTACTCTTAATTCGAGGTAAACGGCATGCTGCAGGAACTCTTCAACGGACAGCCTGGCCGTTTCGCCCAGTTTTTTTATGGCGGCTCCCTGTTTCCCGATCAAAATCGCTTTTTGCGAATCTCTCTCAACTGTAATTTCGGCGTGGATGAAAAATTTCGAATCTTCGCGTTCCTTGAAATCCTCAGTCGTAACCTCGCTGCTGTATGGTATTTCGTCCTTGTATAATTCGAAAATCTTTTCCCTTATAATTTCGGAAACAAAGAATCTTTCGGTTGCATCGGCTACGATGTCGTCCGGATAAAATTTCGGTCCCGCAGGCAGATAATCCAGAATGGAATTAACTACGGAAGGGATATTAAACCCCTGTGAAGCCGAGATAGGAATTATTTCTTTAAAAGAAGATGAGGATTTCAGCTTTTGAATTAAAAGTTTTACATGTTCCTGGCTTGTAAGATCTATCTTATTTATCAATAGGATTTTATTTTTTTTGCTTCTGGTTAAAAACTTATAAACATAATCGTCTTCAAGAGTCTGAATACCGTCGGGATCGGAATTAATATCCAGCATTAATACAATTACGTCGGCATCGTGTACGGACGCTTCAACATGCTCCATCATTTTTTCGTGCAACAGATACGCAGGTTTTAAAATTCCGGGCGTATCGAAAAAAATAATCTGATAATTTTCTTCGGAAAGGATTCCCAAAATTCTTTTACGCGTTGTCTGCGGCTTGTTCGTAATAATCGACAATTTCTGACCCAGCAACGAATTCAACAAGGTTGATTTGCCGACATTTGGCTTCCCCAAAATAGCAACGTATCCTGATTTTGTATTATTCATAGTCTCAGCTCGCATTAGGGATATAATTTTAAAAAAAATTTACTGTGTAAATATAATTACAATAAGCATATTAAACAGAATCACAGGGCACACAGCATAAAAAAACGGCCGTGAAATAACGACCGTTTTAATATACAGATTCTGCTTAAGTATTAATTTTAGCCTTAAAAACTCAATTAAATTTGCCCATTCTCCTCTTACTTGATTTTTGAGCTTCAAAGAAGAAATAACCGCTGATCAATAATCCTAGTGAAAATACCGAACCGATAATTGAAATATTTTGCGAATTCAGCAGATTGTTTAATGACGGAACGAATTTAATTAAAAATCCAAGAAAATAATTAACATTTGAACCGACGTTATCCGAAGCGCCTGCTGCAGGAATAATCAGATATAACGCATAAATTATAATACCCAGACATAAAATCAGGAACACGGAGGAAACAGTAATTATAAAGCGCTTGTCGCTTTTCCTATGAAATGCTGCGGATTTTATTCTTTTCATTACCGATAACGTGAAATTATCGTTAACCTTATATTCCTTAATTTCCTTTAATCCTCTGTCAATTGCCTGCAGCTCATGCAGCCTCTGCAGATTTTCCTCTGAACTTTCCAGCATTTCCCTTAATTCCGCCTGAGAAGCTTCGTCAAGTTCTCCGTCTATATATTTATTTAACAGTTCGTCGCTAAGCTTTTTCATAACAGTTCCTTTTGGTAACTATTCTTGATTAAAAGGTCTCTCAAAATGTTTCTCGACCTGTGCAGCATAACTTTCACATTCGCCACCGTTATATTCATTGTTTCCGCAATTTCTTCG
>JBJKOY010000283.1:0-1609 GCA_046706945.1 Ignavibacteriaceae bacterium | reverse complement strand
GCAGCGCTGCCGTGTCTTTAAAAATCCGGGATCCGTATTTAAGGTATTTTTCCATTCAGAAAATAATTTCTAAAATAGATTACAGTCACCTTGCCGGCGGCGTTTTCACGTCTACATTTACTTTTGTAGGCAACAACTTATTTGTACTGTTCTTTTTCATTTTCATAATAACGGGACATAATACCGTCTACGAAGCGGTTAAAAACAGGTTTGTTCATAAAAAAGTAAAGCCGCAGCTTAAGAAACTTAAAACCAAGTATAAAACGTCGGCGGATGAAGTTGATCCCAATTACAGGGAATGGATGGAAGAAAAGATTAATACCGAAAGACAGCAGCAGGAGACCAGGCTTGCCAACACTTTCAAAGCCATTACCGAACAGATACAGCGCTATATTATTTTGAAGATAGTAATAAACCTGAGCGCGGGAATTGTGGTGGCCTTTTTCCTGTGGATATTTAAGGTCGATTTCCCGATCATCTGGGGGCTGCTGGTATTCCTTTTTAATTTTGTCCCCACTATCGGATCCGCCGCGGCATTGGTGCTTCCCGTTATAATGGCTCTGCTGCAGTTCGAGTCGGTTACGTTTGCTCTTTTAATCGCCCTGGTTATCGGCGCGGTCCAGACGTTGTTTTTTAATTTAATCGAGCCGAGCGTATTGGGAAAAAGACTGAACCTGAACCCCCTGCTTATCCTTCTGGCCGTACTTATATGGGGCTATATATGGGGTATTGTGGGAATGCTGCTGGCGGTGCCGATTACGGCAATTATTAAAATTATCATTTCGAATTCGGATTCGAAAAACCTGGGTTTTTTATCGGATCTTATGAGCCAAAGTTGAAAATAATTTTGGCTTTTTCCTTTAAGCTTGATTTCACGTAAACGAAAAATTCTTTCCCTATAGTTACCTCGTTGAAAATTTCCTTCAGGGTTTTTTTATCCAGGTTTTCGAAATCCTTCTCAAGGGGAAGGATACAAATTCCGCCCATATCTGCGGCGCCCGGACTGAGAAGTATTCTATCCTTCCCGTCCCTGAAATAATGCGAAGGCCTGTGCTTGCTTCTTAAGAAAACAATTATCCGCCAGCCCTTACCCGTTTCGTATGATGAGACTATGTTTATCGGGGGTTCCGAATCATCCGGGAATAATTTTTCCAGTATTTTAAATAACCGGTCGAATAAATGCAAAATCAGTTTATGGTTGTCGCTTTCGACGGTAACATATCTTCTTATGCCGTCGTCTATACCGAAGACTTCCATGGTTTTGTTTTTTATTATTGTTTCACCGTAAACCTGTTTCAGCCTCTCGAAATTTTTTTCAACAGGCAAGAATAATTTAGTGCCTGCCTGAAAATGCATATGATCCGGTGCGGAAGCGCCGCTGCGAGGGCCGTTGTAAAAAATACCGTAATGTTTTGAAAGATCCCTGCTCAAGTTTAATAAAGTACCTACCGAATATTTTATTTCCTGCGGAAAATGATTTACGTTCGGCAGGGTATAGTGCTCCGGGAAAATGGGATACGGGTTGCACAATACGAGGTACTCGCCGCCGTAGACCAATGCTTTTTGTTCGGGCGGAAGGTTATTGTAGCAGAGAAAGCAATTTCTTTTT
>JBJKOY010000282.1:0-11691 GCA_046706945.1 Ignavibacteriaceae bacterium | reverse complement strand
ATCTTTTTCCGACCCGGTCGCTCTGGAAGAGTACTGCGGTATTAAAAACACGTTCGATAAAAAGACCGAGCTTTCCAGCAAGTTCGTGTATTCGTTTATAAGATCTTACGGAGGGGCGGATGAATTTTATTCGAAGTTCTTTATAAGTGCTCTTTATCCGCTTGCTCTAATTAAAGACGGCAAGAATTATAACTATTACGACGATAAGAAAACATACGGATGTCTGAAGCCTTTTATTGCCGACGCTCTGAAAAAACAGGCGACTTTCGGAGCTTCATCCCGTTTTGCCGTAAGCTTGGGGAGGAAAAATTACGGATATCTCAAGGAGATAAACGACGAGCTTAAACTATTCGAGCAAATATATATGCTTGATCACCCCAGGTTTATTATGCAGTACAGGCAGAAACATGTCCCGGATTATATAAAAGAATATTTGAATGTCTGCGGGAGATGATGGATGCTGGATACTGGATGCTGGATACATAAAATAGCACGCGGATAATACGGATTACGCAGATTAAAAACAATTATAAATACATCCGCGAAAATCCACCATAGGGGCAAGCTGCTTTATCGGTATCATCCGTGTCTGCCTACCGGCATGTAGGTTCAATTACCTGAATAACCGATACATTTTTATTTAATTTTGCCATCGGCGATTTCTTTCACGCCGTTCAGCAGTCTCTTAATGTCATCCTCTGTATTATAGAGCGATATGCCTGCCCGGATCAATCCGCCTTTCTCGTATAGTCCCAGTACCTCTACGGCTCTGACGGCATAAAAATGTCCGTCCCATACGCATATGCCTTTATCTCCGAGCATTCGGCAGGCTTCGGAAGGTTCAATGCCGTCTATCGTAAACGAAACGGTAGGCGCTCTCAGTCCGGCATCGAAGGGAACCCCGTATACTTTTACTCCTTTAATCCTTTTTAATCCGCCGTACAAATTGCGCGCAAGATAGTGTTCGTATTCTCCTATCTTACCCATGGCCGATACGATTTTTTCCCTCAATGTCTTTCCGCCGCCGAACGATGCTATATAATCAACGGCCGATTTTACCCCGGCAATCGCGGCATAGTTCAAAGTTCCCGTCTCAATCCTGTAAGGCGCCCGCGGAGACTGCGTACGGAGGCGGTCCGTCTGAAGCTGTTCCAGCAGTCCCGGACGGGAATATAAGATCCCGACATGCGGACCGTAAAACTTGTATGCCGAACAGATAAGAAAATCAACGCCTAGTTCTTTTACGTCGACCGGGAAATGCGGCGCATAATGCACTGCGTCAACGGCCAGCAGTGCGCCGGCTTCGTACGTTAATTGTCTGATCAGTTTAATGTTGTTCACCGTCCCCAGCGCGTTCGAAGCGAGACCGACGGCGGCCAGTCTGGTCTTTTCGTTGATCTTTGAGATGAAATCCGCATAGTCGAGCGTGCCGTCCTGTTTTAGGGTTACTTCCCTTACAACGATTCCTTTTTCCCGCAGGTTAAGCCAGGGTCCCCGGTTGGCTTCGTGATCCAGCTGTGTAATTATAATCTCGTCGCCCTCGCGCATCGACCTTGCAATTGCCCGGCTGAGCGAAAAGTTAAGCGTAGTCATGTTGGCCCCGAAAGAAATGCAGCCGGCGTTTTCGGCTCCTAGGAACACTGCGGATTTTTCCCGTGCTTCTTCGATAATTTTATCGCTTTCGGCCGAAGTAATGAAATAACCGTGAGTGTTGGCGTTGCACTTCTTATAATAACCCGATATCGCATTTATAACCTGCTGCGGCACCTGGCTACCGCCGGGGCCGTCGAGATAGGCAAGCTTAAAGCCGTTTACGGTCCGTTTTAACGAAGGGAAATCGTCCCTTCTTTTTATGATCTCCGAAAAGGAATTCTTGACAGATTTCATTATTCACCGCTCAAATTAATTGAAGACAATTTTTAGTAAAATTACCTATAATATTCGAGAATGTTCTTTTTATTTGTCGGGAAAATTATCGGACATGAATTTTTTTATGGCGCCGGTAACGGCATCCGGATTTTCCACAGGCGTCATGTGCCCGGCATTCGGAATAATAACGAAACGCGAACCTTTGATCTTCTCCGCCAGGGATCTCATCGAATCCGTCGGGGTCAGCCTGTCGTATTCGCCGCACAAAACAAGAGCAGGAATTTTAATATTGTGCAGGTACCCCGTAGTATCGTTCCTGCCGAGCATTGCAAGGATGCAGCCTTTTACGCCGACCGGGTCGTATGAAGAAGATCTTGCAAGGATCTCGTAATAACTTTGTCCCAGGTCCTGAACCGACTGCGGCGCAAAACAGTTCGGTACGAATGAGTTTACAAAAGATTCGAGTCCTTCGCCGTCGATCTTTGCAATGCTTGCTGCTCTTTTAAGCTTACCTTCGTTATCGTCCGCCTGCGATTTGGTATCGCACAATATCAGGCCTCCCAGCTTATGCTCGAACCTTTCGACCGATCTCAAAGCAATGTATCCTCCCATGGAGAGTCCGCAAATGACCGGTTTATCCAACATCATATTATCTATTATATATTCAACGTCGTCCGCGAAAGACTCCATTGTAAACTGCCCGAGGCCTGCGGGCGATTCGCCCAGGCCCCTGATATCGTAGGTTACGCAACTATGGTGCAAAGAAAGAGCGGCTACCTGTTCGTCCCACATCGAATGATCGTAAGGAAATCCGTGAATGAAAAAAATTGTCATTTTTGATGGGTCGCCTTCTTGATATATTGCAATATTATTCTTAATTACTTTCATATCTTTTCCGAATTTAATTTCATTAAAACACAAAGTAAAAAATAAGGAATATAGTATGAAAAATAAATTTTCATATATAATGATAATTATCATTTTAGCAACGGTTACATTATTTGCGCAGGGGAATTCCCTGTTTGAAACCAGTCCGAAAGCCGCGCTACAGGACGACACTGTAAAAAAGGATTCGGTTTTCTCTCCGTTCTGGACGCCCAGGGCAATTGCCGGTTTAAATGTAAGTCAGCTTGCACTAAGCAACTGGACGCAGGGAGGAGACAACTCCATAACGTGGACGGTCACCGGCGATTTCGGCTATAATTACAGGAGCATGAGCTGGAATTTTTTCAACAGCTTAAAAGTTGCTTACGGACGTACAAAACTCGGTACACAGAATTTCAGGACAAACGACAACGATCTTTATATGGAAAACGTGCTGTCATACAAAATCGGTTGGGCTGTAGACCCGTTCTTCGGCAATACCGTCAGGACCACAATAGCTCCGGGATATAATTATAACAATAACCAGGCAACTGAAATCGCGAACTTTTTCGATCCCGGCTACGTAACGCAGAGTTTGGGTTTTACTTTCGACAAGCTGTATTCCTTTAAAACAAGACTCGGTGTTGCCGTCCAGGAAACATTTACAAACCGCTTCAGGCAGTACACTGACGATATAACAACGTCCAAGGTAGAAGCCTTTAAATTTGAAACCGGCTTTCAGTCGGTAACCACCGGTAAGGTGCAGTTGGCTCAGAACTTATTGTTCAACAGCAATCTTACTTTATTTACGAGATTCAAAAGCCTGGACGTGTGGGATGTAAGGTGGGATAACTCGCTGGTTGCCAAAGTAAACAACTGGCTTAACGTGAATTTGAATTTCCTGTTCATCTATCAGAAAGATCAATCTCTGACGGCTCAAATGAAACAGGCACTTCAGCTCGGAGTGGTATATACTATTTTATAAGACTGAATGTATAAGGAACAAGCAAAAGCAAATATACGGGTGAGGATACCCAGAGTCACACCCGTTAGAATATAATTAAATAATTTATTATATATAAATTTAAAAACACGAGAAACCTAAATATGAAAATCGCTTTCGTCACTTCCGAAGCCGTTCCTTTTGTAAAGACCGGCGGGCTGGCGGATGTTTCGGGAGTCCTTCCCAAATATCTTGCGGAACTCGGCTGCGAGGTGAAGCTGTTTCTTCCTAAATACTATAATATTGACGAATCAAAATATAACCTTCATTATAACTGGGAAGCGGGGGAAATCCCGGTAAAGATAGGTGCCCATACGAGGTCTGTGCATTTGTACCAGACCAGTCTGCCGGGTTCGGAAGTCGAAGTCAATCTCATCGACTGCCCGCATTATTTTCACAGGGATTCGGTTTACACGGACGGTTTTGACGAAGACGAAAGGTTCATACTTTTTACAAAAGCGGTCCTTGAAATTATCCAGAGGTTTAAATGGTCGCCGGACGTCATCCACTGCAACGACTGGCCGACGGGCATCCTACCGT
The DNA here is from genome assembly GCA_046706945.1 of Ignavibacteriaceae bacterium. Classification (GTDB taxonomy): domain Bacteria; phylum Bacteroidota; class Ignavibacteria; order Ignavibacteriales; family Ignavibacteriaceae; genus FEN-1297. The sequence goes on along the minus strand of JBJKOY010000282.1, from coordinate 7,415 downwards.
TGTTTTTAAAAGACAATTACGGGTGGGACAAGCTTTTTTCCGGGACCGCCGCTTTATACACAATTCATAATATCGGTTACCAGGGAATTTTTTCCAAGGAAACTGTAAAGAAAGGCGGTATAAGGGAAGAGCTGTTTTATTCCGAAGGACCCGTCGAATTTCACGGGGATGTTTCGTTTATGAAAACCGGGATTATGTTTTCGGAAGTGATCAACACGGTGAGCGAAACTTACGCAAAGGAGATTTTAACCCCGGAGTACGGGTCGGGTATGGAAGACATACTTAAGCGCAGGGAAGAAGACCTGTACGGCATTTTGAACGGCGTCGACTACACGGAATGGTCGCCGGAGAACGATAAAATTATCCCTTACCGTTACGGTCCCGATTCTCTCGGGAACAAAGAAAAAAACAAGAAGCATTTGCTGAAAAAAATAAAAATGGACTATTCTCCCGGGACACCGTTGATCGGGATCGTATCCCGTACGGTTTCGCAGAAAGGATTTGATCTCATAGAAGAGGTGGCCGGCGACCTTACCGATTTGGAAGCGCAGTGGATTATCCTGGGCAGCGGCGAAGAGAAGTACGAGGAAATGTTCAGAAAACTTCATGAGAAGAATCCCGGGAAGGTATACGCGTATATCGGTTTTAACCACGAGATGTCGCACCTTATAGAAGCGGGAGCGGATATTTTTCTTATGCCTTCGCACTATGAACCGTGCGGCCTGAACCAGATTTACAGTCTTAAATACGGTACCGTTCCCGTGGTGAGAAAAACCGGCGGCCTAGCCGACACGGTAAGAGACTGGAATACGGTTGACGGCAGGGGAAGGCAAACGGGAACCGGGTTTACGTTCGGGAGATACGAGGGGAGCGAGCTTTTAACGGCTCTGCGCAGGGCGATAGAATTGTTTCATAGAAAAGATATATGGAATAAAATCATCGCAAACGGGATGAAGGAAAATTTTTCCTGGGTAGAATCCGCAAAGAAATACCTTAACCTGTACAAAGTCGCCGTTGAAAAGAGGGAAAAATTATTTTAGTCCGGATCCTCTCCGGATATGATTTAAGGACCGGGAAAGATCCGGTCGAGAAAATGGAATAAAAGTTTAAATGAGGCTGTCCCGAAAAGACTCGATGAGAAAGAGGTAACAAAAATAACTAGGTAATGAATTAATCGTTTGAAAGAATAAATAAGGTAAAGAATTCGTGCGTATTTTTTGAGGACAGCCTCGTTATCTATATAATGTACGGTTCATTCCGCGGAATTATCCCTGTATCACCTCTCAAAACGATTGTGCCGGGCAAGCGGTTTTTTCTCCTTGCCTTTTTTTATAATATTTAATATTATTGAATCGTTTTAATTATTTTCTTACCGATTTAGCTAAGAAAAATATTGTTATGTTTTTTAGAATCCTACTGTTATCTCATGTAAGTCGCAAGGTCTTGACAACTAAAGCGGACGTCGCTGGAAGTTATTAAACATAAAATTTCAATTGCTTAAACGACTACGGCAGGGTAAACATAAATACATTTAATAAAAATCTAGACCTGTAAAAAAACACGCGAAAGAACGGAAGTATATTTCCATGTCTGTACGCAATAAAATCCTTTCCCGTCCGATCTTCAACCGCACTGCGGCGGATGCGGCGGCAACGGAGATGATTTGTATCGCAGGTTTTGCGCTTTTGCACAACTTCGCTATTCGATTATATATAATATTGGTACCTAATAGATGAAAGCTAAAATAAAACGGAGGGCGGTTCTTAACTATTTATCTGTAAAATAATTTTTAGTGAAAATCTTAAAACAGTACTTTCGGAAATTCTTTAAATAAAATTAGCGGTTACCGAAACGAAGATAATGTTACACCAAAGAAAAAATTCCTTAGGAGGAAACAAGATGATCAGAGATTTTTACAGGATCAGGAATAAAATAACGACGGTTATTTTTCTGATGTTTTTTCTCACGCTGCAGTCTTTTGCAATCGCGCAGACGGGTTCTATAAAGGGGAAGGTGTTCGACAAAGAAACGAAACAGGCACTGATAGGTTGTAATGTTATAGTTAAAGGTACCAGTATCGGAGCTGCTTCCGATTTGAACGGGAATTTTTTAATCCGCGGAATCCCCGTAGGCCGGCAGACAATATTAATTTCTTATATCGGATATAATACCGACTCCGTTCATGTGGACATTCCCGAGAACAAAACGCTCGAACAAAATTTTTATCTCAGCGCCAAAGCACTTGAGGGCAAGACCGTTGTTATTACGGCTCAGGCGCAGGGACAGGTATCGGCAATCCAGCAGCAGCTGACATCCAATAAAATATCCAACGTTGTTTCCGAGGCAAGAATACAGTCGCTTCCCGATTTCAATGCGGCGCAGGCATTGTCGCGTCTGCCCGGGATCTCGACTCTTCAGAGTTCGGGCGAGGCAAATAAAATCGTAATCAGAGGCCTGGCGCCACAGTATAATCAAATAGCGGTCGGCGGAATTTCCCTGGCTTCCACAGGCAGCACCCAAATAGGCGCGGCTTCGCAGGGAGGGACCGCAGGCGTTATAAGCAGCAACCGCAGCGTTGACCTTGCCGGAATATCCACTTACATGATCAAATCATTAACAGTTTATAAAGAGCCGACGCCCGACTTAAACGCGGACGAACTCGGCGGATACGTAAACATGGAGCTTAGGGAAGCTCCCTCCGGTCTGCACGGGGACGCGCTCTGGCAGTCCGGGTACACACAGAAAAGCAATACGTACGGTAATTATAAGTTGGTTGCTTCCGGAAGCGACCGTTTCTTCAACGATATGCTCGGTGTTTATGCGTTGGTAAATGCCGAATCGTACAACCGCGATGCCGACAATATGAATGCTTCCTACATAGTCACCAACTCGCAGAATGTCGGTTCAAACGGATATCTCCCGGTTCAGGTCAGCGGGGTAACCCTCGACCGCCATATCGAAACAAGGAACCGCTACGGCGCAAACTTGATCCTCGATTACAAACTGCCTAACGGCTCGCTCAAATTGGTTAATTTATTCAGCAGATTAAAATCGAATTTCAACGATTACAGGACAGGCTATAACTACCAGAACGGCGATCTTAGTTTTACATACCAGCAGGGAGACAACACGGTAGACCTGGGCGTTAATACGCTGGAATTCACGAACGATTTCGGATTTATGTCAATGGATCTTATTGCGGCCAATAATTATTCCAGGAACAGCCTGCCGTATGAACCGCAGGTTTCGTTCACGCAGACCAGAGGCGTCAATAAAGCGGTAGACAATACACCGCCGGATCAACTGACATATTTAATAAGATACGGAGGCGTCGCCAACACTTATCTGCAGAATATATCTCTCTTCAGCACGGACTATAAAGAGAACGATCAAACGTATAAAGGCGATTTCAAGATCCCGCTGAACGTCGGATCGTATTTATCCGGTTTCTTTAAGTTCGGAGGCGAGTACCGCTACAACCTTCACAACAATAACCAGAACACGCCTTTTGCAACCGTAAAAGGAGGTTCGCCTATTACCAATCTAATGATCAACGGTATCCGCGGCAATTTCCCGTCACTGGCTTACGATTCCAGCCAGGCCCAATTCACCGCGGCAAGTTTTACTAATTCAGACAGCAAGCTGTACGACAGTTTCCTCGGCAACCGGTTCGGCAGCATGCTCTGGGTTGCAAATCCGGGTTTATTGACCAACGTAGCCAACTACATATCCAGCGTCCCGGATTTCAACGCGGTACATTCCTCGGGTGTAAACGCAGGAGGCTGGACGGACGGTCCTTTCCAGCAGTTAGCCAATACATATAAATACGTCGAAAGATACTATGCCGGGTACCTGATGGCTCAATTCAATCTCGGTGACCTGATGGTAGTGGGAGGAGCCCGTTACGAGCAGGACAAATCTTTGTTCCAGGCATATAATCTAAGGGACGGCAGGGATCCCTCGACCGATACGGCATTCGCAGTTACAGCCTACCCGCAGAACCATTACTGGCTGCCGATGATACAGGCAAAATATACGCTTACCGACTGGCTTGACGTACGCTATGCATATACTCAGACTCTATCCCGTCCGGCATACTCCGAGCTTTCGCCTCATTTTAATATGGACTATACCGGCAATAATGTATGGGGCGGAAATCCCAAACTTGTTCCCGCGCATGCATACAACCACGATTTAATATTTACCCTGCATAATAACGATATCGGCCTGCTGACAATAGACGGATTTTATAAAACCATAAAAGATTTTACATTCGCTACACAGTATGCCCTTTACTCGACGGCGCCTGCGGGACTTGAGACCTACCAAGATTTGAGTATCGGCGGCAAGACCCCGAACCCAAAGGCCGAATTTTATACGTTCTTAAACAGTCCCTACCTTGCTTATGTTAAAGGTATTGAATTTGATTTCCAGACAAGGTTCTGGTACCTGCCTGCTCCTTTTAACGGATTAATATTCGGATTAAATTATACAAAAATTCATTCACAAGCCACTTATCCCTGGAGAGACAGCAGAACGCACCTTATACCTCCCAGGACAATCATCACGCAGGTTCTCGACAGCACGCGGACCGGCCGCCTGGTGGATCAGCCCAACGATATAATGAACGCCTCGCTCGGCTACGATTATCAGGGCTTTTCAGCTTGGGTATCGTTTGTGTTCCAGGGAAATTCGGTCAGTTACGTAGGCGCTTTCGCGGAACAGGACGGCTTTACCAGGAATTATTTCAGAATCGATTTTTCCGCAAGGCAGGAACTGCCGTGGAAAGGTCTTGAGATTTATACGGATATAAACAACCTGAACAGCGAAGACAATACATCCGCCCAAATTTCGATCGGAGGCTTTACGAACGAGCAAAACTACGGTCTTACGGCCGATCTGGGAATAAGATACAGATTGTAAATATGTGATTCAATCAGAGTGACATTTAGATATTAAAAATCAAATATGAAGTTTTCATTTACGTTTTCTATTTTCAAATTGACGACATCTGCTTTCCTTTACTTGCAGAAAAATACGGTAAGAGTACCGGACTCTGCCGCTGCGGGCGGCAAGGAAGGCAATCCCATCAATGCCGTTGATCCGGTTATACATTCCGGGGGGAATCTTTCCAGAGTTGTTTTCAAATTGCGGCCTTACATTTTAAATATACTGACGGGCGGCGTAAATACGCCTGCCGGCGCCGTGCACGGTATTGAAGCGGAACCGCAGGAAAATACGAATCCGTATTCGAAAGTAAAAAATTTCCCGGCGGGATTTAATTTTACCTTTGCCGGCTTAGGTTCGAAAGAGTTTCAATCACAAAAGAATTTGTGCTTATGAAATAAAAAGTATGTTATAGAATCCTATTGCAGGATATTCTTAACTTATTTCTAAATAATAAATGAAAGGATTACTTAAGGAGGTAATAATATGAAGCATTTTTTAACTTTGTTCATGTTCTTGGCTTTTGCGTGCGCAACTCTGTATGCACAAAAGGATACAGTGTACGTGCCGGACTTTGTTTCAACGGGCGGTACCGAAGGTACTCTTAATAATGCCATAGATTCGGTTGTAACCGCAGGGGGGAATCTTTCCAATGTTGTCTTCAAATTAAGCCCGTACGGCCTTTATATACTTAGCGGTTCCGTTACTACTCCGGCCGGCCAAGTACTTGAAATAGATGCTAACAAAGCGGGGAACACTCAAAACGATGCTCCGCCGATGATCGCATGGACGGCCAGCACCGCCCCTACGAAGACCTATTTATTCGACGTTCCAGGGAATATTATAATGAAGAACATCTGGCTGTTATACGCCAGCGTAGACGGCGCCCAGGTAAGTTCGTCTATAAGGGTCGGAGATTCGAGCGCGACCGTTGGCGGTATCGGGGGACGCGCCGAATTCGATAACTGCATATTCGATTACTCGGAGATTGGCGCCGACGGCAGCGGTGCCGTGGAAATATATTCAACTCATTTTGTAGGCGTGTTTAATAATTGTTATTTCAGAAACTGTACGGATCCGCATTTCAGGTATTACGGAAGGGCCCTGTCATTCCGCTATTCAAGCGCGGGACTTCATGCGGATTCCGTTTCCTTTGAAAACTGCACGTTCGCGAACATTGGGTACGTCTACATGCAGGAGGGCGCTGAGTACGGCGATAACGTGTTTTTCAACCATTGTACCTTTTATAACGTCGTAATGTATTCGTTTGAATCGACATGGTGGTATAAAATGAATGTAACCAATTCGCTTTTTGTTAACGCTTACATGTTCGGCAGTATTCCGGTTCAGGATACCGCGGGAGCTTTGGGAGCAACTTTAGCGATTGACAGCGTAGCGCGTTTCGGTTTTTCCGTACCGTTTACGGATCAGGACAGGCGAATATTATTTGCTAATAATGCCTACGATACTCAATCCTGGCTAGTTAACTGGATGCAGAATAACCCTTACAGTAAAAGTCTGCACATGAACAGGGAAGACAATCAAATACCCGTACCGCAGCCGATGCTGGGTCCCAGGACTCTTATGTTCTTTGATACGACCGATGCGAACGGAAATAAAATATTTCCGTATATGAACAAGGCGAACCTGTACGACGGAATGGATCCGCGTTTTGTATACGCGCCGCTTAATTTGGATTCCACCGAACAGTACATGTATCACAAGTGGTACGATAATTCGAATGTCAACTGGGCATTTGAGCCGGACAGCGACGTCGCACAAATATGGCCGATGCCTGAGAATATGGCTTATGCAAACGACACTCTGAAAACGGCTGCGATGGGCGGTTTCCCGCTCGGAGATTTATATCACTGGTGGCCGACCCAGTATGCGCAATGGAAAGCACAGGAAACTACCGAACATAACAGGATCGATACTTGGCTGGCAACCGGGAAAGACCCCGGAACGAGCGCCGTAGCCAAATCGTCCGGCAACGTTCCGGCAAGTTACTCTTTAAGTCAGAATTACCCGAACCCGTTCAACCCGACGACGGAAATTAAATATTCGATCGCGAAGGCGGGTTATGTGACGCTGAAAGTCTATAATATTATCGGGCAGGAAGTCGCCACATTGTTCCAGGGGCAGCAGAATGCAGGTTTGCATGAAGTTACGTTTAACGGCGCTTCGCTTTCGAGCGGAGTTTACTTCTACCGTTTGCAGGCCGGAAGCGTATCGATAGTTAGGAAATTAGTCCTTATGAAATAAGAAATATTTAGTTGTTTCCTTTAAAATTAATATATCCAAGGAGGAAAAATGAAAAGATTTCTAAGTTCAATTTTTATCGGGGTTCCTCTGGTACTGGCCGCGGCCGGATTCCTATTCGGCCAATCGGCAACAGCTACCTGGCCGCTAGACAGTACGGCAAACGTTACCGTCACCGGCAATGTAACTGCGGCGCCGGAATCCAT
>JBJKOY010000281.1:0-18161 GCA_046706945.1 Ignavibacteriaceae bacterium | reverse complement strand
GCGCTTCATTCTTTAAATAAGGGGTAAAGGCTTCCTCGGGTAGATCCCCGATCTCTTTTTCCAACGCCAAAATTTTCAATCCGGCCTCCGGCTTAAATTAAAAAAATAGTTATGTATATGGAACTATTATTAAAATTGTAGGTTCTCATCATCACAAATACAGATTTATTGCGGAAGATTTCATGTTTAAATATATTAAAAAACAATATATTTGGACTATAATTCTCTCAGGTTTGAGGTGCTAATTAAAACTTTCATAATTATTATTGCATTCGGTATATCGGTATTCCCGGGGAATAAGGGCGGTTCCTCCCGGAAAAAGTACGGCGGTATATCCGCGAAAATAAATAATTCCGCCAAGTCGGATTCCTCCGGCAGTTCGGCCGGTACTTTAACATCGCAATCTTCCGGATACCAGGATACAAGCGGTGCGTATTACCTCCCTAAATGGTATAGTATGATTACGAATCTTCCAGGCGATATGGTCGGCTTCTACAACAAAGAAATTACTACGTCCAATATACCGATCTTCTTGGGAATCTCGGCAGCTACTGCCGGACTTATACTAACCGATAACGCCACTTGGAAAGAAGCCCACAAATTCTACACAAGAAATTCTTTTAATAAAAGATGGAGCGATATTATTGTTAAAATCGGCGACGGCAGTTCTCAATTCGGACTCGCGGGCGGGTTCGCAGTGTTCGGTTTCATTACCGGCAACCGTAGGGCTTTAAGAACGGCAAGCGAGATTGTTGAGGCCGTGCTTGCAAGCGGCGCCGTTGTCCAGCTGCTGAAGCATATTACCGGCAGGGAAAGTCCGTTCGTATCCACCAAACCCGCAGGCGACTGGCGGTTTTTCCCGAACCAGATAGACTATCTTAAACATGTTCCCGCTTATGATGCCTTTCCTTCAGGCCATATGACTACATCCCTGGCCGCTTTTATTGTAATTGCGGAGAATTACCCCGAGTTCAAATGGATAAAACCCGTAAGTTATTCGCTTGAGGTACTGCTCGGAATTAGCATGGTAAATACGGGAATTCACTGGTACAGCGATTACCCGTTGGCGATTTTTCTGGGGTACTCTTTCGGCGAATTAATTTCGCACCCGGTCATAAATAATAAAGATTCGAATTCAAAAGGCAGCAATGTAGAGCTGAACATCTCCCCGTACTTTAACGACAGGTCAAGCGGGATATCATTTAACCTTTTATTTTAACGGATAAAAATATAGCCGAAGCTGCCTTTCGATTATAAATTTTTTTTAATTTAGGACTTCAATTTTATAAATATTTTCACAGGCATAGAGTATGCGAATAGTTTATTTAAGAAAGGACCTAGATAATTATTCCAGGAAAGTATCGCTCGATATGGCATACCTGGTAACTCATAAAAAAATCAGGCTCAGAAAAGAATTATACGAAGAAGGACTTTATCTTTTGGTTAAAAAAAATAAAGGCGAGGAAAACCCGGAAAAATACTTTCTGACAAAAGATAAAATTAAGGGAGAGGATGAATTCCATTATTTCTTCGATTTCCCCTTCAAAGCCGAGCAGGTGGAAAACATATCGGTTTGAGAAAATTAAATCATATTTAAAGATAAATTATTTCCGTTCTAATTTTCTTGGGAGTTATTGCAATTATGCCTGCTGAAACAGGAAGCGAGAATCTTTTCCTTCCCGCACTCCCGGGATTAAAAAGAACGGCTTTGTTCCTGTTTTCGATTGAAGGTTTATGCGAATGGCCGAATATTAAGACTTCGTTGCTGCCGACGGCTTTTAAGTCCGCATCCATGATGTTATGAACCACCGTAATACGGAAAATACCTATCCTTAATGTTTGTTCGGACGGGAGTTTATCTAATCCGTCGCCTATGTCAATATTCCCCTTGACCGGGAGTACCGGGGCGATTTCCGAAAGTGCTTTAATGATACCGGCATCTCCGATATCTCCGGCGTGTATGATCAGATTTGCATTCTTAAAAATATTCTTTATTTCCGGCCTCATTAATCCGTGCGTATCGGAAATTACCCCGATAATAAATTTTTTTTGTACTTCTATCTCTATCATCCGAAATAAGGAACGAGTTTATTTTTTATGCCAGTTGTTCTCCACCAGGGATTTAATTATTTGTTCTCCGCGGTGGCCGAAAACCGGATGATTTATTCTGGAAAGTTTGTCCGCCAGTTCTACCGCAACCTTTGCCGAGGGAACATTCTTTTTATTCGATTCCCTTAATACTTCAAGCGCGGTATTATAAACCGAGTACTTCCAGTTTTTATCAAGGTGCATCTCTATAAAAGGATCGCTATTAATATATCCGTACTGTTCGTTGGCGCAGGTAACTATTCCCATCCTGTTCGTAAGAAAATCGGGGACGTATGTAATATGCTTTCTGTGCAGCAACCTGCCGTCTCTTTCGGGATCTTCCAGCTGGTTATTGGCTGCGCCGCAGACGATCTTTGCCTTGATCTTTGAAATTGTATCCGGGTTGATTACGGCGCCTGTGGCGCAGGGCGAAATTATATCGCAGTCTTCGCCGAATATCGAAGTGTCGCCGATCCCGCATACGAATGCTTCAAGTTTTTTGCTTCCGTACAGTTTCTTAAGTATGTCTATATTCTCCCGGAAGATATCGCAGACAATTATCTTTTTTACTTTCTTTTCAAACAGGTATTTCACCAGAGGTCTCCCCACGTTACCCGCTCCCTGGATTGCAACTGTTTTCCCTTCCAATGTCCCGTTAAGAACAAGCGCGGCGGCGGCCTCCATTCCGGCTACCACGCCCCTGGCGGTGGGAACAGACGGATTTCCGCTGCCTCCAAGCTCTTCGGGAATGCATGTAGTAAACCTTGTTGTCGAGAATATGTTTGCCATGTCCGTTACGTTTGTTCCGACATCTTCTGCCGTCACATAACAGCCGTTTAAAGATGACATGAGTCTTCCGTATTCTTTATAAAGATATGCACGGATATTCTTATTTTTTTTAGGGTAATCCGTATTGTGCGCCATCACTCCTTTTCCGCCGCCCCACCATAAACCGGCTAGAGCGTTCTTATGGGTCATTCCTTTTGCAAGGCGCATTCCGTCCCGGAAATAATCTTCCATATTATCATAGCTCCAGTAACGCACGCCGCCGGCAGCCTGTCCCCTGTTCGTGCGGTGAATAAAAGCACCCTGGAGAGTATCGTATTTTTCGGTCAACCGGAAAAACATACCTTCGTGAAAATTAAAGTCTCTTTTGTCCGAGTCGAAAAAACGGGAAATTTCTTTGAGTTCCTTGTGGGAACTAAAGACCTTTTTATTCTTTTTATCGTACGCGAAATAAAACTTCCGGATATTGTTTCTTCTTAAAAATTTCACAAACTCTTTTGGAGTTTTCTCAAGCAGATTTTGTGTATCCGACATATTTTGTCCTGTGTTTGTTTAAATATACTGCTAATTTACGCATATAATTTTTTATATAGAATTATCCGGCGGCAAAACAAATTTTGATGCAAGATAACCGGAATCATATATTCTTTTACTAAATTTGTTTTAAAAATTAACGGCAGTTATGGACCGGAACGATTTATTTAAATTAGAGAAAAACCTCCCGAAAGTGCCGGGAATATTGCGGAAAGACGAATATTTAAATTCCGCCGTGCTTATACCGCTGGTGCTGCTGGACGGGGAATATAATTTTTTATTCGAAAAAAGAGCCGCATCTATAAGGCAAGGCGGAGAAGTATGTTTCCCCGGAGGCGAGTTCAATCCGGAGCACGATTCCGGCTATAAGGATACCGCAGTAAGGGAAACGGCGGAGGAAATAGGCATAGACCCCGGGAAAATAAAGATCACCGGAATACTGGATACGCTGGTCGGGCCCATGGGCGTTACTGTGGATTCTTTTATAGGTACGATCGAAATAAGCTCACCCGCGGAAATCCTATTTGATAAAAATGAAGTTGAGAAAGTATTTTTTATACCGGTTTCTTTTTTCGAGAATAGAAAGCCCGAAGAATATTATGTAAGGCTTGAAGTTCACCCGACCGAAATAGACAAAAACGGGGTTAAAATAGAAACACTGCCGGTAAGGGACTTGAAACTTCCGGAAAGGTATTCAAAGCCCTGGGGCGGAAGAAAAAGCCGTATCCTTGTCTACAAAACAGACGAAGGGGTAATATGGGGAATAACCGCCGTGCTGGTTCATGAAGTGGTGCGTTTGTTGAAATTATAAAAGTCGAAATTATTTTAGTCTTTTTCTTACCAGAATTTCAATCTGGCTGATCCTGTCTCTCATAACCGGGTGCGTGGAAAAATAATTAAAGATACCTGGGTTAGCTTTTTGAGTTTCACCGAGCTTTTGTAGTAAGGTAACTGCCGAGTTAGGATCGAACCCCGCAGCATACATTAATTTCGTTCCGAAATTATCGGCTTCAAGTTCCTGATCGCGGCTGTAACTGTTCTGCATAAGGCTGTTAATGGTCCTTACGGCAACGCTGCTTAACAGTCCGGCGGGCTTGCTGACCATCGAAAAGAAATTTAGAGAAGAATTGGCAATCGTCCTGTTAAATATATGCCATTTTACCACATGCCCTATTTCATGTCCCAGAACGAATGCTATTTCATTCTCGTTATATTCGCTTAATTTTAAGATCGCGCTTGTGGTGTAAATGAATCCCCCGGGAAGCGCGAAAGCATTAACATCCGAGGAGACCAGTGAATCGAAGAAGAATTTACGGTATTTGTTCGTTAACCTGCCTGTTAATTTTGTCCCGATATTATTCAGCAGTTCTTTTATTTCCGGATTCGGGTCGACGGTGTTTTGTTTTTTTATTTCGGCCGATATTTCCCTGCCGATATAATATTCGGCCTGTACTGCTTCTTCCTCGGAACCGAGGAGCGATTTGTATACCCACTTCCCTTTCCTGAATTTTTGCCCTGCCTTGCGGCCCAGGTATTTAAAAATCTCTTCCAAAAATAAAATCCTTTTTATTCGTCTGAATTAGACCCTATAAAAACATTTAGAAATATCAAACGGATAATTTCATCAATATTACAAGTTATTTACGCATTAAGTTAGTAAAAATTAACGAAATTCCGAATTTGTTTTAATCGTTTTTATATATCCATTCGCCTTGACGCTTCAGTTTATTATCGAGATGAAATTTTTTAAAAATCGAGATCATCTCCTCTTCGCTTTTCCTGGCGTAATTTATATCTCTGTCGTTTGCAAGCGCAGCTGCGGTTACGCTTACTACCGCGGCCATTTCAGAGAGATATTTAATATTTACTTTGTCGAATGAATCGCCTTTATCGTGATAGAATTTGTACATTTCTTCGTCAAGATGCGACATTACGGAAAATACCGGAATACCCTCAAACATAAAGTACATATGGTCGCTGTTGGTATAGGGTACGCTGACAATACCTTCGTTCAGGTTGAAGCCTTTCAAATCGTTTTTAATTTTTCCGAAAATATCGGAATACTCGTCGAATCCCATAACGTTAAATCCGGACGGCGATCCCGGCATGTCCATATTAATCATTGCGATTATTTTATCGTCCTTGTGCATCTCCATATATTTTTTCGAACCCCACAGACCGAGTTCCTCCCCGTTGAACCATACTAGTTCAACCGTGTAATAATTATGCGGATTATATTTATTAATCAGCCTGGCAACGTCAAATAGAACCGCCGCCCCCGCACCGTTGTCTATTGCACCTTGACCTACATCCCATGCGTCCAGATGTGCGCCGATCACCAGCTTGTCCTCTTTTTCGCCTTTGAAAGTGACGGCAACATTTGCGGTACCTACCTCTTTACAAAACGATTTCGTATTAATTTCAACACGGACTGGAATATTTCTTTCAATGAGCCTTTCCAGTCTTTTCCCCTCCTCGTAGGTCAAGCTGTAAGCCGGAATTTTGGCGGCAGTACCGTTAAAATTTCCGGCCCCCGCAAGGTTGGTGGATTCTTTCCTGTCGTTAATAAATAAAATCGCCTTTGCGTTATGAGCGGCGGCAATATCTATCATTTCGTAACGCATTAATCCTTCTTTTCCCGGAGGCGGTTCCTGCGTCACCAGTACAATCTTATCCCCGGCATCAATATTTTCGTAGTCGCCGTCAAACCCGTAGGACGCAAAAACAACCGGGGCTGAAAACTCCGGACTTTTTTCCACATAACCGAGCGCTACGGCGCTTAATTTCAAGTAAGCCGGTTCTTGCAAAGTAACTTCGTCGTTTCCTCTTATCCATCCGGGAATTTTAAAATCTTCGCGCCTTACGGTGCAACCTATATGCTTTAATTCAGACGTTAGGATATCGATTGCTTTTTCATTTTCGGCTGTACCGAAGAACCTGCCGCCCGCTTCGTCGCAAATTCTTTCGAGTACGGAATATGAGCTGTTCTCCGCAAAAGCCGATCCTATCATTTCTTCAAGATTATTTAAATTCTGGGCTTTTGAATTCAGCGAAGCAAGGAGAATAAATAATATTAAGATTACCGGAGAAGATTTGGTTTTCATGATTGCCCCTTTTTTTACTCTGAAATTTTTAACTCAAACACAAATATAAATATTTTGAAAGGCTAAAAAAGCAGTAAGATTAATGAAGTGGTTATTTTTTACTTCTGATTTCTTCCGGGAGGTTTTTAAGAAGTGACCTAAATACCTAGCGTCTTTGAGTTTAACGGAAGATAAAATTAGACGCCGGGCCGCAATGTCTCATATAATTTTTAGATGATTGCTGTTACGAAAATCTGCTCACAGGCCGAATAAGGCGAATATATTTTAAAGCAGCGACTTTATATGCTGTACATAAGCTGCCGCGCCCCCGTACTGGTACCCGGTTACGGCAACAGGCGTACCGTCGCTCTTAAGCAGTACTATAGTAGGGAATCCTTTAACTCCGAATCTTTGCGCAAGCTGGTTGTTATAATATTTCGTAGCCTGCGTCTGGGGAATATTCTGGGGGAAATCGATCTTTACGAGAACGAGATTACTCTTTGCGTAATCTATAAATTCTTCCTGTGAAAATACTTCGGCATTCAGTCTCTTGCACCAAATGCACCAATCGGATCCCGTAAAATCCACAAAGATCGGACGGCCGGTTTTTTGGGCAACATCAACAGCCGTTTGAAGATTATCGTACCATTTGAGATCGTTCGTCTTGGCCTGGTTGCTGCATCCAAAAAGCCACAGAAGAGAAACCGCGGCAAATAAAGTAAATAATCTTTTCAATTCAAGCTCCGTTTTATAAAAAAATCGTTTATTTCTACCGGCTGGTTAGATAAGGATCAGCGAAAAAAGATTCAATATAAAATAAAAAAACCTTCCGCCGGAATGCGCGAAAGGTTAATCTTTAAAAAATAATTTTAATTATGAGACCTTAACTTTGTACTTTTCGAGCAGTTTTAATCTTTTTTCATAAGCTTCCCTCGCAATTTGCATGTCTTCCAAAAACCTGGGAAGTTCTTCAACAAGCAGCGCCTGGGGACCGTCGACAAGGGCTTTTACTGGGTTGGGATGAAAATCGACAAGCACCATGTTCGCTCCCGCAATAACGCCCTGCGCGGCTGCATGAAATACGTCAAGCAGACCGTGCGGATCCGCCTCCCTCGAACCGACGGAATGAGAAGGATCTATACATACAGGCATCCTGGTCAGTCTTTTAATAACGGGGACAAAACTGAAATCCACCAAATTCCGGTGCGGATCGGAAAAAGACGTCTTCATTCCCCTCAGGCAAAACACCACGTTTGCGTTGCCCTCGCTGGCAAGGTATTCCGCGGCGTTCAATGATTCGTTCAATGTTATGCCGAAACCGCGTTTTAATAAAATCGGATACTCGTTCTGCCTCCCTATCACTTTTAACAGCTCGAAATTCTGGATATTCCTGGTGCCTATCTGAAGCATTACGCCGGTAGGTCTGCCCATTTTTTCCAATGCATTGTCTATTTCATCTACGTGGCTTTCATGCGTAATTTCCATTGCAATTATCTTTATCGAATACTTTCCTGCAAGTTCGAAAACATAAGGCAGACAAGTTTTACCGTGTCCCTGGAATGAGTATGGGTTCGTCCTTGGTTTATATGCTCCCATCCTGGTGCAGACCTGGCCGTTTTCCTTTAATGCTTTCATCATCCTTTCAACGTGTTCTTTTGTATCTACTGCGCAGAGTCCCGCAAATATATTTAAATTATCCTGATCAAAATGAACCCCGTTGTAGTCGAATCCGGTGGATCGTTTATTGTCTTTATGCCTGCCCAGGATCCTGTATTCCTGGGAAACACGCACCACTCTATCCACCGCGGGCAGCGCTTCAATTGCCTCTTTATTCAAAGCGGCCGTATCTCCGAATAAATATATTTCTGTCAGACGCTGAAACTTTCCTTCGACCATATGTTTTTGAGTTCTTATATTATCGAGATTATTTAAATAATTCCATGTTTCCTTGAATTCTTCGGAATTCTCATCGGTATTGGGGTTAAGAATAACTATCATCTCAATAACCTTTATTGCCCTTTCTTAATATTTTGCCGGCTAAATTTAATAAAAAATGAGAAATAAATGATGTGAAAATTAATTCCCAAGGAATAAGTATGCAGGATAATTATGATTTTAATTAGATTTTAACGAGAATTAAGGTTTAGAGAGACAGGTCGATAAAAATGCCGGCCGGAATTACTAATTAATACCGGCCGGCGTTTTTTATGGAGTTAACACAGCATATTTCATACGGGCACTACTTCATTAAAATTAATTTTTTGGTAGCGCTGAAGTTCCCTGCCTGAATATGGTAAAAATAAACACCGCTGGAAAGGTTGCTTCCGTCGAATACTACTTGATGAACTCCGGCTGTTTGCTGGGAATTTATCAATGATGCTACTTCCTGACCGAGTAAGTTATATACCTTAAGAACAACTTTACTTGTGAAGGGAAGCGAATAACTTATTATCGTAGTCGGATTAAACGGGTTAGGATAATTCTGCTCGAGGCTGAAATCGGAAATAACGCCGCTGTTATTTTTTTCCACCGAAGTTACGTTATCCGGCGTCATGGTAAACGATTCAGTTGTACTCGGAGTAGCATTATAATCAAGAGAGGTGGTACTTGTCGAGCTTGAAGAGTATCCGAACAAATCCGAACTGATTGAATAACTGCCCGGAACTAATCCGGTTATAGTATACTTGCCGTTTTGATCCGTAATTCCGAAAGAATAAACCTGCTGGTTTTGGTCGTAAGCCGATACGATTGCTCCGGCAAGCGGTTTTCCGTTATTATCGCTTACAACGCCGTCAACCGAAGCAGCGCCGGAATCCGGCAGAGCGGATACGGTAAAGTTGATTCCGGAAACCATGGATGAAGCGGTGACAACGACCGAGTCGGCATTTTTCCAGCGCAGAGTCTGCGTTCCGTCGTACGTAAAGAATGTAGGTTTATACCCGTCCTGCGGAATTGCCAGCAGGATATAATTACCCGGGGTAAGATTAGAGAAGCTGTAAGCCCCCAGGGAGTCGCTTACAACGGTGTATCGTTTGTGTTCGTTCAGCGGCAGCCCTAATCTTATTGCAAGAACAATCGAAGGTACACCGGCGCTGTCGGAGTTCATAACTACGCCGCTGATACCGTTATTGTATGCCGTTTTATGCTGTAATATAAAATCGATATTGCTTACATCGCCTGAAATACCGATTCTGTCGGCATCAAGGAAGTTTGTTTTACCGTTGTAAAATTGAGAATAATAATCTTTATTCATCGGGTGGGCAAAAACTACAACCGTATCACCGTTCCTTACCGGAACCGAGTAATCGCCCGCGCTGTCCGTTACGCCGGTGAAATACCTGTAGGTGAAAGAATTGAATATCACGCTGAATACTTCCACCCTGGCTTTTACCGGATTCCCGAGAGAGTCTTTCACCGTACCGCTTAACATATATTTTTGCGGAACGGCTTTGGGTTTAAGCGAAATATTGATATTCATGCTGTCGGATGCGGCCAGATTAATTTTGGTAGCATTAAATATATTGAATGCGTTGTCATAATATTCTCCGAAATAACCAGGCGCGTCAGCAAGAACAATATAACTGCCGGCGGCAACATGAAAAGCAAAATTACCGCTGGAATCCGTGCGTGCAGTTCTAATCTGCCAGCCGAAAACAGGTATAAGCGATACTCTGCCGTTAATAATGGGACTGTTATCTTTAGCGCTTGTAAGGGTACCGGTAATCGTAGCTTTAGCTATTAACGAATCTATGGATATTTGGGCGGTATCGGAAGCGGGGCTTTCGCCGTTAAAATTCACCGCTTTGACGTAATAAGAATATGTTTCTCCTCTCTGAATATCCTTATCGTACCAGAACGCACCGCCGGTCAACATGTCCAGCCAGTCATCCATAATAACGTGCGAATATTTCAGCCGGAAAGCTCCGGTGTCTGAAATAGCGCCGTCTTTCCTGTATATGTTAAAGAATATCTTATCCTTCCTGAGCATAGTCATTCCGGAATATTTCCACTGCAGCTTAACAAATGAAAAACCGTCCCACTTTTGGAGTGTAGCGGTTAAATTTGTAGGAGCCGAAGGCTGAGCTAATAAATTTTTCCCTGTCAATGAAATCATTAAAGCAGCTAAGAGTAATAGGAGAGATCTTTTCATGACGCACCTTTATAATTAGTTTATCTGTTTATCTTTTATCCGCGAAAAAATTTCAAAAATAAAACATATAAAATCATGCCATAATTAGCAGACCGGGAAATGCCCCAATTAGAAAAGATTTCACGGCTTAGGTTAATTTAAAGTGCCTGGAGTTCGATAGAAAATGCCTGAAATTTGAATTATCAGGCAGCATTGGCCGGCAGAATAAGATTTGTCGATATTTTTCACGTTTTTCCCCGTAAAGGTCTCATAAATTGGTATTTAGCCGGAATTATGAAGGGAAATATTTACATGAAATATTATATCCGTCCGATGTAAATTTTACGGGGGAAGATTGTTTTTTTCCGGCATCCGGATTCAATTATATTATACCGGCAATAAATTCGCCTATGAAATAACCTATCGCAGCTATTCCGAATCCTACCACGAACATATCGAAACCGCTTCTGAAAATACTTCTACCCGTAAAGAAGCTGCGCGCGGCGCCTACCCCGAAGTGCGCCGTCATGGCAATTATAAACGATGTCCAAACGGCGGCGCTTCCGCTCATAAAGAAAAAAGGAAAAACCGGAATAATTGCCCCCACCGCGGTTGCCGTACCGGTAATCCATCCCTCTTTAAACGGTTTAATATTTTGTTCTCCAATGCCGAGTTCTTCGCGTACTTTTTCTTCAAGCACCGATTCCGGGTCCTTCATTTTTTCCGCGGCCAATGCTTTAGCCTCATCTTTATCCATTCCTTTTGATTCGTAGATTAAAGCCAGCTCCTCGGTTTCCAGTTCCGGCATCATCAAAATTTCTTCATGTTCCATTTGCCGTTCATGGTCGTATACTTCTTTTTCGCTCACGGCCGCAAGATATCCGGAGGCTCCCATGGAAAGAGAATCGGCGATCATACCCGAAATGCCCGATATCAATATTATGTGCGGCGCCACGCTTGCTCCGATTACCCCGGCAATTAACCCGAAATTAGCGGTCAGGCCGTCGTTAAAACCGTATACGACGTTCCTCAACAACCCGCCGGATTCGGATCGGTGCCACGGCTCATCCTGAGTTCCTTTTATATCCATAAGTTTCCCGGCATGCTGTGCCGAATCTTTTGCAAGTCTTAATGCTATCGATTTGGTCGATTTATCCTCGGAGGTATTGTATAATCCCATATAGGATTTAACTTCCGCAGCTTCTTCATTCATTAGGGCTTTCGCTAAAATCCATGGACCGAATCGTCCGGATGCCCAAGCCATTAAGCGGGCCTTAAGCGACCGTTTGACCCCGGAAACGTCGATGTCTTTACTTTCGATCATTTCCTTCCAAATTGCGATATGCCTGTCTTCAACACCCGCTAATTTTAAATAAATATCCTTTCTTTTTTCATCGTCTATTTGGCCGGCAAGTACTCGGTACAAATATGCGGCGTCTATTTCGTCCCGCAGGTGCTTTATCCACATGGATACTGATTTTCTGTCGTTCATTTTCACCTATAATTTTTAATTCGACTATGCCTGATTCGAAAAATAAAAAATATTAACCTACCCGGAAATGCATAACGATAATCTAAAACGCAAACGGCATCGTAATCCTGAAAGCAGTTCCTTTCCCCTCTTCGCTTTCCACTCTGATCTCCCCGCCGTTTTTTTCCACAAATTCCTTGCATAAAATCAAACCCAAACCGCTGCCGGTTTCATCTTTTGTTCCCTTTGTGGTATAATGCTCCTCAATCTTAAAAAGTTTTCCCAGGTTCTCTTCGCTTATGCCCACGCCGTCGTCTTTAACGGTAATCTCGACAAACCTCCCGTTTTTAGCGCAGCTTATTTCTATCTTACCGTAGGGTTTGGAGAATTTTATCGCATTTGTAATCAGGTTCTGGATAACCGAGCTCATCATATTTACGTCAACATTTACCCGGCAATCGGAGTTAACGTTATTTATGAGATTTATTTTCTTGTCTGCTGCGCTGAGCATCAGCAGGGACAGCGGTTTCTCGATCAGTTTTTCCAATTCTACATTTTGAGGTGAAAATCCTATCTTGCCGGTTTGAACTTTCGCCCACTGCAGCAGGTTCTCAGTTAAATCCGATAATTTCCTGATTACCGAATTCATGTTGGTTATAATTTCTTTCGTTTCTTGTTCCGAGAAATTTTCAAAATCGCTTTCAAGTATCGAACCGTAGCCCAGCAAAGAGAAGAAAGGACTCTTAAGATCGTGCGAAATTATCGAAAAGAACTTATCCTTATTCGCATTTAATATTTTTAATTTTTCCTCCGACTGCCTGACCGCTTCTTCCGCTTTTTTCCTGACGAAGATTTCGGATTCAAGTTCTTTAGTCCTTTTCCCGACGAGCTCTTCCAGCATCTCGTTCCGTGTTGCTATGCTTTTTATTCTTAACCTGTAGGCCAGATAAATTATCAGCAGAAGCAAAATAACAACGGTTACTTTAAACCATAGCGTATCCCAAAACGGGGGGATAACACGGATTAATATACTGGCTCCTTGATCATTCCAGACATTGTCGTTATTGGATGCTCTCACGTGGAAATTGTATATACCCGGCTTTAAATTAGTGTAATGCGCGGAATGAACATTTTGCGAGTAAGTCCAGTATTTATCGTATCCTTCCAGTTTAAAGGCATAATTATTCTTTGAAGGACTGGTATAATCCAGGGCGGCAAATCCTATTGTAAATTCGTTATTGAGATACTCAAGCGAGATCATTTTGTCATTCAGAATTTCTTCCTTAAAATTTATTTCGCTGTTGTATTTCTTAAACGAGGTAATTACCACCGGGGGAATATTTTCGTTTGTTTTCAAATTACGCGGATTAAATACGGTAAGACCGTTCGTCCCCCCGAAGTACATTAATCCGTCGCTGGATTTTAAATATCCGTAACTGAACTGCTCGCTGCCTAAACCGTCCTCCTGACGGTAATTAGTAAACTTCCCTGTTTCAACATTTAATTCGGACAATCCTTTATTGGTGCCAATCCACAAATTGCCGGTAGAATCTTCAAGAATTCCGAAAACCAGGTTGTTGGCAAGTCCTTCCTTTTCCGTATAATGATAAAACTTTTGATTTTGTTCGTCGTACCTGTCGAGCCCGCCTCCCCAGGTTCCTATCCACAGGTTTCCTTTGCCGTCTTCGGTTATGCACCTTATGTTGTTGTTGGTAATTGAGAATTTATTTCCGGGATTATAGCGGTAATTCACGAAACTGTCCGTATCCCTGTCGAATGAATCGAGCCCGCCGGCATGGGTACCTATCCAAAGCGTGCCCTTCTTATCTTCGTAAAGAGAAGTAATGAAATTATCGCTGATGCTTCCCCTGTCATTGGGATCGAATTTGTAATAAATGAATTTTTTAGTCCCTTTTTTCAGCCTGTTAAGTCCCCCTCCGTAAGTTCCGACCCATAAATCCCCGAATTTATCGTACAGTATTGTTGAAATATTATAATGGGAAAGTTGCGCGTCCTTCAGATATTTCCGCGTAAATTTTTTCGTTTTTAAATTGAATTTGGTCAGACCGGAATAAGTTCCTATTAATAGATTTTTATGCGGCAACTCGCTAATGCACCAAACCGTATTGTCGGGCAGGCTGTTTGAATTATTTTTTTCGTACGTGAAATTCTTAAAGGAATGGTTCTTCTTAT
Organism: Ignavibacteriaceae bacterium; assembly: GCA_046706945.1. Classification (GTDB taxonomy): domain Bacteria; phylum Bacteroidota; class Ignavibacteria; order Ignavibacteriales; family Ignavibacteriaceae; genus FEN-1297. The sequence continues at coordinate 3,877 of JBJKOY010000281.1, read as the reverse complement.
CGTATTTGCTTAAACCGCCACCCCATGTTCCGACCCAGATATTGCCGTCCGAATCCTCAAAAATAGTGTTAACCTCGTTAGAGCCCAGGCTCGTAGAATCCGAAGGGACATGGCTGAGGTTTAAAAAATTTCTGTAGTACGGGAGGACCTTATTTATACCCCTCCCGGTGCCCACCCACATTATACCGGTTTTATCTATATATAATGAAGGGATATAAACATCATTCAAACTGAACTTGGATTCCGTGTTTTTGCCGTATATATAAAAAGAACCGGACTCTTTATTAAACTGGCACAATCCGTAATTGTGGCTGCCCGCCCAAATATTCCCCTCTTTATCTTCCGCCAGGGCAAGCAGAGCATTTTGATTCGGGATAATATTATCCGCGGACTTTAAAAAATATATTTTATAGCTGTTATCGAACCTGTTGAATTTTATAAGGCCGCCGTAAGTTGCCAGCCATAAATAATCTGTTTTGTTTTCCAGGATAAATTTAATCCTGTTAAGTCCGGGATCTACTTCGCTGTTGTAATGGAAAATTATTCTGCCGAATCTTTTATCGCCTGAGGAGTAGAATTTATTTAAATTCAAAAAGCAAAGTCCCTTTCCGAAAGTACCGATCCAAAGTATCCCGCCGTTATCTTCATGTAATGCGTTTACTGCATTGTTGCTTAAGCTGAAGGGATCCTCCGGATCATTCCGGAAATGTTCGAATCTCCCGTTTTCAGGATTAAACCTGTCCAGGCCCTCTGAAGTGCCTATCCAAATCGATCCTTTTGAATCTTCCGCAATTGCCCAGGTCCTGTTGCTGATAAGAGAATTTTTATTCCTCGGATCATGCATATAGTTGGTGAAATTACCGGATATTTTATCGAATTTCGAAATACCGCTGGATTGTGTTCCTATCCAAATATTTCCCTTATGATCTTCAATAATTGCCTGAATATAATTTCCCGAAATCGATGCGGTATCAAATGCTCTATTCTTATATACCTTAAAAGTATATCCGTTGTACTTGTATAAACCGTCGTATGTACCGAACCATAAATAACCGGTGCGGTCCTGAAAAATAGCCGTTATCAAGCTCTGCGCGGGACCTTCCTCGGAAGATACGCGCTCAAAGCGCAGCTGCTTAATTTGCGGAAGCGTGGCTCGGAGCGGAAATAAAAGCAACGCGATAAAAAACGGCAGAAAATATTTAATACGAAGACTACAGCGCATTTAATTTATATTCCACTGGATAATTTCGGAAATACGATAAAGATAATTCCTCATTTTATTTTTTCCTAAAGATTTTTTTTATTTTGGAAAGGTTATTACGTAATTTGCTCCTTTATCGTTGAAAAATTTAATTTCCCCTTTTTGCTGTTCCACAAGCGAAGTGACAAGCTGCAGTCCCAAAGTTTCAGAATCGCTGATATCGAAGTTTTCCCGGAAACCGATACCGTTATCCTTTACTACCAGCATATAACTCCCGTTTTCCGTTTTTAATGAAATTGTCAGCCTGCATTTTTCCCCGTCAGATCCGACGCCGTCCGGGAATGCGTGCTTGAAAATATTTGAGATCAATTCGTTCAATATCAGGCCCAAATTTACGGCGGTATCGACGTTCAGTTCCACATCGTTAACATTTATTTCAAAATCTATGGAATTTGAATTAAATCTGTACGAAGAAAGTATGCTTCTTATAAGGTCGTGAATGTATTGCGAGAAATTTATCTGTGAAAAGTTCTGCGAAAGATATAATTTCTCATGCACCAGGGCCATCGATTTAACCCTATCCTGGCTTTCTAGAAAAGCACTAAGAGCATCTTTATCCTTAATGTAAAACGATTGCAGCCTGAAAAGGCTGGAGATGACTTGGAGATTATTTTTAACCCTATGATGAATTTCTTTCAAGAGAATGACTTTTTCCCGCAGCGAATTTTCTATTTGTTCCCGGTACATTTTTTGTTCGTTAACATCAAGGCCCGTACCTATATATCCCACAAAATTTCCTTCCGGTGTAAACCTGGGAACGCCGTTAAAAGAAATCCATCTATATTGATCGTCTTTTCTTTTCATTCTGTATTCAATTGAAAAACCTTCCCTCTGCCCGGTATTTTTATAATAGGCTTTTAAGAATTTTTCCATATCGCCGGGATGAATATTTTCGAGCCATCCGTCTCCCAGTTCTTCTTCCAGATTTCTACCCGTAAATTCCAGCCACGTATTGTTGCAAAAGCTGCATTTATTGTCTAACCCCGACATCCAAATAAGCACAGGCGCGTTATCCGCAAGTATTCTGAATCTTCTCTCGCTTTCGTGCAATGCGTTTTCAACGGCTTTCCTTTCCGTAATATCCCTGAAAAAAGTACAGCAATATTCCTCGTTGCCGAAATTGACATAATTATATTCCGCCTCGGTTTCGAACTCAATTCCGTTTTTCATTTTCATTTTATTTTCAACCGTGAATGTGCCTTTGGAATTTATTTCATTCCATATATTCTTGAAAACATCCGGATTTAAGCCCTGAACTATACCTGAAACCGGACGGGATAAAAGTTCCTTCGGCTTATATCCTAATTTTCTGGATGTGGTATTATTTATATCCGATATCGTGCAGTCGGGACGTATCCAGATAATTAAATCTTCGGCCCTGTCGATTGAATATCTTGTCAATTGCAGCGCTTCTTCGCTCTGTTTTAGTTTGTGGAACAAAAGATCGATCGGATGACGGAGCCCGGTTTGAATTATCGCTTTATAAAGCAAATAGCATCCCATAATTTTAAATATATGTCCGAAAGTATTCAGAAGTCCGTATGATGTAGTATAAAGCGTAAAGAAGATTTCAGAAATAATTGTAACAATTATGGATGCGGCGACAAGCGCGAGTATATTTCTGTTAAATTCTGACCTCTTTAAATAAAGCAAATAAACCGAAGCTCCCAAAGCAGCCGATATTATATATTCGCTGTAAATTTTGAATTCCGTTAGCCCTATTCCGTTGACGAAACAAATCGGGAAATTTCTCCAATAAAAAATACTGAGTACAATTGCGGCAGAAACGACAATATACAAAATATAAACGAGACGGATATTTATTTTTCTCTTTATAAATAAAGGAGCGATTACAAATGTTGCGGCCTGCAAATATCTGGATGCCGTCCATATCTGAGTTGGTAAATTAGACCCCCTCCCGGGGAAAACCCCCATGCCGTTATATGCAAGCAAATGCAGCAGGTCAAGAAAGGCAATGAATAAATAAGCAACACCCACAAGCAGAAAATAGTCGTTATCGATAAACTGCCGCGAGTTCCAAACGACCATATAGATCCCGCATGCAATCACAATGCTGAAACTTTCGGCCACGCCGTGAAAAAGAAGGAAGTGAGTAATGCTTAGGAAGTACAGGGCTGTTAATATTAATATGCCGATAAAATAAAAACCGAACTCGTCAAACTTCGCTTTTGATTCGGGAATTTTTTCACTTACATCCTCTGTTAAAGAAGAATCATTCATATTACTCCCTTTTTAAAAAATATTCTTGACTATTCAGAAATTTTGGAATGTGAAAAAACTTGTGTTTAATGATTTTTAAATTAATATATTATTTTGTAATAAACTTGTATTTTACTTGTTCCGAGATTATTTTTTATATGTTCAATACCACAGCAATGACGGAATAACCATTATGAAACGAGGATTGATCTTCATATTTTTTTTACTTTTCGCGTTGTCTGCGTCGTTTCCTCAGAATTTGAATAATACCGCAGCAGCCGGAATAAATGACTCCACATATGAACCCGTTAAACCCGGTTATATAAAGGATTTTGAATTTTACGATTTGGGATATGTCTCTTATAATAATGCCGTGGACGGAAATATATGGACAAG